>DVHE01000007.1 GCA_018712245.1 Candidatus Avoscillospira avicola | reverse complement strand
CCTGGGTCTGGTTTGGTGCGTCCATTTTAGACATATATGCGCAGATTTTTCTGTAATTTCCGTTATTTTAGCCGTCCCAGGCAGAAGAAAACCCGTCGCAGAATTTTCCTATTCTGCGACGGGCCCTTTTTGTAAGGCCGACAAAAAGCCTCGCCGAAGGTTGCCACGATAGAGCAGCGGGGGGTGTGTGCGGGGGGCAAAAAGCCCACCGCACGTTCAATAATGGCGTTTTTGCAACTTTTCCAAAGTTGCAAAAACTAAGGCAGCGTGTCGAAAACACTTTTTCGACACGCTGCCCAAACGCCGCAGCGCACGCTGCGGCGTTTCGTGTTTTCCCACCGCACCCGGTTCCGGCGGGCCGATGTGGGCATCGGCCCCTACGAGAGCGCCGGCTCCACGAACTTCTCCCGCAGGCGGGCCAGGGCGGCGTCGCTGACGCCGATTTTGCGCAGATACGCCGGAATCCCGCCGTATTCTTCGGTGAAGAAGTCGTAAAAGGCCGCCATGGCGGTGAAGGGCGTCTCAAAGACGTAGGGCTCAAAATCGCTCGGCTCCTTGCGGATGGTCAGCCGCCCGGTGCGCATCCCCTCGAACATCTCCTGGAGATATACCATACTCAGGCAGTAGTCCGCGGCGATGTCCTCCCGGGAGACACCCACGGCCCCCAGCAAGCAGCAGCTGATGATGCCGGTGCGGTCCTTGCCGGTGGTACAGTGGTACAGCACCGGCGTCTGCGCCTCGCAGCAGGCCGTTACCACGTCGCGCACCCAGTCGCTGTGTTCCCGCGCCCGCTTGATATACACCTTGTCCCAGGAGAAGGGCCCCTGGGGCAGATTTTTTTGCTCAAAAGTCTCCGCGCCGCCGGAGAGGGAAATCTTCCGGTAAGGCAGCACGCCTTCCAGTGCGCTGGGCCGCCAGGCGATCTCCGCCTCGCCCCGGAGGTCGATGGTCTCCCCCAGGCCCCACTGCCGCAGATACTGCCCGCCGGCCTCAGGCAGGCCGCAGGGCGCCTCACTGCGGAGAAACACACCGAACCGGGTCACGCCGTCCGCTGCCGCGTAACCGCCCAAATCCCGGCAGTTGGATAGTCCAGGCACCGGGAGCCGTCTGATGGGAACCATGGTTCCTCGCCTCCTTTTTTCCTATCATACCATAAATCCCGCTCCAATCATACACAAAATTCCTCCATATCCGTCAATTCGCCGGAAACAGGCCCCGGCGCCCCCAAGGGTTGGGAGAAATACTAATTGTACTGGGCCGGGAAGTTTGGTATAATAATCTGAAAAGATTGTTTATTGGATGGAATGCATTGTGAAGTACGGAACCTGGAATGTGAAAGAGAGATCGGCAGCAGCCGAAGCCGCGCTGCGCCGGTCTGGTTACGGCCCGCTGACCGCCGCCGTTCTGGCGGCCCGCGGGTATGACACCCCTGAAAAAGCCCGCAGTTTCCTCCTGGCCGACGGGCCGCTGGAGGACCCGTTTGTCCTCCAGGACATGGACAAGGCCGCCGGGCGGATTCGCCGCGCCTTGGCCCAGGGCGAGGCCATCGCCGTCTTTGGCGACTACGACGTGGACGGCATCACCGCCACCTGCCTCCTGACGGAGTTCCTCCAGAGCCAAGGCGGCAATGTCACTTACTACATCCCGGCCCGCATTGAAGAGGGCTACGGTCTCAACCAGGCCGCCATCGCCTCCCTCCGGGCCCGAGGCGTCTCGCTGATCGTCACCGTGGACTGCGGCATCACTGCCGACGAGGAGGCCGCCTACTGCCGGGAGCAGGGCATCGACCTCATTATCACCGACCACCATGAATGCCGCGACGTGCTGCCGCCGGCGGTGGCCGTGGTGGACCCCCACCGTAAGGATCAGCCCGGCCCCACCCGGTGCCTGGCTGGCGTGGGCGTGGCCTTCAAGCTGGCCGCCGCCATCGTGGGGAGCCAGGAGGCCATTTTGCAGCGCTTTGCCGACCTTCTCTGCCTGGGCACCGTGGCGGACGTCATGCCCCTGACTGGTGAAAACCGTGCTTTTGTAATTCGCGGTCTCCAGGCACTGGCGGAAAATCCCCGGCCCGGCCTGGCTGCACTGATGGCCGAGTGCAGCTGCGATGGTCACTGCCTCACCGCCTCCACCATCGGCTATACCCTGGCTCCCCGGATCAACGCCGCCGGGCGCATGGGCAAGGTGACGCTGGCCTCAGAGCTGTTCCTCACCCGGGATGAATCCAGGGCTCGGGAGCTGGCCCGGCGTCTGTGCGCGCTGAATCGGCAGCGCCAGGAAGTGGAGGCCGAAATCTACCAGGAGGCCCTGTCCATGTTGGCCCGGGACGGCGCCGGCAATGCCATCGTCCTGGCCGGAGAACACTGGCACCAGGGTGTCATCGGCATCGTAGCCTCTCGGCTGGCCGAGGAGTTCGCCTGCCCGGCCTACCTCATCTGCCTGGACGGCGAGAAGGGTAAGGCCTCTTCCCGCTCCTACGGCGGCTTCAACCTCTTTGCCTCGCTGGAGGCGCAGTCTGCCCGGCTGGAGAGCTACGGCGGCCACGAGCTGGCCGCGGGCTTCACCATCCTTCGCCGGGAAATCGACACCTTCCGCACGGCGGTGGACGCCATGGCCCGGGACTTCGCGGCCAGCGGCCAGCGCAAAGCCGCCCTGGAGATTGACTGCGCCATCGACCCGGCCCTTCTGACCGAATCCAATATCCTGGCCCTGGACCAGCTGGAACCCTGCGGCGCCGGCTGCCCCAAGCCGGTCTTTTTCCTGGACGGCCTGACGGTGGAGCAGCTGAGCGAAGTGGGCGGCGGGCGGCACCTGCGTCTGCGGCTCAGCGGCAGCGGCCACAGCTTCGGCGCCATCTTCTTCTCCACCACGGCCCTGCGGGCCGGCGTGGCCGTGGGAGATCGGGTGGAGATCGCCTTCACTCCACAGATCAACGAATTTCGCGGCGTCAAGTCCGTGCAGCTCAATCTGGTGGACATCCGGCCCGACCGGGAGAGCCGCCAGCGGAGCGGCACCGGCCGCGCTCTTTACGATAAATTCACCGCCGGGCAGCCCCTGACGCCCGAGGAAGCCGCGGCGCTGACGCCGGACCGGGCGGACTTCACGGCGCTGTGGCGGTATCTGGTGGCTCAGGCCAAGGCCAATCAGGTGCAGGAGGACATCTCCTGCATGAGCCGCAAGCTGGCCCGGGCCGGCAGCCCCATGCCACCGGGCCGCATCCGAATCTGCCTGGACGTGCTGGAGGAGCGGGGACTCCTGACCAAAGAAGTGGTGCGGGAGCGGAGCCGCATCCGCCTCTGCGCGCCCAAGGGCAAGAAGGTCAATCTGGGGGACAGCCCCATTCTGCAAACTCTCAAAGATCAGAAAGCAGGTGACTGAATGGAAACTGCCGAAGCGAGATACCAATCTTTGATGCGGGCCATCGCCCGCCACGCCCCCACCACCGACATCGCCCTGGTGGATCAGGCCTATCGCTACGCCGACATGAAGCACAAGAAGCAGCTGCGCAAGAGCGGCGAGCCCTACATCATCCATCCCCTGGCTGTGGCCGAGATCGTGGTGGAGATCGGCCTGGACACCGACGCCATTCTGGCCGCGCTGCTGCACGACTGTCTCGAAGACACCGACGCCAGCTTTGACGAAATCGCCCGCCTCTTTGGCCGCACTGTGGCCGAGCTGGTGGAGGGCGTCACCAAGCTGACCCGCGTCAACTACTCCACCACCGAAGAGCAGCAGATGGAGAACCTGCGCAAGATGTTCATGGCCATGAGCAAGGACATCCGGGTCATCCTCATCAAAATCGCGGACCGGCTGCACAATATGCGCACCCTGGAGTACCAGACGCCGGCCAAGCAGAAATCCAAGTCCACCGAGACCATGGAGATCTACGCGCCCCTGGCGCACCGCCTTGGTATGCAGAAGCTCAAATGGGAGCTGGAGGACATCTCCCTGCAATACCTGGACCCCGAAGGTTACCAGCAGATCGTGGACTATCTCCAGGCCCACAAGGACGCCGACGACCGCTTCATGCAGTCCATCCAGCAGAAAATCACCGAGCGGCTGGAGAGCGTGGGCATCCACGGCACCATCTACGGCCGGATCAAGCACGTCTACTCCATCTACCGCAAGCTGAAGGATCAGCACAAGTCCATTGAGGAGCTCTACGACCTCTACGCCTTCCGGGTCATCGTGGACGACATTCCCGACTGCTATAATGTCCTGGGCCACATCCACGACCTCTTCAACCTGGTGCCCGGGCGGTTCAAGGACTATATCTCCACCCCCAAGCCCAATATGTACCAGTCCCTCCACACCACGGTCATCGGCTCCGAAGGCATCCCCTTTGAAGTGCAGATCCGCACCTGGCAGATGCACGAGACCGCCGAGTACGGCGTCGCCGCCCACTGGAAATACAAGCAGGGCGGCGCCGGCGCCGGAGAGGAAAAGGAATTTGAATGGGTCCGCCGCCTGCTGGAGAGCCAGCAGGACACCGAAGCTGAGGACTACATCCACTCCCTCAAGGTGGATATGTTCAACGACGAGGTCTTCGTCTTCACACCCCGGGGCAAGGTCATCTCCCTGCCCGCCGGCTCCACGCCCATCGACTTCGCCTATGCCATCCACTCCGCCGTGGGCAACTCCATGGTGGGTGCCAAGGTCAACAACCGCATCGCCAGCTTTGATATGAAGCTGAAAAACGGCGATATCGTGGAGGTTCTCACTTCCAAGAGCGCCAAGGGCCCCAGCCGCGACTGGCTGAAAATCTGCCAGAGCAACCAGGCCCGCATCAAGATCAAGCAGTGGTTCAAAAAGGAGAAGCGCGAGGAGAACATTGTCCACGGCAAGGCCAGCTTCGAGGCGGAGCTCAAGCGCATGAGCATCGACCCCGCCGTTCTCCAGAACGAAGAGGTGCTGCCCACCATTCTCCGCAAGGTGAGCTTCGACTGCCTGGACGATATGTACGCCGCCATCGGCTACGGCGGCATGACCGCCGTCAAGTGCGTCAACCGCATCCGCGACGAGCTGGTCAAGGCCAACAAGTCCCTCCCCGCCAAGGACTTGACGCCCAAGGCCCTCCAGGGTGTGGGGAAAAAGCAGACCGTCACCGCCAACTCCGGCGTCATTGTCGAGGACATCGGCTCGTGCCTGGTGAAATTCTCCCGGTGCTGCACGCCGGTCCCCGGCGACCCCATCATCGGCTTCGTCACCAAGGGCTACGGCGTGTCCATCCACCGGTGTGACTGTCCCAACGCCAGCCCGACGCTGATCGAGCGCCAGCCGGACCGCTGGGTGCGGGCCTCCTGGGCCGACACCACCGGTGAAGAGCCCTTTGCCACCTCGCTGGAGATCGACTGCAAGGACCGCGACGGCCTGATGCTGGACCTGGCCATGGTGATGACCTCCCTGAAGATCAAGGTGACGGAGATCTCCTGCCGCGCCGTCCCCGACGGCAAGGCCATCGCCAGCCTGACCTTCACCGTCCACGATGTGGCCGAGCTGAACAACGTCACCGCCAAGCTCCGCTCCGTGACAGGCGTGGAGAACGTCCGCCGCGGCAAGAGCTGAACCGATATTTTCCCTCGTAGGGGCCGATGCCTACATCGGCCCGACTGCCAAAAGGCGAATCTCTGCCGAGGTCTCGGTGGTACAAACGGCATGAAGCTGCCACCGCACCTTGGCAGAGAGGCCGCTGACGCGGCGCGAGTCAATGTGGGCATTGACCCCTACCAATTCACAGTCTTTGGAGGTTACTTATGCGTGCAGTTGTCACCCGTGTCCGCTCTGCCTCGGTGGCCATCGACGGCCAGACCGTGGGGCAGATCGGGCCGGGCTTTCTCATCCTCCTGGGCGTCACCCAGGATGACACCCCGGCATTGTGCAGAAAGCTCGCGGAAAAGGTGCTGGGCCTTCGCATTTTCCGCGACGAGAACGATAAAATGAATAAGGGCTTATCCGACGTGGGCGGGAGCGTCCTGGTGGTCAGCCAGTTCACCCTCTACGGCGACTGCAGCCACGGCCGCCGCCCCAACTTCCTGGCCGCTGCCGGGCCGGACCTGGCCATCCCGCTCTATGAGCAGTTCCTGGCCGAGTGCGAGCGGCTGGGCTTCCCGCCCCAGCACGGCCAGTTCGGGGCCTATATGCAGGTGGAGTCAGTCAACGACGGCCCCGTCACCATGATCTTGGACACCCGCGATCTCAAGTAAACAAGGAGGTGCCTATGAAGCTCTATTCCTTCCCCCTGGGTCCCCTGGAGACCAACTGCTACGTGGTGGCCGACGAGGCCACAGGCCGCTGCGCCATCGTGGACCCCGGCGACGACGGCGCAGCCGTGGCCCAGTGGCTGGCGCAGCAGCAGCTCACCCCCGCCTACCTCTTCCTGACCCACGGCCACTACGACCACGTGGGCGGCATCGCCGACCTCCGGGCCGAGTACCCGGACCTGCCGGTCTACGTTCACGAGGCCGATATCGCCCTGCCGCCCCAGATGACCCGGGGCCTCTCCTGGACCCATACCTACGGCGAGGGCGACACCATTTCTATGGACGGCATCACCTTCCGGGTCCTCCACACCCCGGGCCACACCCCCGGCTCCGTCTGCCTGGTGGCCGGAACTCTGCTCCTGAGCGGGGACACGCTCTTCGCCGGGTCCTGCGGCCGCACCGACTTTCCCGGCGGCTCCTGGCAGCAGATGCTGGCCTCGCTGAAAAAGCTGGCCCAGCTGGAGGGCGACTACACGGTCCTCCCCGGCCACGGCGGCGCTACCACGCTCCAGACAGAG
Source organism: Candidatus Avoscillospira avicola (assembly GCA_018712245.1). Classification (GTDB taxonomy): domain Bacteria; phylum Bacillota; class Clostridia; order Oscillospirales; family Oscillospiraceae; genus Avoscillospira; species Avoscillospira avicola. Next base: position 103,212 of record DVHE01000007.1, on the reverse strand, counting down.
CGGGACACCAATCCCTATATGAAAGAGGCATTGCGATGAAGCTCACCCTCCGGGGCCATCAGGACCTCTATGCCGTGGAGCAGCTGATGATGCAGCTCTTTCCCCAGACCGACGAGGGCGAGGCCCTCTCCGCCCTCTCGACAGGCAAGACCTACCTGACCGCCACGGCCAAAATCGAATACCAGGGCCGGGTGGGCCACGGCGCCCGGCGCCTGCCGGTGGCAGAAGCGGAAAACGTCCGCCTCCGGCGGCAGATTTTACAGCAAAGCTTTTACCTGGCGGCCCTCCAGGTGCTGCCCGCGCCGCCGCCCTGGGGCGCCCTGGCCGGTGTGCGGCCCACCAAGCTCACCTCGGCCCACCTCCTGGCCGGCGGCACCGAAGCCAGCGCCGACCGGCTTTTGAAGGACACCTACTTCGTCTCCGAAGCCCGTCGGCGGCTGTGCATCGACGCCTCCCGCCACACCGTGGAGACGGCGCGGCTCCTCCGCCCCCGGGACCTCTCGGTCTATGTGGGCATTCCCTTCTGCCCCACCCGCTGCGCCTACTGCTCCTTTGTGAGCCAGAGCGTGGAGAAATTCGGCAAGGACCTGCCGCCCTACCTGGAGGCGCTGCTCCGAGAAATTACCCATACCGGCCAGCTGCTTCGGCAGACGGGCCGGACAGTCCGCACCCTTTACATCGGCGGCGGCACCCCCACCACCCTCTCCGCGCCCCAGATGGAGCGGCTGCTGGCCGCCATCCGGGAGCATTTCGACCTCTCCGAGTGCCTGGAGTTCACCGTGGAGGGCGGACGGCCCGACACCCTGGACCTTCAAAAGCTTCAGGTCATCCGCCAGGGCGGCGCGGACCGCATGAGCATCAACCCCCAGACCATGTCCGACGAGGTTCTCCGGCGCATTGGCCGCCGCCACACCACCGCCCAGACCCTCCGGGCCTACGCCGACGCCCAGGCCGCCGGGTTTGACGGCATCAATATGGACCTGATTGCCGGACTCCCCGGCGACACGGCGGATTCCTTCCTGGATTCGGTCCGTCAGGTCATCGGCCTGGACCCCAGCAACATCACGGTCCACACCCTGGCCCTCAAAAAAGCCGCCGAGCTCTACCAGGACCGCCGGGGCCTCCCCAGCGGTGAGGCCGTGGCCGAGATGCTTACCCGCACCGAGGCCGCGCTTCGAAGTGCCGGGTACGAGCCCTACTACCTCTACCGGCAGAAATATATGTCCGGCAGCTTTGAAAATGTCGGCTGGTGCAAGCCCGGCTACACGGGCCTTTACAACATCGCCATGATGGAGGAGCTGCACACCATCCTCTCCCTGGGCGGCGGCGGCATGACCAAGGTAAACCTGGGGCCCGGCAAGCTCCAGCGGTTCCACAATCCCAAGATTCCCGCCGACTACATCGGACGGATCGACGAGATTCTCCGGCAGAAGGCCGAGATTTTTGCGCTTCTGGAGGAAGCGGACAGCCAGACGCCGCTCTTATGATTGGAGGCACTATGGATTTTCTCTTTTCCCATGTCACTGCCGTGACGCTGGACGGGCAGATGCGCGTCCTGCCCGACGCCTTCGTGGGCGTCACCGACGGTAAGATCAGCCATCTCTCCCAGGAGCCGCCCCAGGAGCAGCCCCGGGAAATTCTCGACGCCACGGGCCAGATCCTGCTGCCGGGGCTCATCAACTGCCACACCCACCTGCCCCAGACCATTCTCCGGGGCTGGGCCGACGAGGTGGACGAGCGGACCCGGCTGGCGGAGCGCATTTATCCCCGGGAGGAGCGGATGGATGCCGAGACGGCCCACGCCGCGGCCCTGTTGGGCATCGCCGAGAGCCTTCGCTGCGGCGTCACCTCCCTCTCCAGCCTGGACGGCCCCCTCGAGGCCGTGGCCCGGGCCTGCGCCGAGAGCGGCATCAAGGCCAACCTGGCCCCGGACCTCTCCATGTACCTGGGGGACGACTTCGACTTTGAAACCTACCCCGACTGTCAGGCCCTGGTGAAAACCGTCGAGCAGTACCATGGCTACGACGGCGGGCGCATCCGCATCGACGCCGGGCTCCACGGCGCCTACAGCTCCAGCCCGCCCCTGTGGGACGCCCTCTATGAGTACGCCGTCAACAACCGTCTGGGCCTCCAGCTTCACCTTTCGGAGACCGACACCGACAACCAGGACGCCCTGGAGCGCTGGGGCCTCTCCCCGGCGGAGATTCTGGATTGCTCCGGTCTCTTCCGGCTGCCCACCCAGGCCGCGGGCTGCGGAAGCCTCCTGGAGGCTGACGCGGCGCTTTTGGCCCGGCGGGGCGCCTCGGTGGTCCACTGCCCCCTGTCAGACGCCAAGCTGGGCAAGCCCACCGCGGACCCGGCGGCGCTGGCCAAGGCGGGCCTCAACGTGGCGCTGGGCACCGGCTCCGCCGCCGAGGCAGGCAGCCTGGACCTCTTCCGGACCATGCGGGCCGCGTGCCTCACGGCTAAGGCCCGTGCCGCCGACCCCACGGCCCTGCCGGCCCAGGCGGCCCTCTTGATGGCGACGGTCTGCGGCGCCAAGGCCCAGGGGCGGAACGGCGAGTGCGGGATGCTCCAGGTGGGAATGGACGCCGACCTCATCCTGCTGGACTTCACCCAGCCACAGCTGATCCCCTGCCACAATCTCTATTCCAACCTGGTCTACACCGCGTCCGGCGCGGACGTCACCTTGACCATGGTCCGCGGCCAGATTCTCTACGCGGCGGGGAAGTTCCCCACCATCGACCTGGCCGCCGCAATCCAGACGCTCTCGGCTGCCATGCCCCGGGTGTTCGGTGAGAATAAGGAGGAATCGTAATCAATATGGATGAAAAAAAGACTGCCAAGCAGCAGTCCTTCCTACAGGGCGCGGCCATGCTGGCCGCCGCCACCATCATTGTCAAGATCATCGGCGCGGTCTATAAGATTCCCCTGCTGGGTATCATCGACGACAAGGGCTACGGCTACTTCACCACGGCCTACGACTTCTACTCGGTGCTGCTGATGATCTCCACCACAGGCCTCCCCGTGGCCATGAGCCGCATGACCTCCGAGGCCCGGGCCCTGGGCAACTACGCCCAGATCCGCAAGATTTTCAGCACGGCCCTCCGGGTCTTCCTGGTCCTGGGCATCGTAGGCAGCCTGGGAATGCTGATCTTCAGCCGCCAGCTGTCGGTGATGATCACCACCTACGACACCTCCTGGGCCGCCATCGCCGCCCTGGCTCCTTCGGTGCTGTTTATCTGCATTATCTCGGCCTTCCGGGGCTTTTTCCAGGGCCAGAGCAACATGGCCCCCACCTCGGTCAGCCAGGTCTTTGAGGCCCTGTGCAAGCTCTTCATCGGTCTGGGCCTGGCCCTGCTGGTCATGCGCCTCACCGGCGACCTGACCCTGGGCGCGGGCGGCGCGATTCTCGGTGTCACCGTGGGCTGTGTGGTCTCGGCCTTCTACCTCTGGCGGTGCTACCGCAAGGCCAGCCGGACCCTGCCCACCGGCGGTACCGCCAAGTCCACCGGCGCGACCATGCGTCAGCTGCTGGCCATCGCCATTCCCATTACGCTCGGCTCGGCGGGATTGCAGATCATCAACCTGGTCGACACCATGGTCTATATGCGCCGCCTCTCCGGCGCGGCGACCCTGGTGCAGGACTACGTGGAGCACCTCAAGGGCATCTACAACTTCGGGCAGACCATGTTCAACCTGCCCTGCGCGTTGATTACGCCCATCACCATCTCCATCATCCCGGCCATCACCGCCCATCTGACCCTGAAAGAGGGCAAAAATGCCGCCCTGGTGGAATCCTCGGCCATGCGCATCACCGGCCTGGTGGCCATGCCCTGCGCCTTCGGCTTTATCAGCCTGGCCCAGCCGATCATGTATCTCTTTAACTACCGGGGCAGCGATTTGCAGGTCGCGGGAAATATCATGATGTATCTGGGCGCGGCAGTCATCTTCAACTCCCTGGTTTTGGTGACGAACGCCATGATGCAGGCCCACGGCGACGTGACGACCCCGGTCATCAATATGATTATCGGCGGCGTGGTCAAGGTCATCGCCAACTATTTTCTGGTGGTCATCCCCAGCCTCTACATCGCCGGCGCGGCCATCGGCACCTTGATTTGCTATGCGGTGATTACGGTTCTCAACGTCGCTGCCATGTATCGGAAGAAGATTCTCGACATCTCCTGCATGAAGTCTCTCTTCAAGCCCTTCCTGGCAGGCCTGTTGATGGGCGCTGTGACGTATATGGCCTACGGCGTGCTGGAGTCGGTGCTGGGCGCACCGAAGCTGGCCTGTCTGGGTGCCATAGCCGTGGCCGTGGTGGTGTACGTGATTTTGGTCTACGCCTTCAAAATCATCACCTATGACGACTGTATGCTCCTGCCCGGCGGCGAAAAGCTGGCAAAGCTGCTGCGGGTGCAGAAATAATTGAGTTTTCTAAAGATTCTGCTTGCGAAAAGGTGAAAAATATGGTAGATTTTATGAGCAAACCGCGGTATGACATGACTGACCTGGCGGAAATCACCCACATTTTGCGCAGCCCCGGCGGCTGCCCCTGGGATCAGGCCCAAACCCATCAGTCCATCCGGCGGAACTTTCTCGAGGAGGCCTACGAGGCCTGCGAGGCCCTGGACAACGACGACCTGGAGCTGATGAAGGAAGAGCTGGGAGACGTGCTGCTGCAAGTGGTCTTCCACGCCGACATTGAAAAGGATCGGGGCAGGTTCGACTTTGATGACGTCTGTGACCGGGTTTGCAAAAAGCTTATTTTTCGTCATCCTCACGTCTTCGGCGGCGACACCACCAAGAGCTGGGAGGACTGCAAGGCCCTGGAGAAGGGGCAGACCACGGTGGGCGAGAAGCTGGACGCCGTTGCCCGCTCCCTGCCGGCCTTATGGCGGGCGGAAAAGCTGGTGAACAAGGCCCAAAAAAACGGCGCGGCTGTGAACGAAGCGCTCCCTGAAGCGGTGGAGGGCCTCCGGACAGCCGAAGACCTGGGAAAGCTGCTGTTCGCCTGCGCCCAGTGGGCGGCCCAGCGGGAGATCGACCCGGAGGCTGCGCTCCACGGCGCCTGCGAAGCCTTCATCGCGTCGGTCAAGGCCGCCGCACCGGACGGCAGCGCCAGCAGGGAATAAATTCCGCACCCCTGGGAACACTGCACCATAGAATGGCGATCAGATTATCACGGAAAGAGGAAACGCACATGAACAAAACAGAACTCATCAACCAGGTGGCCGAACGCGCCGGCCTTTCCAAAAAAGATGCCGAGCAGGCCCTGAACGCCATGCTCGACACCGTCAGCGACGCCCTGGCCCAGGGCGACAAGGTCCAGCTGGTGGGCTTCGGCAGCTTCGAGATCAAGGCCCGGGACGCCCGCATGGGCCGCAACCCCAAGACCAAGGAGCCCATTGAGATCCCCGCCACCAAGGCCCCTGTGTTCAAGGCCGGCAAGGCGCTGAAGGATCGCGTGGCGAAGTAAGATGCGGCTGGACAAATACCTGAAGGTCTCCCGGCTCATCAAGCGCCGGACCGTGGCCAACGAGGCCTGCGACAACGCCCGCGTCACGGTCAACGGGCGCCCGGCCAAGGCCTCCTACGACGTCAAGGTGGGCGACAAGCTGACCATCCAGTTCGGCCAGCGGACCCTCAACGTGGAGGTCCTGCAGGTGGCCGAGGCCGTCCGCAAGGACGACGCCGTGGCCATGTATCGGGAAATCGCGGAATAACGATTTACCCTGTGCTTGATGCACCAAAATCCCTCCTTCGGCATACCATATGCCAAAGGAGGGATTTTTCATGATGGACCCCGAACGAGAGGCCGCTGTGTGGGCCAGGGTGCTGGGCGCCAACTGCGGCAATTCCATAGCCGGCTGCTGCGCCGGCACACCGGCGCCCGCGGTCCAGCCTCCGGCCAAGACGCCTGAGCCGGCGCCGCCTGCGGCCACGCCTCAGTGCTGCCATACCTCCAACGCCAGCTGCCGCCGGGACCGCACGCTGCTGGCCGCCGCCGTCCTCTGCCTGGCCGTCTGCCGCCAGAGCTGCCGGGTCTGTATGAGACCGGCAGGGCAATAGGGCGGATCAGAAAATCCGCCCCTGCGGGAAGGAACCGAGCCGTTCCGCCTGTAGGGGCGCATTTCAGTCGTAGGGCTCCCGGCAGTCCGTGCGGCCCAGGAGGTAGTCCACGCTGACGTGGTACAAATCCGCCAACGCGCTCAGGACCGACGGCGGAATCATCCGCTGGCCGCTTTCTAGGCATAGGTGCGCTGGGAGATGTGAAGCGCCGCGCCCACCTGGGCTTGGGTCATGTCCCGGTCCTCCCGCAAGTCTCGAATCCGTCGATATTGCTCCATGATGATCACCGAGGTCAGTATAGCCCAGAACAATTTGTTCTACCCGATATTAGAGCAAATTGTTCTCTATCGAAATAAGCTGCCTTGGCTGCAGGCCGCCCGTTTACATCGCATCCCCAGAGCGTCCTCGCTGAACAGACCCGCCTGCGGCGGGTTCGGGCCGATGAAGGCATCGGCCCCTACAGCCAAATCGCAGCTCGGAGCGTGTACCGCGGGCGGGCGAAAACGGCGGACCCTATTCTGCCTCGCACAGCCGATATAGGCGATACTCCCAGCCCAGGCTCACATAGAGATACTCCGGCAGCCCCTTTAACTCATAAAACCGGCAGGTTTCCCCCAGTTCATATCGAACCGAACCCAGGCACCTGCCGGTATCCAGCGGCAGACCAGACGCCAGGATCTCGTCATACACAGCTTCGTGATAGTAGAGTTTATTCCCCACCACGGAAGCAGTGATGCGGCAGTCATAGAGGCGGCGTCCCACGAAAAAGAGGACCGCCGCCAGCAGCAGGAGCAGCACGGCCATACGCAGTCGCTCCATCGCCTTGCCGGATTGCCTCATGCCGTTCCACGCTCCCTTCCGCCATCCGCTAGCCCAGCAGGGGCAGGACCTCCAGCAGATCCCCGACGACGTAGTCGCACCGGGGGTCTGATTCCACGTGTCCCAGCAGGCAGGTGTCCACCCCGGCGTTGCGGCCCCCCTGCATATCCGAAGTCAGGCTGTCTCCCAGCAAGAGGCAGCTCTTTTTGTCCACCGGGCCGATGGCCGCGAAAACCTGGTCGAAGAAGGCCTTCTCCGGCTTTTTGCAGCCCATCTGCTCCGAGATGAACACGCCGTCAAAATAAGCGCCGATGCCGGAGTTTTTGAGCCGCACCTCCTGGGTCAGCGTGTCGCCGTTGGTGACGGCGTAGAGCTTCACCCTGCCCCGGACGGCATCGAGGAATTCCATGCAGTGGGGCATGAAGAAGATATTGCGCCGCAGCCCCTCCATATACCGGCGGTTGACGGACGCCGGGTCCGCCTCCACCCCCAGCGCCTCAAAGAGCCGGCGAAACCGCGTCAGATAGATGGCCTCCTTGGGGATATCGCCCCGCTCATAGGCCTCCCACAGCGACGCGTTGATCGTCAGATACTGGTGCAGCCGCTCCTGGGTGAAGGAGATGCCGTGGGCCTCCAGGGTCTCCCGCAGCGCCGCATGGGACCCGGCGATGAAGTCCAGGAGCGTATTGTCGATGTCTGTCAGAAGAATCGTGTAAGCCATGGAGACCTCCTTGGTTCGTTTTGGATATTGTAGCACAAAATGCCCCGATTGTGTGATATAATTGCGGCAATGGCCTGCCCTGTACCCGGAATAAACCCACCAACAGGTCGTAGGGGCGGCTATCAGCCGTCCGTGACGCACCGCCGCGTCGAACGCAGCATCGTCCAACGCGCCGGGTTTGCAGTGACACCACCCGGTCCCGGGCCGATGTGGCCCGGAAGGGAGCGCTGCCTGTGGCAGAGCAAGCAACCGCAGCGGTTGGGCAGACGCTTGCCTTGGCGGACCGCTACGCGGGCCGGGAAGGCTTAGCGGCAACCCGGACCATCGGCCCCTACGACGGCGCACGTCCGAAGGCATCAAACATCCCCCGCATAGATCTATACCACACAAAGGAGACACTATGGCAACCATCGCATCCATTCTCTCCCGGGAGCTGTCTGTCCCGGAGACCTACATTGAAAACGTCATCCGGCTGCTGGACGAGGGCAACACCCTGCCCTTCATCGCCCGGTACCGGAAGGAACTCCACGGCGGCATGGACGACACCGCCCTGCGCACCTTGGAAACCCGCCTACAGTACCTGCGCAATCTGGAGGCGCGGCGGCAGGAGGTCAAAGCCTCCATCGAGGCCCAGGGTCAGCTCAGTGAGGCGCTGTCCGCCGCCATCGACGCCGCCGAGACCCTGGCCGAGGTGGAGGACCTCTACCGGCCCTATAAGCCCAAGCGCCGCACCCGGGCCACGGTGGCCCGGGAAAAGGGCCTGGAACCCCTGGCCCAGCTGCTCTTCTCCCAGGGGAAAAACCTGCCCGCTCCGGAAGCGCTGGCCCAGCAGAGCCTCAACCCGGAGAAGGGTGTGGAGACCGTGGAGGACGCCCTGGCCGGCGCGTCGGACATCATCGCGGAGTGGGTCTCCGACGACGCCGACATCCGCAAGACCCTCCGGCAGCTCTTCGAGGCCAAGGGCGTGCTGACTTCCCAGGCCGCCAAGGAGGAGGACAGCGTCTACCGCCTCTACTACGACTTTTCACAGCCCCTCCCCCGGCTCCAGAGCCACCAGATTCTGGCCTTGAACCGCGGCGAACGGGAGGAATTTCTGAAAATCTCCCTGGACCTTCCCCGGGAGCAGGCCCTGGAGCGGATCGCCAGCCGGGTGGTCAAGCCCGGCTCCCCGGCCACAGCCTTCGTCCAGGCCGCGGCGGAGGACGGCTACGACCGGCTCCTGGCCCCCTCCCTGGAGCGAGAGCTGCGCAGCGCCCTGACGGACCGGGCCAACGAGGCCGCCATCGCCAACTTCGCTCTGAACTTGAAGCCCCTTTTGATGCAGCCGCCGGTGAAGGGCCACGTGACCATGGGCCTGGACCCGGGCTACCGCATGGGCTGCAAGGTGGCCGTGGTGGACGCCACCGGCAAGGTGCTGGACACCGCCGTGGTCTACCCCACCTACGGCGAAAAGCAGAAGGAGGAGGCCATCGCCAAGCTCTCAGTCCTGGTGAAGCGCCACGGCGTCAGCCACATCGCCATCGGCAACGGCACCGCCTCCCGAGAGACAGAGCAGATGGCCGTGGAGCTGATCCGCCGCGTGGGCGGCCTCTCCTATATGATGGTCAACGAGGCCGGCGCCTCGGTCTACTCCGCCTCGCCTCTGGCCGCTGAGGAATTCCCCCAATTCGACGTCAACCTGCGCAGCGCCGTGTCCATCGCCCGGCGGCTCCAGGACCCGCTGGCCGAGCTGGTGAAGATCGACCCCAAGGCCATCGGCGTGGGCCAGTACCAGCACGATATGCCGCCCAAGCGGCTGGACGAGGCGCTGGGCGGCGTGGTGGAGGACTGCGTCAACGCCGTGGGTGTGGACGTCAACACGGCCTCCCCCAGCCTCTTGAAAAAAGTGGCCGGTCTCACCGCCACCACCGCCAAGAATATCGTCACATATCGGGAGGAAAACGGCCCCTTCACCACCCGCAAGCAGATTTTGAAGGTGCCCAAGCTGGGGCCCAAGGCCTTTGAGCAGTGCGCCGGTTTCCTCCGGGTGCCCGAGAGCGCCCAGCTCCTGGACCACACCGGCGTCCATCCCGAGTCCTACGCCGCCGCCGAGACGCTTTTGACCCTGACCGGCTATGACCTGAAGGACGCGGCGGCGGGTCGGCTGGCAGAGCTGCCGAAGCGGGTGGAGCAGCTGGGCTGGGCCGAGGCTGCCAAGCGCTGTGGCGTCGGCGAGCCGACCCTGCGGGACATCGCCCGAGAGCTGCAAAAGCCGGGCCGCGACCCCCGGGACGAACTGCCCGCCCCCATTCTCCGCACCGATGTGCTGGAGCTCAAGGACCTAAAGCCCGGCATGGTCCTCTCCGGCACAGTGCGCAACGTCATCGACTTCGGCGTCTTCGTGGACATCGGCGTCCACCAGGACGGGCTGGTCCATATCTCCAAGGTCTGCAATAAATTTATCCGCCACCCCTCGGAAGTGGTGGCGGTAGGCGATGTGGTGAAAGTGGTGGTGCTGGAGGTGGACGAGAAGAAAAAGCGCATCAGCCTCTCCATGCGGGACGTGCCCAAGGCGTAAGCCCCGGCTCCCTGCAGCAAACCACAGGCGCAGGGGCGGATATGCGATCTGCCCCTGATCTTCCCGTAGGGGCGGCCATCGATGCGCGCCCCTACGGCAGGGCGGAGAGCTGGGTGAGGGTGTAGGGGCCGATGCCTACATCGGCCCGCAAGGGAGCGCTGCCGGTGGCAGATGCAGCGACCACAGCGGTTGGGCAGCCACTTGCCTTGGCGGACCGCAACGCGGGCCGGGAAGGCTTAGTGGCAACCCGGTGGCACGGCGAAGCTGTGACGGAGGGGATCAGAGCTGGCAGTGCCCGGAGGCTTACAATCCCTCAGTCACGCTTCGCGTGACAGCTCCCTTTACACAAGGGAGCCTTCCCTCTCAGATGCCGGGGCCGGCAGCGTTCGGCGAGGGTATATCCAACGCGTTAGCGCGACAGGGCGGATGATTTTAATGGTGTTACGGGATCTCCCGGTACTGCGGCCCGGCTTCGTCGAAGATCAGCAGATAGCCGCAGTAGGGCCGCGGCTGCCACTGCCAGCGGTGCTTCCCCTCGTCGGGAAAGAGGTGGGCCATGATGGCGGCGATGACGCCGCCGTGGCTCACCAAAAGGGTGTCCCGGGTCAGGGACGCCCAGGCTGCCAGCACCCGCCGGGTCATCTGCACGCCGCTCTCGCCGCCGGGGCAGACGTTTTGGTCGTTGTCCCCGGTGATCCAGGCCTGGTAGGCCGGGTCATCCTTCAGCTCCTCATAGGTGTGGTTTTCAAACACGCCGAAATTGATCTCCCGGAAGGCCGGCTCCGCCCGGTGGGGCAGGTCGCCGTAGATGGCGGCCAGGGTCTCCTCGGTGCGGCGCATCCCGGAGGTGAGGACATCGTACCCTGTCGGGTCTGGGTAGTGAAGCTCCGGCCTCTGGGCCAGGAACGCCGCCAGGGACGCCGGGTCCAGGGGCAGATCGGTGGCGCCGCAGTAGCGGCGGGCCAGGTTGGCTGCCGTATCGCCGTGGCGCAGCAAAATCGCCTGTTTCATGCAAGCCCTCCTGCGTAAAAAAATACCGCAAGCAAACCTGCTTGCGGCTTCTCTGGAGCGGGTGACGAGGCTCGAACTCGCTACCTCCACCTTGGCAAGGTGGCGCTCTACCGGATGAGCTACACCCGCATCTCAAATGCGGGTTTTATTATACCAGACTTTCCCCAAAAGTCAAGCGCTTTCCGAGAAAACTTCCCAAAAAATTTATGGTCATTTTGGTGGAAAAATTCACAATTCAATGGTAAAATAGAGTCAAATTTCACAAAACGAAAGGGTGCATCCATATGGCAGAGAGCTACGCCGGAAAAATTCGCCGCAAGACCATCAAGAAGCAGCACATTGTGGACGTGGCCGCGGGCCGGAGCCCCGCGGATTTGGTTTTGAAGAACGCCGTCTACGTCAACGTGTTTTCCAACGAGCTGTGCCGGGGTGACATCGCCGTGGCCGAGGGCCTGATCGTGGGCATGGGGACCTACTCCGGCCATGTGGAGTACGACATGACCGGGCGCATCGTCCTGCCCGGCCTGATCGACAGCCACATCCACCTGGAGAGTTCCCTGGTGTCCCCAGCAGAGCTGTGCCGGGCGCTGCTGCCCCACGGCACCACCACCGTCATCACCGATCCCCATGAGATTGCCAACGTCATGGGCATCGACGGCATCGACTATATGCTCCAGGCCACAGAAAACCTCCCCATGGACGTGCGGTTCATGCTGCCCTCCTGCGTCCCGGCCACGCCGCTGGACGAGGCCGGCGCCGTGCTGGACTACCGGGCCATCGACCCCTTTTACGAGCATCCCCGGGTCCAGGGTCTGGCCGAAATGATGAACTACGTGGGCGCCGTGGCGGCGGACAGCCAGGTGCTGGAGAAGATCACCGCCGCCCAGGCCCACCATAAGAAGATCGACGGCCACGCGCCGGGCCTGAAGGGCATGGAGCTGAACGCCTATCTGGCCGCCGGCGTCTACTCCGACCACGAGTGCTACGACATGGAGGACGCCCTCAACAAGCTGCGGCTGGGCCAGTACATCATGATTCGCGAGGGCACCGCCGCCCGGAATCTGGACGCCCTCATCCCCCTGCTGACGCCCCAGTACGCCGACCGCTGTATGTTCTGCTCCGACGACAAGCACCCCAGCGACCTGCTGGAAAAGGGCCACATCGACTACCACTGCCGCCGGGCCATCGCCCAGGGCGTGGACCCCATCATCGCCGTCAAGGCCGCCACCCACAACGCCGCCCGGTACTACCAGCTCAACAACCGCGGCGCCATCTCCCCGGGCTATCTGGCCGACTTCGCCATCATCGACGACTTTGACCATTTCCAGGTGCAGATGGTCTTCAAGAAGGGCAAGCTCTGGTATGACGGCCAGGTCAAGCCCTTCGACGCGCCGCCCGTCGAGGAGACGCTGGTGAACCGCGCCCGGGACACCTTCCACCTGCCCCGGCTCAAGCTGGAGGACTTCCGCGACCCGCGGCCCCGGGCCGTCATCGGCCTGGTGGACGGCGAGATCGTCACCACCGACAACGGCTACGCCACCCAGGTGGATTTGGAGCAGGACATCCTGAAAATCGCCGTGGTGGAGCGGCACAAATCCACCGGCCACATGGGCGTGGGCTACATCCAGGGCTACGGCCTCAAGCGGGGTGCGGTGGCCACCTCCATCTCCCACGACAGTCACAACATCATCGTGGTGGGCACCAATTCCCGGGACATGGCCTTTGCGGCCAACCGGGTGGTGGACAACCACGGCGGCATCGTGGTGGCCGAGAATGAAGCCGTCACCGCCGAGCTGCCCCTGGAGATCGCCGGTATCATGACCGACCAGCCGCTGGAGCAGGTCAACGAGGTGCTGGAGCAGGCCAAGGCCGCTGCCTTCGCCCAGGGCGCCAACCCCGGCATCGACCCCTTTATGACCCTGAGCTTCATGGCTCTTCCGGTAATCCCGACGCTGCGCCTCACCACACGCGGCGTCATCGACGTGGTCAGCCAGCGGTACGTATAAAAATCAAGCGCGCAGACGGGGCTGTCTCACAATAGCGGCAGCCCGGCACGATGTACAAAAACCCGGCACGGGCGGCCATCCAGGCCGCCCCTACAGACCCGCCCCTGGATTTCTCGCAGGGGCGGGTTTTATGCCCGCCCGAAGCCAGCTTCCAATTCGCGCCAGAGTTGGATGGATTTGAGCGCCGTAGGGGCGGCTAGCAGCCGCCCGCTGGCTGGCGATTCCCGCGCGGCTGCGGCAAACGTACTGACCGTAGGGGCCGATGCTCACATCGGCCCGCGCCGCGTCAGCGGCCTCTCCTGGCGGCTGCGGTGGCTGCGGAAGGCCATTTGCCCCGCCCTACCTTTCAAAAGCGCCGCCGCTTCACGCTGCAACCCGCCCGCACGCTGCGCAAAAGGCACAGCTCCCGCATGAGAGCTGTGCCTTTTGCTGCGGGCTGTCTCTGAACGAAACAGCCTCGTTTTGATGGATGGAACGATTGGCCCGGGCGTTAATCCTCCAGGTGGAAGGCCACCTTCAAGTTCGCTGCCTCCGCCGGGGAGATATGGACGATGTTTCCCAGCGTCACGGCATCGAGGATGGATTCCGCGGTGGACTCCAGCACCTCCAGCCGGTCAAAGGCCTGGAGCAGCGAGTCGCCCGTCACAGCCACGCAGTCGTTCTCCGCCAGGATGGCCGGGCAAGCCGGGGCAAGGACCTCCGCCAGCACCCGGGGATTTTCATAGAGCTGGCCGTAGGGAATCCGTCGGATTTCCCGCAGCAAAATATAGCTCTCGGGGATGGTACGGGGGTCGAAGACGGCGTCGGTGACGGCAAAGGCCATGGCATGGACCGGGTGGGCCTGCAGCACTGCCCGAGTCTCGGGATGGGCCTCATAGACTGCCCCGTGCAGCGCCACGGCGCGGGACGGGATCTTCCCTGCCTCCCGCTGTGCCCCACGCACCAGCACCAGGTCCTCCGGCTCCAGATAGGCCCGGTCCCGGCCAAAGGGCGTGATCAGGAAGCTGCCGTCGGCCAGCCGGACCGAATAGGTGCCGTGGGTGGCGGCAAACAGACCCTGGCGGTAGGAACGGCGAATCAGCGTGATCATATCCCGCCGGGCTGCCAGCTCTTCCGCGGTACGGTCCGCGGGCTGGAATTCCTCCATGGTCAGATGGGTCTGGGTATTGCTGCGGCGGTAGTCCTCCGGCGCCAAGGTTTTCACGTTCCCCAGCCGGCTGGCCAGCAGCTCCAGCTGCGCCGTGTGGTTGAGGGTCTCAAAGCGCTGGAAGGCTGTGAACAAGTCCGGCGCGCCCACGCAGACGCCGTGATTCTCCAGCAGCACGCAGTCGCAGCCCTCGGCAAAGCAGGTGCTGATGTTCTCCCCCAGCGCCTCGCTGCCGGGCACTGCATAGGCCGCCATCTTCATCTCCGGGCAGAGCTTGCGCACCGTGGGCATCAGGTCCAGGCTGGGCAGCCGCCGCAGAATGGAAAAGCTCACCAGTGCCGGCGGATGGGCGTGGAGAACGGCCCGCAGGTCCGGGCGGCGCCGGTAGACGCCGGCGTGGAACGGCAGCTCCGAGGAAGGCCGGTGGGGGCCGATCACATCGCCCGTCGGGGTGACGCAGATGATGTCCCGCCGGGTCAGCGTGCCCTTATCGATGCCCGCCGGGGTGATCCAGATATTGCCCTGCGCATCCCGGATGGAGAGGTTGCCGCCGGAGGTGGTGGTGAGGCCCTTGTCATAGATCCGCTGCATAAACATGACGATCTGATCTGCCGGGTGTATGTAAGAAGCAATCATAATGCCACTCCCAAATATCTGTGTTTTCTTTGGATTGCTTGTGATTATGATAATACAGCGGTTCGAAAAAAACAAGCCCCGTCTTCCCCGGCGGGTTCGCCGCCGCAAAAAAGCCGCCGCGCTCCCGAAGGAGGCGGCGGCTGCGGGGATATTTTACTTGGCGTATTCCACGGCCTTGGTCTCGCGGATGACGTTGACCTTGATCTGGCCGGGGTATTCCAGCTCGTTTTCGATCTTCTTGGCCAGCTCCCGGGCCAGGAGGATCATATTGTCCTCGGTGACTTCCTCGGGCTTGACCATGATGCGCACCTCGCGGCCCGCCTGGATGGCGTAGGCCTTCTCGACGCCGGGGTAAGAGCCGGTCAGCTCCTCCAGCTTTTCCAGACGGCGGATGTAGTTCTCTACATTCTCCCGCCGGGCGCCGGGCCGGGCGGCGGAGATGGCATCGGCGGCCTGGACCAGGCAGGCGATGACGGTCTGGGGCTCCACGTCGCCGTGGTGCGCC
Organism: Candidatus Avoscillospira avicola; assembly: GCA_018712245.1. Taxonomy (GTDB): domain Bacteria; phylum Bacillota; class Clostridia; order Oscillospirales; family Oscillospiraceae; genus Avoscillospira; species Avoscillospira avicola. The sequence goes on along the minus strand of DVHE01000007.1, from coordinate 87,738 downwards.
TCGATGGCATGGACCACCGCCGGGGACTCCTTGTACTTCCGGGCCAGCTCCACGCCCAGCTGGACGTGGCTGCCCTCCATCTCGTGGTCCACGGACTTGCCCAGGTCGTGCAGGAGGCCGGCCCGCTTGGCCAGCGTCACGTCCACGCCCAGCTCGCTGGCCAAAAGGCCGGCGATGTGCGCCACCTCGATGGAGTGGTTCAAAACGTTCTGTCCATAGGAGGTGCGGTACTTCTGGCGGCCCAGCAGCTTGACCAGCTCGGGGTGCAGGCCGTGGATGCCGGTCTCGAAGGTCGCCCGTTCGCCCTCCTGCTTGATGGTATGCTCCACCTCGCGGCGCGCCTTCTCCACCATGTCCTCGATGCGGGTGGGATGGATACGCCCGTCGGCGATCAGCTTCTCCAGCGCCAGCCGGGCGATCTCCCGCCGGACCGGGTCAAAGCTGGAGACCGTAATGGCCTCGGGGGTGTCGTCGATGATCAGGTCTACGCCGGTGATCGTTTCCAGGGTGCGAATGTTGCGACCTTCGCGGCCGATGATACGGCCCTTCATTTCGTCATTCGGCAGGGGAACCACGGAAACAGTGGCTTCGGCCGCGTGGTCGGCGGCGCAGCGCTGGATGGCGGTGGAGATAATCTCCCGCGCCATCTGGTCCGCCTGATCCTTGAGCTGCGTCTCGATCTCCTTGATCTTCATGGCGGACTCGTGGCGGACTTCGGATTCAATGTTTTCCAGGAGGTACTTCTTGGCCTCTTCCTGGGTCAGGCCGGAGATCCGCTCCAGCGTTTCGGTTTGGGTCCGTTTGATCTCGTCTGCTTCGTATTGGGTTGCGGCCACTTTCGCCAGCCGCCGGGCCAGGTCTTCTTCCTTTTTCTCATGGGCGTCGAGCTTTTTGTCGAGGGATTCTTCCTTCTGCTGGAGCCGCCGCTCCTGTTTTTGCAGATCCGCCCGCCGCTCCTTCACTTCCCGTTCGTATTCGGTACGCGATTTATGGATTTCTTCCTTGGCCTCCAGCAGCATTTCCCGCTTCTTGCTCTCAGCGCTCTTGATGGCCTCATTGAGAATCCGCCGCGCCTCTTCTTCCGCGCCGCCGATCTCCTTTTCGGCCACCTTTTTACGGTACAGCATACCTGCCACGAAGAATACAATTCCACTGATTACAACGCCTGCTACGATCAAGGCGATTGCCACACCGGTATCCATAAGCTGCGAACCCACCTCCTTCTTCTGAATATTGGGTAGAAATGTTGAATAGGCAAAGGCCCCTTGCGTTTCCCCAAGCGCAATTTGACCATACTACTCTTAGCGTATATTTTACAGTTTTCCATAGCCAGTGTCAAGGACAATCCCACGCGTACCGCCGCAGCAGCGTTTGACAAGGCAGCGGATTTTCGGTATACTTATACTGTATTACTTTGGGCTCCCGTGATTTTCGGGATTTGAGAGGAAAAATATGACGAAAAAACAAACCTACGGCAACGATTCCATCGCCTCGCTCAAGGGAGCGGACCGGGTGCGCAAGCGCCCGGCGGTCATCTTCGGCTCCGACGGCCTGGAGGGCTGCGAGCACGCGGTGTTCGAGATTCTCTCCAACGCCATCGACGAGGCCCGGGAAGGCCACGGCGACACCATCATTGTTACGCAATATTTAGATCGCTCCATTGAAGTGGAGGACTTTGGCCGGGGCTGCCCCGTGGACTGGAACGAATCCGAGGGCAGGTACAACTGGGAGCTGGTCTTCTGCGAGCTGTACGCCGGCGGCAAATACCAAAACAACGCCGGCGGCGACTATGAATACTCCCTGGGCCTCAACGGCCTGGGCGCCTGCGCCACCCAGTACGCCTCGCGGTACTTCGACGCCGTGATCCGCCGGGACGGCTGCCGCTACGACCTCCACTTTGAGCGGGGCGAGCTGGTGGGCAAGATGCAAAAAGCCCCCACCGACCGGAAAAAGACCGGCTCTCTATTCCGCTGGCTCCCAGACCTGGACGTCTTCACCGACATCGCCATCCCCACCGAGTTCTTCGAGGACACGCTGAAGCGCCAGGCTGTGGTCAACGCCGGCGTCACCTTCCGCTTCCGCCGGGAGATCGCGCCGGGCAAATTCGACACCCGGGACTTCCTCTATGAAAAGGGCATTCTCGACTATGTCACGGAGCTGACCGAGGCCGGGGCCATGACCATGCCCCAGTACTGGGAGGCGGAGCGCAAGGGCCGGGACCGGGAGGACAAGCCGGAATACAAGGTGAAGCTCTCGGCGGCGGTGTGCTTTTCCAACCAGGTGAGCCGCATCGAATACTACCACAACTCCTCCTGGCTGGAACACGGCGGCGCACCGGAAAAGGCCGTGAAAAACGCCTTTGTCTACGCCATCGACGCCTATTTGAAGGCCAACAACAAATATACCAAATCCGAGAGCAAGATCACCTTCCAGGATGTGGCCGACTGCCTGGTGCTGGTGACGAACTGCTTCTCCACCCAGACCTCCTACGAAAACCAGACCAAAAAGGCCATCACCAACAAATTTGTCCAGGAGGCCATGACGGAGTTCTTCCGTGCCCGGCTCCAGGTCTACTTCATCGAAAACGCCGCCGAGGCGGCCAAAATCGCCGAGCAGGTGCTTTTGAACAAGCGGAGCCGCGAGACCGCGGAGAAGACCCGCCTCAACATCAAGAAGAAGCTCTCCGGCACCATCGACCTCTCCAACCGCGTGCAGAAGTTCGTGGACTGCCGCAGCAGGGACGTGAGCAAGCGGGAGATCTACATTGTCGAGGGCGACAGCGCCCTGGGCTCGGTCAAGCTGAGCCGGGACGCAGAGTTCCAGGGCATCATGCCCATCCGCGGCAAAATTCTCAACTGCCTCAAGGCCGACTACGACCGGATCTTTAAGTCCGATATCATCACCGATCTCATCAAGGTGCTGGGCTGCGGCGTGGAGGTGCAGGGCAAGAAGGCCAAGGACCTGAGCGCCTTTGACCTGAACAATTTCCGCTGGAACAAAGTCGTCATCTGCACCGACGCCGACGTGGACGGTTTTCAGATTCGCACCCTGGTGCTGACCATGCTCTACCGGCTGACGCCGACGCTGATTGAAAAGGGGTATGTCTACATCGCGGAATCGCCCCTCTACGAGATCAACACCAAGGACAAGACGTATTTCGCTTATTCCGACAGCGAGAAGGCCGACATTCTCAAAAAGCTGGAGGGCAAAAAGGTGACCATCGCCCGGTCCAAGGGTCTCGGCGAGAACGAGCCCGAGATGATGTGGATGACCACCATGAACCCCGAGACGCGGCGGCTCATCAAGGTCATGCCCGAGGACGCCGCCCGGATGGCCCAGGTCTTCGACCTGCTCCTGGGCGACGACCTGACGGGCCGCAAGGAGCATATCGCCCTCCACGGCCACGAGTATCTGGATTTGGCGGATATTTCGTAAACGCCCCGCAAAGGCTCCCCTGTGCAAGGGGAGCTGGCAGGCCGAAGGCCTGACTGAGGGGTTGTAGGCTGACGGTCACCGCCGGTTCTGATCCCCTCCGTCATGGCTGCGCCATGACACCTCCCCTTGGTCACCAAGGGGAGGCTTACGGGCAGCCGCCCCTACAACCAAAATTCCGCACTGGAAGGATTCAATATGGCACGTAAAAAACAAGATACCACCACCCACAAGCCCACGCCGGGCCGGGTGGAGGGCCTGCGGGCCGAGGTGCTGGAGCAGAACATCACCGACACGCTGGAGCTGAACTATATGCCCTACGCCATGTCGGTCATCGTCTCCCGGGCCATCCCGGAGATCGACGGCTTCAAGCCCTCCCACCGCAAGCTCCTCTACACCATGTATGACATGGGCCTTTTGAACGGTGGGCGCACCAAGTCGGCCAACATCGTCGGCCAGACCATGCGCCTCAACCCCCATGGCGACGCCGCCATCTATGAGACCATGGTGCGCCTCTCCCGGGGCTATGAGGCGCTGCTGCACCCCTTCATCGACTCCAAGGGCAACTTCGGCAAGGTCTATTCCCGGGACATGGCCTACGCCGCCAGCCGCTACACCGAGGCCAAGCTGGACCTCATCTGCGCCGAACTCTTCCGGGACATCGACTCCGATACCGTGGATTTCGTGGATAACTACGACTCCACCCGCAAGGAGCCGACACTCCTGCCCACCACCTTCCCCAACGTACTGGTGAGCAACAACACCGGCATCGCCGTGGGCATGGCCAGCAACATCTGCGGCTTCAACTTAAAGGAAGTCTGCGAGACGGCCATCGCCCGCATCCGCCACCCGAACTGCGACCTCCTCGACACGCTGCCCGCGCCGGACTTTCCCACCGGCGGCGAGATCCTCTACGATCCCCGGGAGATGGCGGAGATCTACCGCACCGGGCGGGGCTCCTTCCGCATCCGGGCCAAGTGGCGCTACGTCAAGGAAGGAAACCTCATTGAGATCTACGAGATTCCCTACACCACCTCCACCGAGGCCATCCTCGACAAGGTGGCCGAGCTGACCAAGGCCGGGAAAATTCGCGAGATCGCCGATATGCGCGACGAGACCGACCTCTCGGGCCTGAAGCTGACCATTGACCTGAAGCGCGGCGTGGACCCGGAGAAGCTGATGGCGCGGCTGATGCGCATGACGCCGCTCCAGGACAGCTTCCCCTGCAACTTCAATATTCTCATCGCCGGCAGCCCCAAGGTACTGGGCGTGGGTGAGATTCTCGAGGAGTGGACGGCCTGGCGGGCCGGGTGCGTCAAGCGGCGCGTCTTCTTCCAGCTGCAAAAGAAGAAGGAGCGGCTGCACCTCCTGACCGGCCTCAAGAAAATCCTGCTGGACATCGACCTGGCCATCAAGATCATCCGGGAGACCGAATCTGACGCAGAGGTCATCCCCAACCTGATGATCGGTTTCGGCATCGACCAGGTCCAGGCGGAGTTCGTGGCCGAGATCAAGCTCCGCAACATCAACAAGGAATACATTCTAAAGCGCATCGCCGACACGGAAACTCTGGCCCAGGAGATCGCCCAGCTGGAGGAAATTCTGGCCTCGGAGAAAAAGATTCGGGACATTATTGTGAAGGAGCTCCAGACCTGCGCGGCCAAGTACGGCCAGCCCCGGCGGACCACCCTGGTCCACGCCGGCGAGGCAGAGCAGGAGGCCCCGGAGGAGGACGTGCCGGACTACCCGGTGACGGTGTTCGTCTCCCGGGAGGGCTACTTCAAAAAGATCACCGCCCAGAGCCTGCGTATGAGCAGCGAGCAGAAATTCAAAGAGGGCGACGGGCTGTCCTTCTCCCAGGAGGCCACCAACCGCGCCGAGCTGCTGGTGTTCACCGACCGGTGCCAGGTCTACAAGACGCGGCTTTCGGAATTTGAGGACACCAAGGCCTCGGCCCTGGGCGACTTTTTGCCCTCCAAGCTCTCCATGGACGAGGGCGAAGGCGTCCTCTCCGTGCTGCTGCCCGGCGACTACCAGGGCAGCGTCCTCTTCGTCTTCGAAAACGGCAAAGTGGCCCGGGTGGACCTCCAGGCCTACGCCACCAAGTCCAACCGGCGCAAGCTCACCGGCGCATACTCCGACAAGAGCCCGGTGAAGGCCGTGTTTTTGCTCCAGGGCGAGGAGCGAGAAGTGGCCCTCTATGCCTCCGACGGCAGAGCGCTGCTCTTCTCCACCGCCCAGCTGGCAGTGAAGACCACCCGCAACACCCAGGGCGTCGCTGTGATGACGCTGAAAAAGAACAAGGTGGTGGAGCGGGCCGTCTACCTGGAGAACAGCTCCCTCCAAAATCCCAGCCGCTATCGCGTCCGTTCCCTCCCCGCCGCCGGCGCCATCCTCCGGCCCGAGGATGCCCAGGAGCCCCAGATGACACTGCCCTTGGATTGATTCGGTCTCAACCGCCCATCTGAAAACGAGGTGCCCTATGAATCAAAAAGCGCTGCTCCGGCAGCTGAAAAACGCCCTGCTGATCGCCCTGGGCTGTGCCCTCTTCTCCCTGGGCTTCGACCTCTTTTTGCAGCCCAACCAGATCAACGTGGGCGGTGTTTCCGGTATCGGCCAGCTGCTTACCCATTTGACCGGCTTTGGCTCCGTGGCGCTCTGGTCGGTCCTCATCAACGTACCACTGTTTTTGGTCAGCATCCGCGGCGTGGGAAAAAAGTTCTTTGTGGGTTCCCTGTGCGGTATGCTCCTGTCCAACCTGTTTCTCTCTCTCTTTGAACGCATCCCCGCGCCGGTGACGGAGCCGCTGCTGGCCACCCTCTACGGCGGCCTGTTGACCGGCCTGGGCCTGGGCCTGGTGTTTGTGGCCGGGGCCTCCACCGGCGGCGTGGACATCGTGGCCCGGCTGCTGCGCCCCTCCTTCCCCAACTTCCCCATCGGCAGAATCATGCTGGCCATCGACATCGTCACCGTCACCCTCACCGGCGTCGTCTTCGGCGACATCAACAAGGCGCTGTACTCGGCGGTGACGCTCTATGTGTGCAGCATGGTTCTGGACGGCGTGGTCTATGGATTGGACTACTCCGTCGTAGCCCTGGTGATCTCCGACCAGCACCAGACCATCTGCCAGGAGATCACCAGCAAGCTGGACCGGGGCGTCACCATCCTCCGGGGCCAGGGGTATTACTCCGGCCAGGACAAGCGGGTGATCCTCTGCGCCATCAAAAAGCGGCAGGTGGCGGAGCTGAAGGAGCTGGTCATGGGCATCGACCCCACCGCCTTTGTGATCCTGCAGGAGGCGCACCAGGTGGTGGGCGAGGGCTTCAAACGCTACAGCAAAAACGATCTGTAAAGGGGGATTCGCCATGCGGCGCTGGATTTTGACCGCTCTGATTTGCCTGACGCTGTCCGGCTGCGCCGCCCGGCAGAGCAACGACTACCTCTCCATCACGCCCCACAGCGGCGCCGAAGCGCAGACCGCCTCCACCGACGCCGTCACGGCGGAAAACTACCAGGAGCTGAAAAACGCCATCTTGTCTTTCGTCCGGGAGGGGCAGCCCAACGGCACCATCCATGTGACCAACTACGATGGAGACGTGGAAGCGGAGCTGAGCGAGGCGGCCTATGAGGTGGCCAAGCTGGAGCCTCTGGGCGCCTACGCCGTGGACTATATGACCCACGACTGTGCGCGGATCGTCTCCTACTATGAGATCCACATCAACATCACCTTCCGCCGCACGGCTCAGGAAATCGCCGCCATTGAGGCGGTGGCCACCACCGAGCAGCTGGTCACACGGCTGACCAAGGCGGTGGACAACTACGAAAGCCGCCTCACCGTTCGGATGAGCAGTTACCAGGAGCAGGATATTCCGGCCATTGTAGCAGAATACTGCGCCCAAAACCCCGGCACTGTGGTGGAACAGCCCACCGTGACAGTCTCGGCCTATCCCGAGAGCGGCTCTGTGCGAATCTTGGAGATCGACTTCGGCTACACCGAGACGGCCCAGGCCCTTCAGGAGAAGGCCCAGGCCGTAGAAAAGAGCGTGGCCGCCGCCGCGGAGTACATCCGCTACCGGGAGACAGACCGGAGCAAGGCGGAGCTGCTCTTCACCTATTTGATGGAGCGCTTTACCTACACCGCCGGAGGCGAGGACGTCACCACGCCCCTCTACGACGCCCTGTGCAGCGGCGTCGCCACGCCCGAGGGTCTGTCCCAGGCCTGGCAGTTGATTTCCGACCAGGCAGGCGTCACCTGCTATACGGTCCAGGGCCTGCGCAACGGTGAGGCCTACACCTGGAATATCGTCAGCGCCGACGGCTATTACCGCCACCTGGACCTCTACCGCTGCATGGTGGAGACCGGCACCCTGGCTCTGCTGACCGACCAGGAGATGGGGGCGTACTACTGGAACGCCGAGGCGTATCCGGCCTGCGAGCCGGAGCCGCAGGAACCGGAGCCCCAGGAACCGGTGGTCGTACCGGAACCGGAACCTGAACCCGATCCAGAGCCGGAGCCTGAACCAGATCCGGAGCCGGAGCCGCAGGAACCGGAACCAGAATCAGATAATACACCCTCTCAGGAGGACCCGACAACGTAATATCCCATCAGGAGGGAACGCTATGCGCACCGTACGAACCGTGATTTCTGTCCTTCTGATCCTGCTGTCCCTGGCGCTGCTGGCCTTTGCGGGATTTTTCCTTTACAGCGCCCTGCCCAAGGGCAGCACCGCCAAATCGCAGCCCACGGAAAATCTGACACTGCCCCAGGAGACGCCGGAGACCGCCGACTCCACCGACGCCGCGGCGCCTGAAGCGCCGGAGGAAGAGGCGCCGGCGGATGCAGCCGAGCCTGAAGCGCCGGAGGAACCGGCAGACGAAACCACGGATGCCGCCCTGGATAACCACACTGCCCGGATTCAGGAACTCCTCAACGCCATGACGCTGGATGAAAAGATCTGGCAGCTCTTTATTACCACCCCGGAGAGCCTCACCGGCGCCACCACTGTCACCCAGGCCGGCGATACCACCAAAACAGCGCTGGCGGAAAAGCCTGTGGGCGGCCTGTGCTACTTTGCCGCCAATCTGGTGGATCGGGCACAGACCACGGCAATGCTCCAGGCCACCCAGTCCTACGCCAAAACCGGCCTCTTCCTGGGCGTGGACGAGGAGGGCGGCCGCGTTTCCCGGGCCGGAAGCAACGAGGCCATGGGCGTCACCCACTTCGAGGCCGCCGCCGTCTACGGCCAGCGGGCCGATATGGCCGAGGTCTACCAGGTGGGCAGTACCCTGGCCGCGGAGCTGGGGTCCCTGGGCTTCAATGTGGACTTCGCGCCGGTGGCCGATGTGGTGACCAACCCCAACAACACCGAAATCGGAGACCGCTCCTACAGCAGCGATCCCCAGGTGGCAGCCGCCATGGTCTCTGCCATGGTGGACGGCTTGCAGCGGGGCGGCATGGTCTCCTGTCTCAAGCACTTTCCGGGCCACGGCAGCACCGAGACCGACACCCATGAGGGAAAATCTGTCTCCAACCGCACGGTGGAAGAGCTTCAAAGCTGCGAGTGGATTCCCTTCCAGTCCGGCATCGACAAGGGCGTCGCCATGGTGATGCTCTCCCACCTGACCAACGAGAAGCTCTCCGCCCTACCCTCGGACCTCTCCCCCGAGGTGGTCTCCTACCTGCGGGAGGACCTGGGCTTCGGCGGCATCATCGTCACCGACTCTCACCAGATGGGCGCCATCACCAACTACTATACCTCCGGTGAGGCCGCCGTGCTGGCCCTCCAGGCCGGTGTGGATATGATTTTGATGCCCATGGACCTCCAGGCCGCCTTTGACGGCGTCAAGGCCGCTGTGGAAGACGGTACGCTCTCCGAGGCACGGATCAACGAAAGCGTCACACGGATTTTGGCCGTTAAATACAGCTTCGGGATCATTTCCTGAGAGCGCACGCAAAACACAAGCCCCGCCGGCTTTTGCCAGCGGGGCTTGCTTATAGGCTATTTTTTGGCTATTTTTATGCGGCGCCGAAGCATCCGGGTCTGCGGGCCTTATACCAGTCTCGCGCCGGCGGGGACGGAGTCGTCCAGCATCACCAGCTTGAGTGTCTCGCCGCGCTCGGCGGAGAGGATCATGCCGCAGCTCTCCTGCCCCATCATCTTCCGGGGCGGCAGGTTGGTCACAGCCACCAGGGTCTTGCCCAGGAGCTCCTCCGGCTGATAGTACTTGGCGATGCCGGAGAGAATCTGCCGGGGTGTGCCGGTGCCGTCGTCCAGCTGGAACTTCAGGAGCTTGTCGGATTTCTTGACCTTTTCACAGCTGAGGACCTTCACCACGGTCATCTCCACCTTGCAGAAGGTGTCGAAGTCCACCGGAGGCAGCGGTTCGGGCAGGGGCTCCTCCTTGGGACCAGCAGCAGCGGCCAGGGCCTTCTGGTGGAGTTCCTCCAGGGCCTCCAGCTCCTTGGCCATGTCGATCCGGGGGAAGAGGGCCTCACCGCCTGCGACAGTCACGTCGGCGGGCAGCGCACCGAAGGCGGCCAGGGTGTCCCAGCCGTGGGCGGGCTCGCCCAGCCGGGCCATGATCTTGGCGGTGGTGTCCGGCATCACCGGCTCCAGCAAGGCGCCGCAGATGCGCACCGTCTCCAGGAGGTTATAGAGGACGCGGGCCAGGCGAGGCTTCTTCGCTTCGTCCTTGGCCAGCACCCAGGGGGCGTTCTCGTCGATATACTTGTTGGCTCGGGAGATGACCTTGAAGACCTCCGCGAGGGCGTTCTGGAACTGATAGGCCTCCATCTGCGCCTCGTACTTCTCGCGCAGGCCGGAAGCCAGCTCCACCAGCGGCTGATCCAGCGCCTCGTCGGCCTCCTGGGCCGCGGGCAGCGTGCCGCCAAAATACTTCTGCACCATGGCCACGGTCCGGGAGACCAGGTTGCCCAGGTCGTTGGCCAGGTCGGTGTTGATGCAGGAGATCAAAAGCTCGTTGGAGAAGTTGCCGTCGGAGCCGAAGGGGAACGTGCGCATCAGGAAGAAGCGCAGCGCGTCCACGCCGTAGCGCTCCGCCAGCAGGTACGGGTCCACCACATTGCCCTTGGACTTGGACATCTTGCCGCCGTCCAAAAGCAGCCAGCCGTGGCCGTAGACCTTCTTAGGCAGAGGCATACCCATGCTCATCAGCATGGCGGGCCAAATGATGGAGTGGAAGCGGACGATCTCCTTGCCGACAAAGTGGACGTCGGCGGGCCAGAACTTGTCGTATTCGTGGTAGGTGTCGTTCATAAAGCCCAGGGCCGTGGTGTAGTTGAAGAGGGCGTCCACCCAGACATAGACCACGTGGCCGGGGTCAAAGTCCACCGGCACGCCCCAGGTGAAGCTGGTGCGGGAGACGCACAGGTCTTCCAGGCCGGGATCGATGAAGTTGTTGACCATCTCGTTGACGCGGCTCTTGGGCTCCAGGAAGTCGGTGTTGGTCAGCAGGTCCCGCACCGGCTTGGCGTACTTGGAGAGGCGGAAGAAGTAGGCCTCCTCCTCGGCGTCGGTGACTTCGCGGCCGCAGTCGGGGCACTTGCCGTCCTTCAGCTGGCTCTCGGTCCAGAAGCTCTCACAGGGGGTGCAGTATTTGCCCTTGTAGCTGCCCTTGTAGATGTCGCCGTTTTCGTACATCTTCTTGAAAATTTTCTGAACAGCGGCCACGTGGTAGGGGTCGGTGGTGCGGATGAAGCGGTCATTGGAAATGTTCATCAGCTTCCACAGGTCCAGCACGCCGCCCTGGCCGGTGACGATGTTGTCCACAAACTGCTGGGGCGTGACACCGGCCTCCTTGGCCTTGGTCTCGATCTTCTGACCATGCTCGTCGGTGCCGGTGAGGAACATCACGTCGTAGCCCCGCATGCGCTTATAGCGGGCCATGGTGTCGGCGGCCACGGTGCAGTAGGTGTGGCCGATGTGGAGCTTATCGGACGGGTAGTAAATCGGGGTAGTGATATAAAAGGTATTTTTGCAGCGGTCGCACATGGGTTGAGTCCTCCTCGGCGCATTTTCGCAATTTAGAGTATTTTACCACCAAACGGGAGAAAATACAAGCCTGAGAGGGAGCTTGGAGCCGGTTTCCCGGGAGGGCAAGGCTCCCCTTGAGGGGAGGCTACGGCATTCCCCACCCCTTGACTTCCATGATATGATAATATTAGATAAGTATCTCCGGCGAGCGACAGCCGCCGACGAAACGGGATGAGACTTACCATGAATCAATGCAGAAAGCCCACCCTGGCGGACCGCCCCTGGATTCAGCGTATCTACGAATCCTCCGGCTACCGGGGTGCGGAGTATACCTTCGCCAATCTCTATCTCTGGTCCTTTTACTACGGGGAAGTGGCGGAAGTGGAGGGCTACCTCTGCCAGCGGCTCAACTTCCGGGGCGTCCACCAATATCTCTACCCCGCCGGCTCCGGAGACATCCGCCCGGTGCTGGAGCGGATTTTTGCCGACAGCCGCCGTGAGGGCAAGCCTCTGGTGATCCGCAGCCTGACCCGGGAGACCATGGCCCAGCTGGAATCTCTCTATCCGGGCCAATTTACCTACGAGCCGGACCGGGATTCCTACGACTACCTCTACGAGATCGGCACCCTGGCAGATCTGCCGGGCCGCAAGCTCCAGTCCAAGCGCAATCACATCAACCGCTTTATCGAGGCCTGGCCCAACTGGTACACCCGGGTCATCACGCCTCACAACCTCCACGTCTGCGAAAAGCTGGCGGAAAAGTGGTACGAGAGCCACCACGAGTCCGCCGCGGACCGCCGGGCGCTGACCAAGGCACTGGAGCATTATGAGGCGCTGGAGTTTGAGGGGATCATCCTCTACGCCGAGGAAGGCCGTCCCGTGGGCTTTTCCATGGGCAACCGCATCAGCGCCGACACCTTTGACGTGAACTTCGAAAAGGCCTTTGCCGACATTCAGGGCGCCTATCCGCTGGTGAACCGGGAGTTTGCCCGGTATGTCCGCGAGCAGCATCCCGATATCCGCTACCTCAACCGGGAGGACGACATGGGCATCGAAGGGCTGCGGAAGGCCAAAGAGAGCTACCACCCCATTTTCCTGGAAAAATTCATCGCCACCGAAAAGGAGGCCCGTCCATGACCGACGCGGTGCGGCTGCGGCCTGCGTATCCATCGGACAGAGCGGCCATGACGGCGCTGTGGCAGCAGGTATTCGGCGACAGTGAGGCAACGATCACTGGTTTTTACGAGGCGTTCCCCCGCTGCCGGGCAGCTGTCGCGGAAAATGAGGTCGGAGCGCTGGTGAGTATCGTCCATGTGCTGCCTCAGACGCTGACCGTGGAAGACCAGACCATTCCGGCCGCTTATCTCTATGCCGTGGCCACGCGGCCCGACTACCGGGGCCGTGGCCTGGCCAGCACGCTGATTCGGTTCACCGAGGCCCTGCTGGAGCGGCTGGACTACCGCTGCGCCGTACTGGTTCCGGCAGAGCCGTCACTTTTCAGCTACTATGCCCGGCTGGGCTATACCACAGCCTTCCTGCGAAACCACACGCCCTTCCCCGGCGGTCGGGAGATCGGCTGGGAGGAATATCATCAGCGGCGGGAAGCCCTGCTGACCGAACCCCACATCACCTACAGCCCAGAGTATTACGCCTATTTGCAGCAGGCCTACGGCGTGAAATTCTACGAGACACAAACCGGCATCGCCGCCGCTGCGGAGGACTATACCGCCGAGGTGCTGCCGCAGGATCTCGGCGGCACGCCCTGCGCCATGCTCAAGTGGCTGGGCCGCCCCCGCACGCTTCCCTCCGGCTACCTGGGCTTTGCCTTGGAGTAATCCCCTCTCACGCAACGCACCCCAAAGCCTCCCCTTGGTGCCCAAGGGGAGGTGGCACGGCGAAGCCGTGACGGAGGGGATCAGAGCTTCCAGTTATCGCCGGCCCACAACCCCTCAGTCAGCCTACGGCTGACAGCTCCCCTTACACAGGGGAGCCTTTGCGGGCGGCTCGGGGATCTGCCCCTACAGGTGCGGTGTATCACCGTACTTTCTCCCCATCCCACCACTGAAAAGAGGTTTTTCCATGCTGGAATTACAACATCTCACTCTGACGGTCCCCGCCGAGGCCGGACAGACAGACATCCTCAAGGACGTCTCTCTGACCGTGGAGGATCACCGTTTTATCGTCATCACCGGCCCCAACGGCGGCGGCAAGACCAGCCTCGCCAAAGTCATCATGGGCCTCAACACCCCCACCTCCGGCAAAATTCTCTGGAACGGCGAGGACATCACCGGCCTCTCCATCGCCGAGCGGGCAAAGAAGGGCATTTCCTACGGCTTTCAGCAGCCGCCCCGGTTCAAGGGCATGAAGGTGGCTGACCTTCTCTCCATCGCCGCGGGCCGGACGCTCCCCCACAAGGAGGTCTGCGACTACCTGACCCAGGTGGGCCTGTGCGCCCGGGACTATGTGGACCGGGACGTGGACGCCTCTCTCTCCGGCGGCGAGGTCAAGCGCATCGAAATTGCCACAGTGCTGGCCAAGGATTCCCAGCTGATGATCTTTGACGAGCCGGAGGCCGGCATCGACCTCTGGAGCTTCGCCCGGCTGACCGAGACCTTCCAGGCCCTCCACGACCGCAAGGACAAGACCATCCTCATTATCTCCCACCAGGAGCGGATCATCCGCCTGGCCGACGAGATTTTGCTCCTCTCCGGCGGCCAGATTCAGGCCCGGGGGCCCGCGGAAGAGCTCTATCCGCAGATTTTGGCCGACACCGTGGCCGGCTGCTACAGACTGGAGGGGAAGAAGTCATGCTGAATGAAATCCAGGCGGAAATTCTCCGCCAGGTGGCCGATCTGGCCGCGCTGCCCGAGACCGGCGCCGTCAATCTCCGTTCCGACGGCCAGCGGGCCTTCCATCGGGATTCCGAACACGTCCACATTGTCTCCAAGACCGACAAGCCCGGCATCGACATCCACATCGATTCCGAAACCCGGGGTGAGACCGTCCATATTCCGGTGGTTATCACCCAGACCGGCGTCAAGGACCTGGTCTACAACGACTTCTTCATCGGCAACGGCGCCGAGGTGAAGATCGTCGCCGGCTGCGGCATCCACAACTGCGGCAGTTGCGACTCCGAGCATGACGGCATCCACACCTTCCACGTGGGCAAAAACGCCAAAGTCACCTATGTGGAGAAGCACTACGGCGAAGGCGACGGCACCGGCAAACGGATTCTCAACCCCCAGACCATTCTCTACCTGGAAGAAGGCGCATCCGTCACCCTGGACACCAGCCAGATCAAGGGCGTGGACGACACCAAGCGCTACACCCGGGCCGTGGTGGGCGAAAACGCCGAAATCGTCATCCAGGAAAAGCTGCTGACCCACGGCGCCCAGAAGGCCGAGAGTGAGATGGACGTCTTCCTCAACGGCGCGGGCAGCAAGACCCGAGTGGTCTCCCGCTCCGTGGCCCAGGACAGCTCCGTGCAAATTTTCTATCCCCGGGTGGAGGGCAACGCCCCCTGCTTCGGCCACGTCAGCTGCGACGCCATCATCATGGGCGAGGCCCGGGTCCGGGCCATCCCCGAGATCACCTGCAATCACGTGGACGCGGGCCTCATCCACGAGGCCGCCATCGGCAAGATTGCCGGCGAACAAATTCTCAAGCTGATGACCCTGGGCCTCACCGCCGAGGAAGCCGAGGAGAAGATCCTCGAGGGCTTTTTGCGATAATGCCCCCGAGAATCCCTGCAAGGAGAAACTCCACCCCTGGGAAAAACAGCCAAGCAGGTCTGTAGGGGCGGCCTGCGTTTCCCGCCGAATCCCGATGGTTCCACCCCACCGTAGGGGCGCGCATCGCGCGTCCGAAACCGGGTGCGGCTTTCGCAGGACCGGCGGGCCGATGTGGCCTGCAAGGGAGCGCTGCCAGTGGCAGAAAAAGCGACCGCAGCAGCCCAGCCGCCGCTTGCCTTGGCGGACCGCAACGCAGGCCGGGAAGGCTTAGCGGCAACCCGGACCATCGGCCCCTACGGGTGCCGTCAGAGACTACGGCCTATGGAAAGGAGCCGCCATGTTTTCCATCACCCTGATCTGCGTGGGCAAGTGCAAGGAAAAATTCTTCCTGGACGCCGCCGCGGAATATGAAAAACGCCTCAAAGGCTATGTGCAGTTCCGGCTGCTGGAGCTGCCGGAGTGCCGTCTGCCCGAGGCCCCGTCCCCGGCGGAGATCGCCCAGGGCCTTGCCAGAGAAGCCGAGGCCATCCAGAAGGCCGTCCCCAAGGGGGCGTGGCTCTGTGTGCTGACGCCGGAGGGAAAACTCCTCTCCTCGCCCCAGCTGGCCGAGACCCTGGCACGGGTGAAGACCGGCGGCAAGAGCAGCGCCTGTTTCCTGATCGGTTCCTCCTTCGGCATGGACGAATCGATCAAGCGCATGGCCGATTTCCGTCTGTCCATGAGTCCCATGACCTTCCCCCACCACCTGGCCCGGGTGATGGTGCTGGAGCAGCTCTTCCGGGCCGAGGCCATCCAGGCCGGAAGCAAGTACCACAAATAACTGAAAAGGAGCAACCAGCCATGATCCATCATCTCAGCGACATGACCACGGAAGTCAAGCACCACGTGCGCGACGGCGCCGGCAGTCCTTCCTTCCGCTACATCTTCACGCCGTCGGACCTGGGCGGACGGGCCGATCTGCTGGCCGCCGTCACTCTCCAGCCCGGTGAATCCGTGGGAGAGCATCCCCACGTGGGCAATGGCGAGGTCTATCTGCTGCTCAACGGCTCTGCCATGGTGGCGGAGGACGGCGTAGAATATGAGCTGCACGCCGGAGACGCCGAGTTCTGCGCCGACGGCCACACCCACGCCATCCGCAACCACACCGCCGAGGCCGTCACCTTCCTGGCGCTGATCGTAAAGGACCGGCCATGAAAGAGACGCTGGCGGCGGGCTTGCCCGCCCTGGGCCTGACCCTCACCGACGGGCAGCTGGACCGGCTGTGCCAATTCGGCCAGCTGCTGCTGGAGCAAAACCAGGTGATGAACCTGACGGCCATCACCGAGCCCCGGGCCGTGGCGGAGCTGCACTTTCTCGACTCGCTGGCCCTGCTTCAATGGGAGGACCTGCGGGGCAAGGCCGTGATCGACGTGGGCTGCGGCGCCGGTTTTCCCGGCACGCCGCTGGCCATCGCCGTGCCGGAGCTGAAGCTCACGCTGCTGGACAGCCTCCAAAAGCGCATCCGCTGGCTGGAGACCGTCCTGCCCCAAGTGGGCGTGGACGCAACGTGCGTGGCGGCCCGGGCCGAGGAATACGTGGCGCAGCACCGGGAGCAATACGACGTGGCCGTCTCCCGGGCCGTGGCCCGGCTCAACCTCCTCTCGGAGCTGTGTCTGCCCTATGTGAAGGTGGGCGGCAAGTTCCTGGCGCTCAAGGGCGCCATGGCCCAGGAGGAGGCCGACGAGGCCCGCAAGGCCATCGAGACTCTGGGAGGGCGCATCACCGGTATCTGGGAATACCCGGTGGGGGACGCCGTCCACCGGATCGTGGCGGTGGAGAAAGTTCGCCCCACCCCCAAGGCTTACCCGCGAAAGTTCGCAAAAATCAAGCAGAACCCCTTATAAAAAGCCAAAAATTCCCGTTTCCAAAAGGAAACGGGAATTTTTCTTATTTTTCGTGTTCGATCAGCTGCCACGTGGCGTCGATGAGGTTTTGGAACTGCGGGTCCTCCATGGCGCGGATCACGAAGCTCTGGCGGGGGGAGTTGATGTCCTCGCCGGAGATCTGGAACATCCCATACGCCTCGCACAAGCCCCGCAGGCGCTTTAGCTGTGCCGGAGTATTGCGGGTGGGCATATAGGTGACGGCCTTGACGCCCACCTCTTTGAGGCATTCAAACACGTCCTCCAGGTAGTCGTCCTCAAACTTCTGGGCCTTCTTGTCGCCGGTGACGCTGTCGCCCACGTCGCCCAGGTAGGCGTAGCAGAGATAGGCGTCCATCTCCCGGCACAGCGCCACCAGCTGGGTGATGTTGGGGCACTCGTCGGTGGCGTCGATGTAAATCTGCGGCACAAAGGCACTCTTGAGGATGCCCAGCAGGTCGTACTCGTAGAAGGGATAGACGGTGTCCAGCATCTGCGCCTTCTGCTTCTCCGAGAGCGTCAGGCCGATGGAGCCGAGGTAGTCCACCATCGGCTGGCCCTTGCCGGCCCGGGCCACCATCTTTTTCGCCAGGGCGTACATCAGGTGCCGCTCCGTGACGCCGCCGCCCTCGTGGTGCATGGAGAGGGGCAGCACGTCCCGGTCATAGTCCAAGTCCTCCCCCAGCAGAGCGTTGATCTTGTCGATCATCTGCCGGTTGCGTCGGTCCCGGGCCGCCCGATAGGGGGCGAACCACTGGTTGAGGGCCTCGATCTTGTCGTGGGGGACGGACTGGATGGTCATATAGCTGACGCCCACCTGATCGGGGTTGTTGGTGCGGCGCCCCTGAAGGCGGGTGCCGTCCATGCTGGCGCGGCACTCCATGCCCACAGTGACGGGAATCTCCACCAGTCGGGCCGCCTCGAGAAATTCCCGCGCGCCGGCGATGGAGTCGTGGTCGATGATGCCGGCGGTGCAGAGGCCCTCCATCCGGGCCGCGTAGACCGCCGCCGTGGGAGAATAGGGGGAGAAGGAATAGGTGGTGTGGATATGGTTGTTGATGTACTGCGGGACCATGGGCGGGAACTGGGTGGTTTTCAGAATTTCCTCCAGGTTCGCAAGGCGCTGCGCCTTGTCACAGGCATCGAGCTTTTCGAGAATGGCAAGGTCGATCATGGCGGCGTCCTCAGTTGAGCATGACCTGGCCGCCGGTGACAGGGATAGCCTGGCCGGTCTCATACTTCTGCTCCACGCAGTACATCACGGCCCGGGCCACATCCAGCGGCAGGCAGCCGCGGTTCATGGGCACCTTGGCCTCGTAGAACCGGCGGACGTCCTCCACGGTCTTGGCGCCGGGGACCTTGCCGGCCTTGAGGTACTGCACGAACAGGCCCCGCTCCGGGTCGGACCACAGGGGTCCATCCAGGAAGTTGCCGGGGCAGACGGCGTTGACCTTGATGTTGTAGGCGCACAGCTCCAGGGCAAAGCTCTGGGTCAGGCCGATGCCGCCGAACTTAGAGCCAGCGTAGGCGAAGTTCTTATTGGAGCCCTCCAGACCGGATTTGGAGTTGAGGGTGATGATGTCGAACATCGCGTCGGGGTCGGCCTCGTGCTGTGCCTGCATGATGATGGCAGCATACTTGGCACAGAGGAAGAAGCCGGTATAGTTGATGTTGGTGACAAAGTCAAAGTCCTTTTTCTCCATCTGGGCGATGGGGCCGGAGCGGACGACACCGGCATTGGAGAGCATCAGGTCCAGGCCGCCGTAGCGCTCCACGGTCTCGGCCACCATGTGGGCCACCGATTCCTCGTCGGCCACGTTGACGGCGATGGCGCAGGCCCGCTCGCCCAGCTCCTGGGCCACCTGCTCGGCCAGCGGCACATTCATATCCGCGATGACCACCGTGGCTCCTTCCTTGTAAAGTTCCTCGGCGATGCCCTTGCCAAATCCCTGGGCAGCACCGGTGACGATGCTGATTTTTCCTGCCAGGCGACCTTCGCCGGCGGGGCGGTCATGGATGCGCGCTTTGGCAATCTCCTGCCACTTGCTCATATCAATGCCCATACTGCTTTCGCTCCTTTTGCATATTTTACCAGCGCCGGGGAGCCGGCCTGGCAACGGCTGTTGTTTTATATTGATTATATCGTGTTTACTTGGATTCTGCAATGGATATTTCAAAAAAACACAGACAGCAGAAGCAGAAAAACGGGCCGTCAGTCTTGTAGGATGCTTACATAGTTCACCATGCCCCGCTCAAAGTGAAGCACATACACGCGGCTGACGATGGGCCACTGCATTTCACTGTCGCTGAAGCGGGTCACGGTCAGGGCCATCGTTTGGTTTTCATCGTCAAACTCCGCCGCCTCCAGCTGCAAGAAGCCCTCTTTCTCCTGGAGATAGACGGTTTCCAGGCGGATGACGTTCTCCTCGGGGACGTAACTGCTCAGCTCCTCGGGCGAGAATTGATAGGACGGAAGCCAGCAGCTCAGGGTCGCCTGCAGCTCATCCACCGGGATGTCGTACCACCCACCCAGGGCGGCATAGGGGGAATCTGCCGGCAAATCCGCCTGCGCCTCAAACCAGCGGGTCTCGTAGCTGGGACCGTTGTACCAGCCGTTGCCCTTCTGCTGGTTGAGAATCAGCAGGAAAAACCGCAGCAGGGCTTGGCTGGAGAGTTCCTCAGGATCTTCAAAGTTCAAAATCGGGTCGTTGAAGCCGTTCCATCCCAGCTCCAGCGTGGTGACAAAGTTGGAAATGAGCTGATCGCCCCGCCCGCTGTACCAGAGCTCCTGGGCGTCCTCATAGGTGGGCAGGCTCAGCGTCCAGCTGTCTTGCACCTGAATGCTGTCCACAGGGTCCTCTTCCTCGCCCTCGGGAATATCCTCCGTGTTCAGCTCCAGCTCAGGATCATCGGCAGCCTCGTCGGGAGAAGCGGTGTCCTCTGCCGTATCGTCCGTCATCGGGTCAATTGCCGTCTCTGTGTCGGTGTCAGTCGGTGTGTCGGTACCGACCGCGGTGTCGCTCTCGGTGGAGGAAAGGGCGTTGGATGCCTCGTCGTTGTTCTGGAGCCAGGGCAGCGCCAGCGCCGTCAGGCCGATCACCAGTACCAGCGCTGCGGCCAATCCGCCCCAGCGGCGCAGCGGCCCGGGAGCAAAGCGCTTGGTCTCCGCCTGGACGATCAGATCGCTGCCCACTTCCCCGATGGCATCCAGCATATTCTCGCGCCGATCCATTATGCCCACACTCCTTCCTGCTGTAAATACTCCCGGAGTTTCTTCCGGGTGCGGAACAGGCTGGATTTCACCGAGCCCTCCGCCATGTGATAGCGCCGGGCGATATCGCCCACGGCGTCCAGATACCAGTACCGCCGGAGGAAGATGCAGCAGTCCTTATCCGGCAGGGTACGCAAAAATCGGTCGATGGCTCGGCCCAGCTCCGCCGCGGAGACGACCTCCTCCGGCGTGTCGCCGCCGGAGAGGCAGTCGCCCAGCTCCTCCAGTGCAATGGAAAGCTGTCCGCCGCCCCGCCGGGCTGCCAGCCGGGCCTTGCACCGGTCCAGGGAGAGATTGCGGGTGATTTTCCCCAGGAAGGCCGGCAAAATGGCGGGCCGCTGCGGCGGCATGGCGTTCCAGGCCCGGAGGTATGTATCGTTGACGCACTCGTCGCTGTCCTCCCGGTTGCGGAGGATGTTGTGGGCGATGGTCCAGCAGTAGCTGCCGTACTTTCGGTGGGTCTCTTCCAAGGCCCGCTCCTCTCTGGCCCAGTAGAGCCGGATGATCTCACAGTCCTCCATGGCTGCGCTCCCTTCCCGCGTTCCTTGCGTTTCTTTCTCTGTGAAAATAGACGACGTTCCGTGTCCCTGGTTGCAGAATTTTAAAAAAATCCTCCGGCAATGGGTGCCGAAGGAGGAAAAATACCCTGAAATCAGTGGTGGAACAGGCGCATCCCGGTGAAGGCCATGGCCATGCCGTACTTATTGCAGCAGTCGATGACCAGGTCGTCCCGGACGGAGCCGCCGGGCTGGGCGATGACGCTGACGCCGCTCTTGGCCGCCCGCTCGATGTTGTCCGGGAAGGGGAAGAAGGCGTCGGAGCCCAGGGCCACGCCGGTGAGGGCGGCCAGGTAAGCCCGCTGCTCGGCCCGGGGGAAGGGCGCGGGCTGCTCCGTGAAGTAGTTCTGCCAGGCGCCGTCAGCCAGGACGTCCATATAATCCTCATTGAGATAGACGTCGATGACGTTGTCCCGCTCGGGGCGGCCCAGCTCGGGGCGGAAGGGCAGGTTCAGCACCTTCTCATGCTGCCGCAGGTGCCAGAGGTCAGCCTTGTTGCCGGCCAGGCGGGTGCAGTGGATGCGGCTCTGCTGGCCGGCGCCCACGCCGATAGCCTGGCCGTCCACCGCGTAGCAGACGGAGTTGGACTGGGTGTATTTGAGGGTGATGAGGGCCACCAGCAGGTTCAGCTGGTCCTCCCGGGAGAGGGTCTTGTTCTCCGTCACCAGGTTGGAGAGGAGCGCTTCGTCGATCTTGAAGTTGTTGCGGCCCTGTTCAAAGGTGATGCCGTAGACCTGCTTGATCTCCTGGGCAGCGGGGACATAGTCCGGGTCGATGGCCACCACGTTGTAGCCGCCCTTGCGCTTGGTCTTGAGGATTTCCAGCGCCTCGTCGGTGTAGCCGGGAGCGATGACGCCGTCGGAGACCTCCCGCTTGATGAGCTGGGCCGTGGTGGCGTCACAGACGTCGCTCAGGGCGATCCAGTCGCCGAAGGAGCTCATCCGGTCGGTGCCTCTCGCCCGGGCATAGGCGCAGGCCAGGGGGGATTCGTCCAAGCCCTCCACGTCGTCCACGAAGCAGGCCTTTTTCAGCGCCGGGGACAGGGGACGGCCCAATGCGGCGGAGGTGGGGCTCACGTGCTTGAAGGAGGTGGCGCAGACCATGCCGGTGGCGGCCTTCAGCTCCTTGACCAGCTGATAGCTGTTGAGAGCGTCCAGGAAGTTGATATAGCCGGGCCGTCCGTTGAGGATGGTGATGGGCAGCTCACTGCCGTCGGCCATGTAGATTTTAGCGGGCTTCTGGTTGGGGTTGCAGCCGTACTTCAGTTCAAATTCCTGCATGATACTCAATCCTTTCCAAACTTGTTGATGAGGCGGCTCTCGTACCGGCCCGTCACCGGGTCGGTGTAGCGGACGTAGAGGGAGATGCGGTTCTGCTCGTTGAGGTTTTGCCAGAGGGTCTCGGTAAAGGCGTCCAGGTCCTCAGGCACGTCGATCCGCCGGGGCTCGCCCTGGAAGGTGGGAATGGGATTGCCGTTTTCCTCGTAGGTATGGATCAAATGGCCCAGGCCGGGGAGGGCCGGATAGGCGTAGTAGTAGCGATTGCAGCCGGTGCCTGCGGCGTCGGCGCTCTTGAGAATGCTCAGCTCATAGGTAAAGTCCGGCGTTCCCAGGTGCAGGATGCCGCTGATGCGGGGCGTCAGATTGGGGGCGTCCGGCTCGAAGCAGCGGGTCTGGAGGGCCGTCTGGAAGGAGCCGCCGCTGCGCAGGTGGGTGAGGATGGTGTCGGTCTGGTCGCCGTTGGTGACGATGGTCTGGAGCCCTTCGGTGCGCACCGGCGCGTAGATGATGAGCGAGGGGTCTTCCACCTTACTGGCGTCGTAGGGGTGGATGATGACGTCGTCGCCCTGGGTGGTAAAGACGCGGTTGCGGCTGTTGTCGCTGCGGCCCATGATGAAATAGGCCAGCACAGCCTTCCCGCTGGGGCTCATGCCCAGCAGCACGCCGCGGCCCGGATACTCGTTGCCGCGCAGGTACGCTGCGGCGTCCAGCTTCTGATAAATGTCCATATCCTTCACCTCAAAAGTAGTTTGCCGAAACAAAAAAGGCAGTCCTATCCAAACGAATAGAACTGCCCAGACGGCCGGCACATATCAGCTTTTGCTCCCTGGTGGTGATCCACCGACTCCGTCAGTCGCAAAAGCCCTTGCTTCCTCATAGTAGCGGATTTTCCGCCGTTTGTCAAGCCGTTTTCCGGCGCTCAAATCTCCCGGCGGCCCTCCAGGGCCCGCAGCAGCGTCACCTCGTCGGCGTACTCCAGCTGGCTGCCCACCGGGATGCCGTAGGCCAGCCGCGTCACCTTGACCTCCAGCGGCTTCAAGAGGCGGCTGACATACATGGCCGTGGCCTCGCCCTCGGTGTCGGGGTTGGTGGCCATGATGACCTCCCGGACGCCGCCCTGGGCCACGCGGGCCAGCAGCTCCCGGAGCTTCAGGTCGTCGGGCCCCACGTGGTTCAGCGGGGAAATGACGCCGTGGAGGACGTGGTAGACCCCCTGGTACTCCCGGGAGCGCTCCAGCGCCGCCACATCCCGCGGCTCCGCCACCACGCAGACCACGCCGTGGTCCCGCTGGGGGTCTTCGCAGATGGCGCAGCGTTCCTGATCGGTGAGATTTTGGCAGACGCTGCAGGTGTGGACGGTCTTCTTGGCGTCCACAATGGTCTGGGCGAAGGCCTCGGCCTCCTCCAGCGGCAGGCTCAGCACATGGAAGGCCAGCCGCTGGGCCGTCTTGCCGCCGATGCCCGGCAGGCGGGCGAATTGCTCGGTCAGCCGCTCCAGCGCGGCGGGAAAGGGTCGCATCTCAGAGGAGACCTCCCAGGTTCAGGCCGCCGGTGAGCTTGCCCATGGTGGCGGCGGATTCGGCCTGGGCCTTGCGCATGGCCTCGTTGACGGCGGCGATGACCATGTCCTGGAGCATCTCCACGTCCTCCGGGTCCACCGCCTCGGGGTCGATGGTCAGCCGCAGCAGCTCATACTTGCCGTTGACCGCCGCCGTAATCATGCCGCCGCCGGCGGTGGCCTCATACTCCCGGGTCTCCATTTCCTGCTGCATTTTCAGCATTTCCTGCTGCATCTTCTGGGCCTGCTTGATCATGTTCATATTCATGCCGCCCATGGGCATCCCGCCCCGGTATCCACCTTTTGCCATAGAAAAAACTCCTTATTCTTTGATCGTGATGATATCGCTATGCTCCTGCCCGAAGGAGAGGAGCGCACGCATGGGATCGTCCGCGCCGGCGGCGGTCTGCTTCCCCCGCTGGACGCACCGCACCCGGATGCTTCCGCCCAGCAGGCCCGAGGCAATGCGGGCCGCCGGCTCCAGCACCTCCGGGATGTCCACTACCTTTTTGACGAAGCCGCTCTCGGCCACCAGGGTCAGCAGCTGCCCCTCCAGCTGGGGCCGCACCGGCCCCTCCACAGCGAAAAAGCCCTTGCACTTGCTGGGGATTTCCCGCTTGAGCTGCGCGACCAGGTCGGGCCAGAAGCCCTCCGGCGCGGCGGGCGGCGGCGTCTCGGCAGCCTGGGGCGTCTCGGGCGGGGCGTCGCAGTCGTCCGGGGGCGGCGGCAGCTCCTCCGCCTCCGGCTGGGGCCGGGCTGCCGGGGCCGCCGGCAAAACGCCGGAGGCCAGCTGGCTCTCCATCCGGCTGACCCGGGCCGTGAGGCCTGAGAGGTCCTGGTCCAGGGCCGGCTGGCACAGCCGCAGCAGGCACAGCTCCGCGTCGATGCGGCGGTTGGCGCTCTTGGCAAAGCCAGCCGCCGTCTCCTGGAGGACCGTGGTGATCCGCAGCAGCTCCCCGGCGGTGAACGCCGCCAGCAGCCGGTCCACCTCCTGCTCCGAGGCCACGCCCGAGAGCATGGCAAGGCCGCTTTCCGGCGCCGCCTTCAAAATCAGCAGGTCGCGGCTGAGGGCCAAAAGCTCATCCAGCATGGCGGCGATGTCCTTGCCGGCGGCGTAGAGGCCGGCGAAGAGGGACAGCGCCGTCTTGGCGTCCTGCCGGGCCACGGCCTCCATCAGCGAACCGGTGCGCTGCTGCCCCGCCAGGCCCAGGGCCTCGCAGACCAGCTCCGCCGTCACCGCGCCCTCCGCCGCCGAAGCACACTGGTCCAGCAGGCTCACGCCGTCGCGCAGGGCGCCGTCGGCCAGGCGCGCCAGCAGACGGCAGGCCTCCGGCTCCAGGTCGATCTTTTCCTGATAGGCGATATAGTTGAGGCGCCCGGCGATGTCCTCCGGCAGCAGCCGCCGGAAGGAAAACCGCTGACACCGGGAGAGAATGGTCGCCGGAACCTTTTGCAGCTCCGTGGTGGCCAGAATAAACACCAGATGCTCCGGCGGCTCCTCAATGATCTTCAACAGGGCGTTGAAGGCCGCCATGGAGAGCATATGCACCTCGTCGATGATATACACCCGCTTGCTGACCTCCGACGGGGTGTAGACCGCGTCGTCCCGGAGGGCGCGGACCTGATCGACGCCGTTGTTGGAGGCCGCGTCGATCTCCAAAACGTCCATGCATCTGCCTGAGTCGATGGCCCGGCAGGCGGCGCAGTGGCCGCAGGGGCTGCCGTCCTGGAGGTCGGTACAGTTGAGGGCCTTGGCCAAAATCTTGGCGCAGGAGGTCTTGCCGGTGCCGCGGGTGCCGGTGAAGAGGTAGGCGTGGCTGATGCGCCCGGTCATCAGCTGCGTCCGCAGCGTCTGGGTGACGGCGTGCTGCCCCACCACATCGTCAAAGGTCTGGGGCCGGTATTTTCGATAAAGCGCCTGGTACATCCCGCACCTCCTCTCCATGGGAACTTGTTTTTTATTATACACAAAATCAGCCCGGAAATAAAGCCCATGATTCCGGGATCGCATCTGTACGCGTTTTACAAAATCTGTTATAATGAAGTAGAAAGGTTCCAATTTCGCTCTTCGGGCCAGTCTACTTTTCCAGCGGAAAGTTGGTGGTACTTGGTGATACCGTTTATAAATAGGAAGAGACCACGCAGCATGAAAAAATGGATTGGTGTTTTGGCCGCGCTCTGCGTGGCTCTCTTTGCGGTTCTTCTCTTATGGCCTCGGCCAACAGAGCAGAAGCAAGAAGATTCTCGCATTGTACGCGAGGAAGACTATGTCGGCGGGGTGGTGGAGTACCGACAAGCTGGTCACACCGCCGCAATCAGCCTGGATATTTACGATATCAGCCGTTTCTTCAACAGTTTGGTGCCGGAAGAGACAGACGCGCCGCCGTCGGACGATTGGATTCTGCGAATTACGCTGTCAGACAATATGATCTGGAACAGCGATGCGGAACCAACGCTGGAAACCTCCATTCCACCCGAGGCCACCACGTCTCGGATTTGGCTGGCCGAGGACTGGATGACGGTGGGGGAGACGACATACAAGGTGTCGAACTCCGTAGTGGATGTACTGATTGACAAGTGGTTTTCCTAGCTTGAACCCTTTCCTGAACAGCAGCTTGCCCCCTGGCTCCGTGGAGCCAGGGGGCAAAGCAATTTGCGGTCTTTATCCCACTTCCAGCGGTTCGGCGGGGGTGATGGTCTCCAGATGCTCCGTCGTCTCATGGAACAGGAGATCCAGCTCCGAGAGGTTTTCCTCCAGCCGCAGCAGGCCGCGCTTGAGATCCTCGGCCAGGGCGGCAATGTCCTCCCCGGTCTGCTGGTAGCGGGCGGTGGTGTTCTCCAAAAAGTCCACCAGTTCCCGCTTGAGCTGCTGGGCCCGCTGCGACGCCAGGCGCTCAGTGGCCTCGGCCCGGCGATAGGCCTCCAGCTCCAGAGTGGGGTAGTCAGGGACCTCGGTCTCGTCCGCCGCGTCCTCGGACAGCGCTTCCTCCAGCGCCTCGTCCTCCTCCGGCGGCGGGGCCGTGGCGGCCTCCAGCTGGGTCTCCAGCTCCTCCACCTGGCGGCGCAGCGCCTCCGCCTGGGCGATGGCCTCCTCCCGCTGGCCCTGGGCCTCCGCCAGCGCGGCAGTGAGGCTCTCAATGCGGCCATCGCGCTCCTTCAGCTCCGCGCCATGGGTCCGGCAGAGCGTTTCAATATATGTCGCCACGTCTCCCCGGTTGAAGCCCCCCAGGGAGGAGCGGAACTTGGAAAAGTCGGCCATTCGTTCGTCCTCCACGTAATTTGTCCCATTTAGTCTATCACAAAACCCCGAAAAACACAAGGATGTGTTCTTCGGGGCTGCAAGAAGCGCGGGGAAGCTATGAAAATTACTTGCGGACCAGGTACTTACGCATATCCAGGGAGCAGGCGATCAGGATGATGGCGCCCTTGATGATGTTCTGCATGGCGGGGTCGATGCCCAGCATGGTCAGAGCGACGAAGATAATACGCAGGATGAAGACGCCCAGGACGATGCCGCTGATCTTACCGGTGCCGCCGACGAAGGAGACGCCGCCGATGACGCAGGCCGCGATGGCGTCGCACTCGTAGTTGAGGCCGGTAGAAGTGGTGATGGAGCCGATCCGGGAGCCCTCGATGAAGCCGGTGAGACCGTACATGACGCCGGCCAGGGTGTGAACCAGCATGGTGGTCTTGAAGACGTTAACGCCGGAGACGTTGGCAGCTTCCGCGTTGGAACCGACGGCGAACATATTCTTGCCGAAGGTGGTCTTGTTCCAGATGAACCACATGATGATGATAAAGATCACCGCATAGAGTACGTACATGGGCAGGCTGGCCTTGTCGAAGGTGATCAGCTTGCCGGTGATAAAGTTGTTGTACTCCGGGCTCAGACCGGAGAGGGGCTGGCCGTTGTTGCCGTTGGTCATGAAGAAGATGACGATCAGGCCATAGGTGATGAGTTGGGTGGCCAGGGTGACGATGAAGGGATGCAGCTTATACTTGGCAACGAAGAAGCCGTTGACCAGGCCGATGAGGCCGCCGACGACGATAACGGCCACCAGCGCGATCAGGATGCCGGCCCAGCCGGGATAGGAGGGCAGGAAGCTGAGGATGCGGCGATCGCCCACCTGCTGCAGGGCCACGGAAATGGCGGCGGTCAGGCCCACCACGCGGCCGGCAGAAAGGTCGGTACCGGTCAGAACGATACAGCCGCCGATGCCCAGTGCGATGGGCAGGTACGCGGCAACCTGGGAGAGGATGTTGGTGATGGAGCCGATCTTCAGGAAGTTCTCATTGGCAAAGGCCGTATAGATGATGAAGATGGCCATGATGATGTACAGGGCATTGTTGAGAATTCCGTCCGTCCAGAAGCGCTTTCTGTCCTTCGCGTCCATCTGGCGGTAGTCGGCAGCGGTGCGTTGCAGATTTTTAATCGGATTTGCCATGGTACAGCCTCCTTAAACATATTTCGCAGCCAGGGTCATAATTTCTTCCTGGGTGGTGTTTCTAGCGTCCACTTCGCCAGCCAGACGTCCGCCGGACATGACGAGGATCCGGTCACAGACGCCGAGCAGTTCCGGCATTTCGGACGAGACCATCAGAACGGTCTTGCCCTTGTTGGCCAGATCGATGATCAGCTGATAGATCTCGTACTTGGCGCCCACGTCGATGCCGCGGGTGGGCTCGTCCAGCAGCAGGACCTCCGGCTCGGTGAGGAGCCAGCGGCCCAGAATGACCTTCTGCTGGTTGCCGCCGGAGAGGCTGCGGATTTTGGTCTCCTGGGTGGGGGTCTTGGTGCGCATGGCGTCAATGGACCACTGGGTATCCTTCTTCATAGAAGCGTTGGAAAGATACAGGCCCAGACGCAGATGCTTTTTGAGGCTGGAAATGACAGTGTTCTCCCGGATGCTGAGTACACCGAAGATGCCCGTGGCCCGGCGTTCCTCAGTAAGGAGCGCAAAGCCGTTCTTGATGGACTCCCGGGCGTTGCGGTTCTTACAGGGTTTGCCGCCCAGGGTGATGGTGCCGGACTTGCGGGTAGCCACGCCAAAGATGTTCTCCAGCGTCTCGGTACGGCCGCTGCCGTCCAGGCCGGCCAGGCCCAGAATTTCGCCCCGGCGGGCTTTGAAGGAGACGTCCTTCAGCAGGGAGTACTGCGCGGTGAGGTTCTTGACCTCCAGGTACGTCTCGCCGGGCTTGTTGGTCTTGGGCGGGAACTGGTTGGTGAGTTCCCGGCCCACCATCAGGCGGATGATGTCCTGCATCTCCAGCTCAGCGGCGGGGCGGGTGGCGACCCAGGTGCCGTCGCGCATGATGGTGATCTCATCGGAGATGCGCTTGATCTCGGCCATCTTATGGGAAATGTAGATGATACCGACGCCCCGATCCCGGAGCATATTGATGATCTTAAAGAGATGCTCCACTTCCTCTTCGGTGAGGGAGGAGGTGGGTTCGTCAAAGACGATGACCTTAGAGTTATAGGAGACGGCCTTGGCGATTTCCACCATCTGCCGCTGCGAAACGGGCATAGTGCTCATAATCCGGTGGGGGTCCACCTTGATGCCCAGTTCGTCGAAGACTTTGACGGTGTCCTTGTACATCTTCCGCTCGTTGACCATCAGGCCGCCCACCTTGGGGTAGCGGCCCAGCCACAGGTTGTCCATGACCGAGCGCTTCAGGGCCTGGTTCAGCTCCTGATGCACCATGGCCACGCCATTTTCCAGGGCTTCTTTGCTGTTTTTGAAGTTGATCTCCTTGCCGTCCAGGAAGATCTGTCCGCCGTCTTTGGCATAGATGCCGAAGAGGCACTTCATCAGCGTGGATTTACCGGCACCGTTTTCGCCCATCAGGGCATGAACCGTGCCGGCCTTGACCGTCAAGGAAACGTGATCCAGAGCCTTGACGCCGGGGAATGTCTTTGTAATGTCTTTCATTTGCAGCAAGACATTCTGATCCATAGCTTTCCTCTCCTCCTTTTTCGTAATTGCTTGCCGGGGGCTAAAGCCTTCCCCCCAGTGGGCCTGCCGGAGGCCCCTTCGGGGGAGCGCTTCAACGCACCCGCGCAAGACATGACTGAAAACGCAGCTGCCGCCGTTGCGGCAGCTGCGTTTGGGGGTTATGCAGCGAATAGATTAGGCAGTATAGGGCGCGTAAGCGACGTACAGCTTGGTGTCCACACCCTCAGCCACGGAGAACTTCTCAGCGTCAGTGGCAGCAGCGGCGGCGACGGAGTCAGCCATAGCGGTGCCCTGGCCCAGGGAAGTGACGACGGAGCAGATGGCGCTGGCCATGCCCTCGGCGTCCTGCTTGACAGTGCCGGTCATCTTGCCGTCGGCAATCAGAGTCTTGGCAGAGTCGGTGGCGTCCACGCCGAAGACGGGGATGGTGGTGCCGCCGTCAGCGTTGTTGTAACCAGCAGCGTTCAGAGCCTTGACAACGCCTTCAGCCATGCCGTCGT
The DNA here is from genome assembly GCA_018712245.1 of Candidatus Avoscillospira avicola. Lineage (GTDB taxonomy): Bacteria > Bacillota > Clostridia > Oscillospirales > Oscillospiraceae > Avoscillospira > Avoscillospira avicola. The sequence continues at coordinate 57,557 of DVHE01000007.1, read as the reverse complement.
TGTTGCAGATAACCAGCTCGATCATGTTGCCGTTGGCCTCGTTGAACTGGGACAGGTTGGTGGACATGTAGTCCAGGGCAGCCTGAGTGGACCAAGCGCCACTCTGGTCGACCTGATACTTGGCGGTGTTGTTGGCGTCGAAGTACTCCAGAGCGGGCTTGCCGGCCTCGGTCAGGACAGCGTCAGCGTCTTCCACGCCGAACTGGGTGCGGTACTCAGCCTCAGCGTTGCCTTCCTGGCCCTTGAACATGGCATAGGAGATCACGCCGTCGCCGTTGAGGTCAACCGTGTCGTAGTTGGCCAGCAGGTACTCGCCGATCATCTGGCCCTGCAGGTGGCCAGCCTCGGGAGCGTCGGTGCCGATGAAGCAGACGTTCTCGTAAGCGCCCAGGACGGTGCCTTCCTGGCCCTCGCCTTCCACGGCGCGGTTGAAGAAGACAACGGGCACATCGCCGGCCAGCTCAACGACCTTCTGGGCAGCCTCGGCGGAGCCGGAGTTGACCAGGTTGACAACCAGCAGGTTGCAGCCGTTGGTGACAGCGGTGGAGATCAGGTCGTTCTGGGTGGCCTGGTCGTTCTTGCAGTCGTTGTTGGTGTAGGTGATGCCGGCGGCAGCCCAGGCTTCGTCCAGGGCAGCGCGGACGCTGGAGATGTAAACGTCGTCATAGGTGTAGTAGAACACGCCGACGTTCAGGTCAGAAGCGGCAGCGGTGTCGTCAGTGGCGGCGTCGTCGGTAGCGGCGTCGTCCGTGGTGGTGTCGTCCGTCGTGGCGGCATCATCGGTGGTCGTGTTGTTGTCGGTCGTGGTATCCTTGGCCGTGTCGCCAGCGCAGGCGGCCAGGCTGAACACCAAAACCAAAGCCAGAAGCAAAGCGATGATCTTTTTCATTACTTGGTATTCCTCCATATGTATAGATTTTCACAGGCCCCTTTCGAGAGCCTCTGTGATAATACTATCATATCGAAATTTCTTTGAAAAAACAATGGGATTTCTTATGGAGAAAGTTGAAAATCTTACCCCCACATTCTCTACATGCCAAAAATATCTCCTATTTTTTGTGCAATATGTCAAGGCGTGTCAAAGGGAAACAAGGCTTTTTGCCCCTCCAGGGAGAACATGTTCTCCTGGGTGACGATCTGCGTTGCCGTATCAACCAGCTGCTCAGGGTCAAAGCTCTCGCCACCGAGGATATCGCAGGCTGCCTCCACGCCCAGATATCCCATGGCATAAGGGTTTTGCACGATCAGCGCCGATACGACACCGGTCTGCATCAGGTCGACGGTTTTCACGTTGCTGTCAAATCCCACCACGTCCACCGTCTCCCCCAAAGCCAGCGCCTCCACTGCCTGGGCGGCGCCCACGGCGGTCGGCTCGTTGAACCCCACCACCACGTTGATCTCAGGGTGCGCTTGGAGCAGCGCCATGGTCTTCTCCCGGGCGTCATCCTCTTCCGCCAGGACATTTAGGGTGTAGATTTCTCCCACTCTTGCCTCCTGGGCCAGCCGTTCCCGAAGCCCCTGCTCCCGCTCCTGCCCGTTGCGGCTGCCCAGGTCGTAGTTGATGATCCCAACAATCAGCTCTCCCTCCCGGGCATCCAGCGCCGCCTGCGCCGCCATGTAGCCGGCCTCGATGTTGTCCGTTCCGATCCGGACGCCCACCGCTTCGGAATCCACGTCGCTGTCGATGACCACGATCTTGACGCCGGCCTCGGCGGCGGCGTCGATGGCCGGGGCATTCTCCGTATAGCTGATGGCGGAGAAGACCAGCGCCTCGGCGCCCTGGTCAACGGCAGATTTGATCAAGGCGTTCTGCGTCTCATAGTCCTCCTCTGTCTCGGGGCCGACAATGGTGAGGTTCACATTGTACTCCGAAGCCGCCGCCCTGGCTCCGGCAAACACCGACTGCCAGAACTCCGTCTCGGTGGATTTGGCCACCAGGGTGATGTCCCTGGGCGCGGCGGAAAGGGTATTGGCCGCGCAGCCCGTCAGCAGTCCCAGGCACAAAATTCCCAAGCCGAGAAATTTAGCGGTTTTCATATTCGCCCTCCTCCCGCACCTGGGGCATCCGAATGGTGACGACGGTGCCCTCATCCGGCTCTGAGTGAATGGTGATCCCGTATCCCTCGCCGAAATAGATCTTCAGACGGTCATTGACATTTTTGATGCCGATGCCGGTGTGGTCGCTGCGTTCCTTGCGCAAAATGGCCTCGATCTGCTCGGCGTCCATGCCCACGCCGTTGTCGGAAACCGTGAAGATCACGTCCGCCCCCTCCACCCGGAGGGTAATGACGATCTCCCCCTCATCCACCAGGCCGTTGATGCCGTGGTAAATGGCGTTCTCAATAATGGGCTGGAGTGTGATCTTGTTGCAGAGAAAGTCCAGACATCCCTCTTCCACGTCAAAACGGTAGGAAAATTGGTTTTTATAGCGGTGCTTCTGGATTTTCAGGTAGCTCTCGGCGTGGCGCAGTTCGGAGCGGATGGGGATCAGCTCGTGACCGCGGCTGATGCTGATGCGGAACAGCTGCGCCAGGGCGTTGACCATCTGCACCGCCTCGGCATTGCGCCCCTGCTCGCACATCCAGGCGATGGAGTCGAGGGTATTATAGAGGAAGTGGGGATTGATCTGGGCCTGGAGGGCCTTGAGTTCGGTCTTCCGGAGGTTGATCTCCTCCCGGCGGACCGTGTCCATCAGCTGCTGGATTTTCACCACCATGTGGCCGAAGGATTCCGAGAGCTCCTGCACCTCCAGCGCGCCGCCCACCGGGGCATAGGTGAAGCTGTCGGCCCGCCTTTCAAACTGCCGCATGGCCGCCGAGAGGCCCTTGAGGGGCCGGGACAGGGCGCGGGAAATCACAATGCTGCTGATGAGGGCCGCCAGCAAAATCGCCATGGCCGACAGTACCAGCAGCCGGGTGACTTCCCAGACGTTGGCCGTGACCAGTTCGTCCACATAGCTGACGCCCACCACCCGCCAGGGGCTTCCCTCCACTGTCTGGACGGCGTAGATGACGTTGTTCTCGCCGTAAACGCCGTCAGGGCGGGAGGCCAGCGCGCCGGTGTCCTCGGTCTTGAGCCGGGAGTAGATCAGCTGCTGCTGGGGGTGATAGAGAATCCCGCCGCTCTGGTCCATCAGGAAGCAGTAGCCGTGCTGGCCGATGCCCACGTTGTTGATGTAAGAGGAGATGCTGCCAAAGCGCAGGTCCACCGCCACCCAAGCTTCCTCGCCGCCGGCCTCCAGCGGCGTCAGCATAGTGACAACCCAGGGATACCATCCCTCGAAGATCGATTCCACATGGGGCTGGGAGATATACCCCCCGGCGTAGTCCGTGAGCGTTTCCCGGTTGAAAGAGAGATTTTCATGGATCTCCTCCCGGGGCGTGTGGTCCAGCGCCCAGCAGTTGAGCAGCTCCCCGTCCGCGCTGTAGGTGGTGACGGCTGCCACATCGGATCGGATTTTCAGGAGGTTGTCAAAAAACTCCTCTCTGACCGCAGAGCCCTGGGGCGCTGTCTGGAGCGTCGCCTCCACCAGGGACATCACGCCGCCCATATCGTCGACATAGCCCGCCACGGTGTTGCTGACCTGATCCACAGCCTGGCGGGAGGAGGTCTGGGCGCTGCGCTGGATGGACCGGCGATAGGTCCCCAGGAACAGCGCCACGGTACAGAGGACCATCCCCAGTACCACGCCGGTCATCACCACCACCAGCACGGCAGTCATGCTCCAGGGCTTTCTGCGCTTCATGTCCCACCTCCGCTCCGTCTGAGGGCCACCGGCGAAACGCCGTAATACTTTTTAAAGCAGTAGCTGAAATAGTGCTGGTCGGAGTAGCCGCACCGCTTGGCCACCTCGAGAATCTTCCAGTTGGTGGTCTTCAGCAGCTCCCAGGCCACCTCCATGCGCTTCTTGATGAGCAGATTGATAAAGGTGTCCCCGGCGTACTTTTTCATATTGGCGCTGAGGTAGTTCGGGCTCACATGGAGCCGCTCGCTGACCGTGCTGAGGGAGAGCTGTTCATCCATATAGTTGCGGTTGATGTCCTCCAAAGCCTTGTCGCACAGGAGGCTCACGCCGCCCTGGCGCTGGCTGGAAAGCAGCTCTCGGGCCGCCAGGCACAGCTGGGCGGTCCGCTTCCATCGTTCCTCCTCCGGCACGGCGGAGAAGGGGCTTTCCTCCAGGTGGCAGCGGCGGCGCAGCTCCTGCACCTGCGCGTCGCTGGCGGCGGCCCCCAGCACCCGCAGAGCCGTGGCCAAAATCTGCAGCAGCGTCACGTCCTCCCGGCTGCCCCGCAGTTCATGGAGATATTGCTCCAATTCCATGCGGCTGCCACTGCGGAGCAGGCTCTCCAGCTGATCCGTCAGCGCGCTGTAGTCCGTCTTCCGGCCGCTTCCGGCCTCCGCCTCCGGCAGACGCCGGAGGCCGTCGGCGCCCGGCGCGGCAAAGCGCAGCGCGTCCACCGCCTCCCGGGCCGCGCTGTGGCATTTGGCCCAGTGATGGAAGGGGCGGCTGACGCCGGTGGTACAGGCACAGCCCCACACCCGGCCCACCGCCTGGCCCAGCTCGTCCAGCGCGATGGACAGCCAAGCAAAGTCCCCCGCCGAGGCCAACAGCGTCAGCACCTGGCGTCCGGCACACAGGCTCTTGGCCGGATAGTACTGCGCAAGGATGAGGTCCACCGCGCCCGCCATCTCCACCGTGGCGGCTTCCTGCCCCATCCGCGTGGCCAGCACCACGAACGTCGGCTCCGGCACATCCGGAAACAGCCCGGCAGCCTTGCCCGCCGCCGCCAGCGCCTCTTCGGACAGCTCCTGCTCGTCGGTAAAATCGTCCAGCAGCAGCGGCGCCAGGAAGGGCTCCCAGCCCTGCTGCCCGCTCCGGGGCGCCAGCAGGGACTGGTAATGGCGGCGGATCTTCTTGTGGATCTCCCGCAGCGCCTCGGTGAGGTCCGCCATGCCGATGGGCTTCAGGAGATAGCTGATGACGTTGTATTCAATGGCCTTTTGGGCGTACTCGAAGTCGTCGTAACCGCTCAAAAACGCGATATGGGTCATGGGCCGCAGCTCCCGCACCTGCCTGGCCAGCTCCACACCGGAGATAAAGGGCATATGGATGTCGCTGAGCAGCAGGTCCGGCTGGAGCTGCTCCACCAGCTGCAAGGCATCCAGGCCGTTGCCGGCGCTGCCCACCAGCCGGAAGCCGATTTCCTCCCAGCGGATCATCGTGCAGACAGCCTCCAGAAGCTCCGGCTCGTCGTCCGTCACGACCACGGTATAGAGTTCTTTTTCGTTCACTGTGATTCCTCCAGTTGGCGGCAGGTAAACAGCAGCACCTGCCGCTTCAAGCGCCGCAGCAGCTCCAAAGCCGCCCGGGTGCGGCCCTGGTCAAAGGTCAAAAGCGCGTCGTCCAAAATCAAGGGCGTGTCCGGCGGCAGCAACAGCGACGCCAGCGCCAGCCGCAGCGCCAGCCACGCCTGGTCCTGGGTGCCCCGGCTCAGCGACACCAGCGGCCGCAGCAGGCCGCTCTTCGCCTCCCGCAGCTGCAGCGCGCCGTCTTCCTGCAGCACCAGGGAATCCCACTGCCCCGCCGTGAGGCACTGTAGATACGCCCCCGCCGGGGCCGAGAGCCGCGGCCCATAGGCATCGGCCAGTGCCGCTGCGGCAGCCTCCAGGGCTTCCAAAGCCAGCGCCAGCGCCCGCTCATGGTGCAAAAGCCGCGCCCGCTCCGCCTCCAAAGCCTGGCGACGGGCCTCCAGGGTATCAAATCCGCCCAGGTCCGCTTCCCGGGCCCGGCAGACCTCCAGTTTCGTGCGGAGCGCGGCCAGCTGCGCCGCGCCGTCCCCAGCCGCTTCGGTCATCGGCTGGCTCTGGGCTGCTTGCAGCTTTTCCCGGGTCGCCTGGGCCTCCCGCAGGCGGTGCAGGGCCTCCTCCACCGCCGCAGCCCCCTGCTCCACCGACGCCACCCGCGGGAAGTACGCCCGCAGCTCCTCCAGCAGCACTTCCCGCCGCCAGGCGCCGGTGAGGCTGTCGCGGCAGGCCACAGCCTTTTGCATCATCGCCTCCGGCGCCGGTATCTGCCACCGGGCCAGAAGCTGCCGCCGCCGGGCCAATTCCCGCCGCCGCCGGCCCAGGACCAGCGCGCCCCAGACCGCCGCGCCCGCCGCCAGGGCCAGCGCGGCCAGGCCTGCCGCCGTCCAGTGGAGGGCCAACAGCGCCGCCCCCAGGGCAGCGCATACAGCCGCCGTAATCCCCTGCCGCCAGGGCTGGGGCAGCGGCTTGCGCAGCGCCTCCAGCGCCCGCTGGGCCGCCGGCAAAATCTCCTCGGGTCCCAGACCGTCCAGCGCCGGCGGCAGCGGCGCCGGCTCCGCGGCGCAGGCGTCCAATTCCGCCCGGAGCCGCAGCAGCGTCTCCCAGGGCGGGCAGTCTCCGGCAGCCGCTGCGGCCTGCCGGGCCTCCGTCTCGAGCCGGGACAGGGCCTCGGCCCGGGCCGCCCTGGCCGCCTCGGCGCGGGTCTTCTCCAATCGCCGCGTCTCCTCCGCTTCGGCCAGCGCCTCTGCCGTTTGGAGCCGCTCTCGGCGCAGCGCCTGCACCTGGGAAAGCGCCGCCTCCGTCTCCCGCAGCTGGGCCTCCACCTGGGGGATGCGCCCGCTCTGATGATAGCGGCAGCGGTTTTTATAGCGCCGCAGCGTCTGCGCCGCCGCCCGGCCGCTGTCGCTCTCCCGTCCGGTGGCCGCCAGATTTTGCAGCTGCTGCTCCAGCGCCCGGTCCGGCGTCACCGCCAAAGCCTCCCCGGAGAGAATCCCGGTGCGCAGGAAGACAGCCTTCTCCACGCCGAAAAAGTATTTCCCGCAGGTTTCCCCGGTGAGGCCTTCGATGGCCCGGCCCGTGGCCGGGTCGTAGGCCCGGAAGGTGTCCATGGGCCTTCCGCCCTCGCTGGTGCGCTGGAGGACGATCTCCCGCCCGCCGTGGCGCAGCCGCACCGTCCCGGCCATGGGTTTGCCGTTCCAGGGGAGATAGCGGGTCTTCACCGGTAGCCGGTCCCGGCTCCTGCGCTCCGAGGCATCCACGCCGTAGAACATGGCCACCAGAAAGGCCGTCCAGGTGCTTTTCCCCGCGCCGTTGGGCAGGCACAGCACGTCCAGCCCCGGCGCTGGCCGCAGCACCGCGCCGTCCAGGCAGCCGAAGGTGGCCTGCATCTCAATCAGCTCCATGGGCCGTCCCTCCCCTCCAGGGCCGCGATCAAATACCGGGCCGCCAGCTCCGCCGCCGCTTCTCCGGCGGCATGGGCTGCCTGGAGCCTTTGGAGCGCCAGGCCTCGGAGGCTTCCGTCGCCGGCATCGGCCCACAGGTCCCGCCGGGGCGTCGTCTGATCTATTACGGTCAGGCTCCGACACCGGCCCGCCAGCGCCGCCGCCACTGCCTCGCAGTCCACGCCCTCCGCCTCGCCGGTGAAGACCAGGCGCACATAGTCCTCGCCCCAGTCTGCCGGCAGCGCCGCCTCCGCCGCGGCCAGGGGGTTCCCTCCCGCCGCCACCGAAACGACGCGGTACTGCGGGCCGGGCAGCGGCAGCAGCCGGCTGCGGCAGTCCGATCCCGCCAGCTCCACCAGCAGCACGCCGTGGCTGCCAGTCTCATCAAAGCCCCGCCCCAGCGTGATGCCGGGCCAGCCGTACCAGGTCTTCCCCGCCCGGCGGGGCAGCAGGGGCCGGTGGACATGGCCCAGGGCCAGGTAGTTTAGGCCGCTGGCGGCGATGTCCCCTTCGGTCATCGGGTTATACGCGCCGCTGGCGGCCACCTCGCCGTGGAGGACGCCGATCTCCCAGAGGCCGCTCCCGGCCGCCGCGGCGCCCAGCAGCCCCCGGGCCTCCCGGCCCTGAAAGGCCGCGCCCCAGATGCGGCAGCCCAGGGCCTCCAGCTCCACTGCCTCCCACGGGCCGGAAAACACGTGGACATTCCCCGGCCATTTTACCCTGGCCCAGGGAGAAGCCGAGGTATAGGGATCGTGGTTACCCGGGGCCACCAGCACCGGCACGGCGCAATGCTCCCAGGCCGCCTGGAGAGCCTCCACGGTCTCCGGGGCCAGGCGTCCGCCGTCAAACACATCCCCTGCCGCCAGCCAGAGGCCGCAGCCCTCGGCCCGGCAGCGCTCCGCCAGCGCCATGGGAATCTGCCGCTGGAGCCGGCGCCGCCGGAGCGCTTCCTCCGGCGGCAGGCCGGAAAAGGGCGAATCCAAGTGCAGGTCCGCCGTGTGGAGCAATTTTACCATGGCGCCGCGCCTCCTCTCTGTCCGCGCCCGATACTGCCGCAGCGCCGGGCCGCAAAGGTGGCTCGGCGCTGCACAAATGATATGGAATTTCCCGGCGAATTATGAATTCTTTCGCACGAACAGCACGCCGATGGTGCCGGGGCCGCAGTGGCTGGAGATGGTACACCCGGCACGGGTGACGCAGATTTCCGCAAAGGGCTGGAGCCGCCGCACCGTGTCCAGGGCCACCTGGAGCGTGTGCTCCTCCACACCGGAGTGGGTGATAAAAATTCTGGAAAGCTCCAGGTCCTCCCGGCCCGAGAGCTGGTCGGTGATATAGGCCTCCAGGCAGTGGTCAAAGCTGCCGCGGTATTTCTTCCCCACGCCCATCTTGCCGTCCCGCACCTCGATGCAGGGCTTGAGCTTCAAAAGGTTGGCCCCCAGCACCGCCACGGCGGAGCAGCGTCCGCCCTTCTTGAGATACTGAAGCTGGTCCAGAATAAAGCTGGCCTCCACCCGGCTCGTCATCTCCCGCAGGGTCTCCACGATCTCCGCCGCCGGCACGCCCTGCTCGGCCAGCTCTGCGGCCCGGAGGACTACCAGGCCGTGGCCGGTGGAGAGATTGCGGGAGTCCACCACGTAGACGTTGTCAAACTGCTGCGCCGCCAGGCAGGCGTTTTGGTAGCAGGAGCTGAACTCCGCGCTGATGTTGACATGGATCACCGCGTCGTAATCCCGGGCGTACTGGGCGAAGACCGCCTCATATTGGGCCGCGTTGACCGCCGCCGTCACCGGAAGGCCGCCGCCCTTGGCCACGTGGTCGTAAATATCCTGCGGCTGAATATCCACCCCGTCGTGATAGTCCCGCCCGTCCATGGCCACGGCCAGCGGCATCAGAACGATCCGATACTGCCTCAGCTGCTCCGGGCTGAGATCGCAGGTGGAGTCGGACGTGATTTGAATGTTCATTACAAGTTCCAGTCTCCTTTCGATTGGAACAGGCACACACCTTTTGCCTGTTGCAAATATTCCCTCAAGGGCATTTTATCAGGTTCTGCGGCCAGTTGCAACAGGACATTGCCTTGCGGCCCATCACGGGGTATGGTATGATAAAAACAATCAAGCGAAACGGGAGGCAGCAGCATGAAAGAAGTCTTTGAAGCGCTGGCCCGGGCCAGAGCGGCGGGCGAAGCGACGGTTCTCTGCACTGTGGTGGAGCGCCGCGGCTCCGCGCCCCGGGGCCCCGGCGCCATGATGGCCGTGACTGCCCACCAGGTGGCCGGCACCATCGGCGGCGGGCTGGTGGAGTACGAGGCCCAGCAGGAGGCCCGGCGGGTGCTGGGGACGAAAACCTTCACTCAGCGGACCTACCGCCTGACCAACGAGAGCGCAGCGGACCTGGGGATGATCTGCGGCGGCGAAGTGACGGTGTGGTTCCACTATCTGGCTCCGGCGGACATCCCGGACCTGGCCGCCGGGCGGTATCTCACCCTCACGGAGGGCGGCGGGGCAGCCGTCTCGGACCACAGCGAACCCGGCGTCCACGGCGGCCGGTTCTCCGTGGCCCTGCAGCGGCCCGGGATGGTCTATGTCTTCGGCGGCGGCCACGTGTCCCAGGCGCTGGTACCGGCCCTGGCCCGGGTGGACTTTTCGGTGACGGTGCTGGAGGAGCGGACCGAGTTCCTCACCCCCGCGCTCTTCCCCGACGCCCAGGCGCTGATTCATGCGGACTATTTGCGGCTTTCCGACTTCATCACCATGACCCCGGACGACTACGCCGTGGTGATGACGCGGGGCCACCAGGGCGATTTTGAGATCCTCCGGCAGCTCCTCCAGAGCCCCGCCGCCTACGTCGGCTGCATCGGCAGCCGCAAGAAAGTGGCCGCCACCCAGGCGCGGCTCCGGGAAGCCGGCATCGATGAAGCGCGCATCCAATCTCTCCACTCCCCCATCGGCCTCGCCATCGGCGCGGAGACCCCGGCAGAGATCGCCGTCTCCATCACGGCGCAGATGATCGCCCATCGGGCGGGTGTGGCAGCATCCGACTAATTGACCAAATTTATATCCGGCATTCCTTTACTTTTTCCCGGGATACTGGTATAATCACCATGACAAAGAGGCGTTCATCTGAACTGCCGCAAGGAAGGAATGGAAACAATATGTACAAGATTGTGTGCAAAAAGGAGCTGAATCCTTCGGTCACTTACATGGAGATCGAAGCGCCGTTCGTGGCCCGCAAGGCCAAGGCCGGCCAGTTCATTATTTTCCGCATCGACGAGCGGGGCGAACGGGTGCCGCTGACCATCGCCGGCTATGACCGGGAGAAGGGCACCGTCAGCATCATCTTCCAGAAGGTGGGCCTGTCCACCAATATGCTGGGTCAGATGAACGAAGGCGACTATATCCAGGACTTTGTCGGTCCTCTGGGCAAGCCCACCGAAGTGGAGGGCATGAAGCGGGTGTGCGTCGTCGGCGGCGGCGTGGGCTGCGCCATCGCCTACCCCTCCGCCAAGGCCTTCAAAGAGGCCGGCGTGGAAGTGGACGTCATCGTCGGCTTCCGCAATAAGGACATCGTCATCCTCGAAGACGAGTTCAAGGCCGCCAGCGACAACCTCTACCTGATGACCGACGACGGCTCCTATGGCGAAAAGGGCTTCGTCACCGTGAAGCTCCAGGAGCTGCTGGAAGCCGGCAACCAGTACGACGAAGTGCTGGCCATCGGCCCCATCCCGATGATGAAGTTCGTGGCCAAGACCACCGAGCCCTTCGGCGTCAAGACCATCGTCAGCCTCAACCCCATCATGGTGGACGGCACCGGTATGTGCGGCGGCTGCCGCGTCACCGTGGGCGGCGAAGTGAAGTTTGCCTGCGTCGACGGCCCCGACTTTGACGGCCACAAGGTGGACTTCGCCGAGCTGATGAGCCGCAACGGCGTCTACCGGGACCGCGAGGCCGAGACCAACAAGACCCATATGTGCCGCCTGGAAAAGCTGGGCCAGGACCTGATTAAGTGAGGTAGAGCAACCATGGCTAATATGACTTTGACCAAGACTCCCATGCCGGAGCAGGACCCCAACGTCCGCAACCACAACTTCAAGGAGGTCGCCCTGGGCTACACCGCCGAAATGGCTGTGGAAGAGGCCAAGCGGTGCCTTAAGTGCAAGAAGCCCAAGTGCGTCGAGGGCTGCCCCGTCAACATCCACATCCCCGAGTTCATCGCCAAGGTGGCCGAGGGCGACTTCCAGGCCGCCTATGAGATCGTCACCTCCACCAACGCCCTGCCCGCCCTCTCCGGCCGCGTCTGTCCCCAGGAGACCCAGTGCGAGAGCAAGTGCGTCCGCGGCGTCAAGGGTGAGCCCGTGGCCATCGGCCGCCTGGAGCGGTTCGTCGCCGACTGGTACCGCGAGAACGTCAACGCCATGCCCGAAAAGCCCCAGAGCAACGGCATCAAGGTGGCCGTGGTGGGCTCCGGCCCCGCCGGCCTCACCTGCGCGGCCGAGCTGGCCAAGAAGGGCTACGACGTCACCATCTTTGAGGCTCTCCACACCGCCGGCGGCGTGCTGGTCTACGGCATTCCCGAGTTCCGTCTGCCCAAGGCCATCGTGGCCAACGAAGTGAGAAAGCTCCAGGCCATGGGCGTCACCGTGATGACCGACATGGTCATCGGCAAGGTCCTCTCCATCGACGAGCTGTTCGAGGAGATGGGCTTCAAGGCCGTCTTTGTCGGCTCCGGCGCCGGCCTGCCGATGTTCATGCACATCCCCGGCGAGGCGCTCCGCGGCGTCTACTCCGCCAACGAGTACCTGACCCGTGTCAATCTGATGAAGGCCTACGAAGATGCCAGCGATACCCCCATCATCGTCAGCAAGGCCGTGGCCGTGGTCGGCGGCGGCAACGTGGCCATGGACGCCGCCCGCTGCGCCAAGCGTCTGGGCGCCGAGACCGTGTACATCGTCTACCGCCGCGGTGAGGCTGAGATGCCTGCCCGTCTGGAGGAGCAGCACCACGCCAAGGAAGAGGGCATCATCTTCAAGACCCTCACCAACCCCACCGAAATTCTGGGCGACGAGGATGGCCGCGTCAAGGGCATGACCTGCATCGAGATGGAGCTGGGTGAGCCCGACGCCTCCGGCCGCCGCCGTCCCATCCCCGTGGAAGGCAGCGAGTTCGTCCTGGATGTGGACACCGTCATCATGTCCCTGGGCACCAGCCCCAACCCGCTGATTCGCTCCACCACCCCCGGCCTGGAAGTGAACCGCAAGGGCTGCCTGGTGGTCAACGAGAACCACATGACCACCCGCGACCAGGTCTACGCCGGCGGCGACGCCGTCACCGGCGCTGCCACCGTCATCCTGGCCATGGGCGCCGGCAAGGAAGCCGCCGCCGCCATCGACCAGGCTATGCAGGCGAAGTAAACTCCCGCAATACGCAAGAGCCCCGGTGCCAAAACCGGGGCTCTTTGAAACTGTCAAAAAAGCATTGCTTTTTTGACAAAGGGGATTGCACCTCCAAAGGTTCTCGGTTTTCTTCGAAAAGCTGTCGAACCTTTGGAGGTGTAAAGTGCGATTTCCGATGCGCATGTCCCCGGAAATCGCCATTTTAATTTTATTTCGCCGCTGCGGCGGCGAAACTCTGCGAGGCTTGTTTCCCGCTTCCGGGGGTTTTTCGACACGCTGAGGCAGCCGGGGCGCAGTGTTTGCGCCCCGGCTGCCTTTGAGACCGTCTGCTCTGCCATATCTGCTCTGCATCCCCGTGTCAGCCGGGACGGGCCGGGTCCAGCAGATCCGCCGGGTCAAAAAAGAACCGCTTGACCCGCTCGGGATAGTCTTTCATCACCAGTCCATCCAGGTTGAGCCGCCCCTGGAACAGCATCCCGTTCTCCCAGCGGGTGGTCATATTGGCCTCCACCGGGCAGTAGATGGTGAAGCCCTGCTCCTTGAGGTAGAGGAGCCTGGGATCGTCGTCGGCGAAGGAGACGCCGAAGGGCGAGATGAAAATGTTGGTCTCTCCCACGTAGGGGGCAATGTCCCGCTTCCACCGGCCAATGTCGTACTGCTCCTGCTGGTCGGTGATGGTGCGGTCACTCCAATACTGGTTGTGGGTATAGCTGTGGCAGGCGATCTGCCAGCCGCTCCCCCGGAGGGCCTCCGCCACATCCTGGGTCTTCTGGAGCATCCATGCCTGGGTCTCGGCGTCGTAATCCTCCAGGTCGGTGATGCGATAGCCAAAGGCGCCCTCATAGCCGGTGATGGCCACAACGCCCTTGGCGCCCTGCCAGGAAAATTCCGGATGCTCGGCCACATACTGGTCCAGGATGGGCATGACGTCGCCGTCATAGGTGGGCTGACCGTCCACCACCGTCACCACCCGTCCCGTTTCGTCCACGTCCAGCCGCTCGGCAAAGCCGTCGCCTTCCATATACTTATAATAATTCACATCGTCCACGGAGATCACCAGCGGCTTTTTCCCCGGCGGCAGCAGAATCTCCCGACGTACCGCCTTGCCGTCCCGGAACTCCACCAAATCGGTGATGTCATAGAGGATAAATCCCGCCGCCTGGAGCTTGGGCAGCATGGCCTTGAATTCAGAAACCGTGGTCATATAGAGATCATATCCAGCTGAATCGTAATCGCCATCGAACGCACGATCTGTGTCCACAATCAGGCTGTGGAAGAAAATATGGTAAAACTGATCGCCCTCATAGGGCACCAGCTCGGCCTGCTTCTGCGCGATCTCCTGGCGGAGGGCTTCGGTCTGCGGATTGCGCAGACTGTCGGCCTGGTCCAGCAGCGCCAGCGCTTCGGTGTAGTAATAGCCCTGGGCCAGGCTGTAGGCCCGCTCCAGCAGCGCCTGGCGGGCCTGGAGCAGCTCCTGTTGGGCCGGGTCCGGCTCGGGGTCCGGCGTCGGCGCGGGCTCCGGCGCAGTCTCTTCCGTCGGTTGAAGCGGTGTGACCGGGACCGTGATGGCTTCCGTCTCTTTGGGCAAGCGCAGGTACCAAACCAACAGGCCGGCAGCTCCCAGCTCTGCCGCCAGCACCAGTACCAGTAAGGCCCCCAGCAGCGCCTTCCCGACGCCTCCAGGCCGCCGATTTCTTTCCTGATCCATCACAGGTCCCTCCTTGCAAATGGGGTCGCGCCCAGCAGGCGCGGAAGTTGTCTGATTATAGGACGGAAACCGCGGGAAAAACGTTCCTGCAAGAGCAATATTCCCCGCCTCAAAGCAAAAAATTTGCAAATTGGATGCATTTTTTGGCTTTCCGGGCTGCCTTCACATCTGGTTCGGGCCGTCGGCAGCATCCCGCACTTAGGCTGCATAGCGGCGGCGGAGTACCAAAAGGCTCCGCACAGTAGGTGGTTTACCTACTGTGCAGAGCCACATTGTTTGTCTTCCGTTATTCAGCCTGGGGTTTCCCCTCTCCGCCTTTGCCTCTGGGACGGCGGCGACGGCGATGGCGCGGCGCATCCGGGGCAGAAGACGCTTCTGCTCCCTCGGGGCGGAGCTTTTTCTCCCGGGGCTGGTTATCCCGCTCCGGCCGCTCCTGCTTTTGCTGTGGTGGTTTTTCCTGTTTCTGCTGCGGTTTGGCACCGCCTTCCTGCTTTTCAGCCGGTTTGCGCCGACGGCGCCGGCTGCGGTTCGGGCTCTCCTCCGGCTTTTCAGACGCTTCGCTTCGGGGCTGCTCCGACGTCAGAGACTGGCCGCGGAACATCACCTCCGGCAGCGTCTCCGCCACCTCCTCCACCCGCCGCAGCGGCTTGGGCAGCGAGGAAAGGGGCGCCAGGTCCTTGGGAATGGGCGGATCGGTCTTTTTGGCCTTTCCGCTGCGCAGCACCACGATCTCGGTGTTTTTATAGGTATTGATCGTGTCCGGCTCGTCCTCCATCCGCACCCGAACCGTCTGCTTGAGCAAGTTGACGTCTACAATCGTGCCCCGTCCATCCACCGTATCCACAAAGGATTCATTCTTCGGGCTGGTTTTCAGCAGGTCCTCATAGGCCTCCTGCTCATATTTGAGGCAGCACATCAGCCGGCCGCAGGTGCCGGAGATCTTGGTGGGATTGAGGCTGAGGTTCTGGGTCTTGGCCATCTTGATGGACACCGGCTGGAAGTCCTCCAGGAACTCCCGGCAGCAGAAGGGCCGTCCGCACATGCCCAGGCCGCCGACCATTTTGGCCTTGTCCCGCACGCCGATCTGCCGCAGCTCAATGCGCGTGCGGAACACCGAAGCCAGGTTCTTCACCAGTTCCCGGAAATCCACCCGTCCATCGGCGGTGAAGAAAAAGAGGATTTTGCTGCCGTCGAAGGCGCACTCTGCCGACACCAGCTGCATATCCAGGCCGTGGGCCTGAATTTTCTGCTGGCAGACCTCGAAGGCCCGCTTTTCCTTCTGCTCGTTTTCCGCGTTGATTCGCTCGTCCTTTTCCGTGGCGATCCGCAGCACCTTGCGCAGCGGTGCAACGATATCCTTGGGCGCCACCAGGTGATTTCCCGCGGCGCAGATGCCGTACTCCTGGCCCCGGGCCGTGTCGATGATGACATGATCCCCGGCCTTCAGTTCCAGGTCGCCGGGGTCAAAAAAATAGACCTTACTGTTGGTGCGGAAATGGATATCCGCCACCTGCACCGGTTCTTCCGGCCGCTCTTCCGGCTCTGCCGCTTTCTCCGGTTCCGCAGGCAGCGCATCCGCCTCCGGCTTCTCCCCTTCCGCCTCCGGCAGCAGGTCCGCAGGAATTTCGGTCTGCTCCTGGCTGAGGGTGGTGTTTTCTTGTTCTAACATGGGTCGCTCCTTACTCCGTCCACCGCAGTGGATATCCAAAATACTTCTATCAAAATATCGTACGCGCGCACCAGGCCGTCAGCCTGCCATGACCTCGCCCAGCAACGCGGCCAGAAAACCGCACAGATGGCCCTGCCCCACATTGGCGTTGGCCGCGTCCAAGCACGTATCCATCGCACGGACGCACTGCATCAGTGCGGCACCTGCCAGTGCCCCGGCCATGCGTACGGCATCCTCCGGGGCAGCCGCACCGGCGCGGGCCATCAGCGCCAGGGAGAAGAGTTCCTTCCACGCGGCCAGAAGCGTCAAAAATTCCTCCCGGCTCTTGCGCTCCAGCGACGCCGCCAGGGACACCAGCGCCAGGGAATCCCGCCGCACCAGCAATTCCAGCAGCTGCGCCGTTTCCGGCGCCGCAGTTTCCCGCTCCAGCAGCTCCGCAGCCTGCCCCAGATAGCCGCCGCTGCGGTCGTAGGCCGCCAGCCGCGCCCCAGGGCTTTTGTCCGGGAACCGACGCTCCAGCCACTCTAGCGCTTCCGCCCGGGGTACAGGCTCCAGCCGCAGCATGGCGCAGCGGCTGCGCACCGTGGGCAATAGCTTTTCCGGATTGTCGCTGAGCAGCAAAAATACGCCGTAGGACGGCGGCTCCTCAATGAGCTTTAAAAGGGCGTTTTGGGCGCTCTCCGTCAGGGCCTGGGCCCGGGGGAAGCAATAGACCTTCCGCCGCCCCTCATTGGGACGGATGTAGGCGTCGGCCTGGAGGGCGCGAATCTGTTCCACCGGAACGGTTTTCCGCTCCGGCGTGTCCACCGTGATCACATCGGGATGAATATCCGCCATGACCTTCCGGCAGGGGCCGCAGCAGCCACAGGGCTGATCCCGCCCCTCGCACTCCAGCGCCGCGGCCAGCAGCCGGGCCAGCGTCCGCTTTCCGGAGCCGGACGGTCCGGCGATCAAAAAGCAGTGTCCAGCCTTCCCCTGGTGCAGCGTGCCGGAGAGCCGCCGCTTTAAATCCTGGTTGCCCAGCAACGCATCAAAGCCCATGGCGGCTCCTTTCCGGCCCGGAGGCCCAGTATGGCAGATTCCATTATATTATACCAAAGCCGCGGCAGAATAGCTATCTCTTTTTTTGCGGCCGCAGATTTGACAGAGGGGCCGCGCATGGGGTATAGTATAAAAAGAAATCCATATGCCGGGAGGGTCCAAAATGGAACGTTCAACTGTATATTTTACCGATTTTCGCATGAAAAACGGACAGAATCACGAGACGAAGCTGCGGAAGCTGATGCAGGCCGCAGGTATGGACAAGATCGATTTCCATGGAAAATATGTGGCCATTAAAATCCACTTCGGCGAGCTGGGCAATCTGGCGTTTCTCCGCCCCAACTTTGCCCGGTACGTCGCCGATTACGTCAAGGAGCTGGGCGGATACCCCTTCCTCACCGACTGCAACACCCTCTATGTCGGCTCCCGGAAGAACGCCCTGGACCATCTGGACACGGCGCTGCGCAACGGCTTCAGCCCCTACGCCACCGGCTGCCAGATTCTCATCGGGGACGGCCTCAAGGGCACCGACGATGTAGAAGTGCCGGTCAACGGCGGTATCCTCTGCAAGACCGCCAAAATCGGCCGGGCCATTATGGACGCCGACATCGTCATCTCCCTCAACCACTTCAAGGGCCATGAGTGTACCGGCTTCGGCGGCGCCCTCAAAAACCTGGGTATGGGCAGCGGCTCCCGGGCCGGCAAGATGGAGATGCACTCCGCCGGCAAGCCCACGGTGGATCAGGAATTGTGCATCGGCTGCGGCGCCTGCGTCAAAATCTGCGCCCATGACGCGCCCCACATCGCCGACAAGCGCTGCACCATCGACCACACCCGCTGCGCCGGCTGCGGACGGTGCATCGGCGTCTGTCCCAAGGACGCCATCACCCCCGCCCACGACGAAACCTTTGAGAACCTCAACTGCAAAATCGCGGAATACGCCAAGGCCGTAGTGGACGGACGCCCCAACTTCCATATCAATATCGTCAACCAGGTTTCCCCCAACTGCGACTGCCACCCCGAGAGCGACGCCGCCATCGTCCCCGACGTCGGTATGTTCGCCTCCTTCGACCCGGTGGCCGTGGATGTGGCCAGTGCCGACGCGGTCAATCGCCAGCCGGTGAATCCCATGAGCATTCTAGCAGAGCGGGCCGGCGCGCCGGATCGCTTCAGCGGCACCCATCCCACCACCAACTGGCGCTCCGGTACGGAACACGCGGAAAAAATCGGCCTGGGTTCCATGGACTATGAATTGGTGACGGTGTAAGCTATGGAGAAAATTGCCAGCTTTACGGTGGATCACCTGCGTCTGCTGCCGGGTGTATACGTCTCCCGGCAGGATCAGCTGGGCGCCGAGACCGTGACCACCTTCGATTTGCGCATGACGCGCCCCAACTTCGAGCCGGTGATGAACACCGCCGAAGTCCACGCCCTGGAGCACCTGGGCGCCACCTTCCTCCGCAACCATCCGGTTTGGAAAGATCGCATCATCTATTTCGGCCCCATGGGCTGCCGAACCGGATTTTATCTGCTGGTGGCCGGAGACGAGACCCCAGCGGGTATTTTGCCGCTGCTGCGGGAGACCTTCCGGTTCATCCGGGACTTCACCGGGGAGATTCCCGGCGCTGCCGCCCAGGACTGCGGAAACTACCTGGATATGAATCTGCCCATGGCCCGGTACCACGCCGCACGATACCTGGAGGTATTGGAAAAAGCCGCGCCGGAGACGCTCCGGTATCCTGAATGAGGTGAACCCATGAAACTTGGAATCATCGGCGCCATGGAGCAGGAAGTCAAGACGCTCCAGGCCGCCATGGACGCGCCGACCGTCACCCGCGCCGCCGGTATGACCTTCTATGAGGGCACGCTCCGGGGCACTCCGGCCGTGGTGGTGCAGTGCGGTGTGGGCAAGGTCAACGCCGCGCTGTGCGTCCAGTGCCTGTGTGACCGCTTTGCCGTAACCCATCTCGTCAACACCGGCATCGCCGGAGCCCTGAGCCCTGCCCTGCGCATTGGCGACATTGTAGTCTCCACCGACGCCGTGCAGCACGACGTGGACGTCACCGTGTTCGGCTACGCCCCCGGCCAAGTGCCGGGACAGGCGCCGTCCTTCCCGGCCGACGAAACGCTCTCCCAGCTGGCGCTGGAGGCCAGCCGCATCGTGGACCCCAGCCGTCAGGCAATCCCGGGCCGCGTGGTCAGCGGTGACCAGTTCATTTGCAGCCGAGAGGTCAAGACGCGGCTGGTAGAGCAGTTCCACGGCGACTGCGCCGAGATGGAGGGCGCCGCCATCGCCCAGGGCGCCGTCCGCAATGGCCTGCCCTTTGTGATCCTCCGGGCCATCTCCGACCAGGCCGACGGCGCAGCAGAGGTGGACTACCCCACCTTTGAAGCCGCCGCTGCCGCCCACTGCGCCCGGGTGGCGGAGGCGCTGGCGGAAGCGCTGGCCCGCGGCTGACCGCCCCAGCGTGTCGAAAAAGTGTTTTCTCCACGCTGCCTTAGTTTTTGCAACTTTCTTAAAGTTGCAAAAACACCCTGATTGAACGCGCATGGCCCAGGCCAGCTTCTCTTGCCCTGCGGGCAATTCACCTTCGGGGGTTCTTTGCCCCCTGTTACCCATCCCCCGCTGCTCTGTCGCGGAAGCTTTTTGTAGTTTTGAAAGTCTCGCGCCCCCGGCTCTCTCCACGAGAGCCGGGGGCGCAATTTTATTCATCCCCCAATGGGCAGCCCTTTAAGGCTTTCCGCCGCAGACGGGGCAGGGTGTATAGCCATTGGACTCAGCCAGGCGGCGGCTGTAGGCCCAGAACTTGCTGCGGAGGAAGTTCCGGCAGGAATAGGTGTGGTAGTAGCCGGTACCGTCATCCTCCACAAACACCACGTAGCTGTCCATAAAGTCAGCCTTTTCCCGGTAGGTCTCTGCCTGCTGCAGCGCATTTTCCAGCGTATCCCGCTCATCCTCCAGCGCTTCCAGCTCTTTTTCCAGGTCCTCGGTCATGGTCAGAAGCTGCCGGTTTTCCTCCGTCAGCTGATCCAACTGGGACTGGGCGGTGGTCAGGTCATATTCGCTCTGGCTCTGGCTGCTCTGACTGCCGGAAAGCTGGCTTTCCAGTTCCCGGATGGTCTCATTCCGGGCGGCCAGCATCTGCTCCGTCTCCTCCAGCTCTTTGGTGACGGTTTCGATCTGCTCTTCCAGGGCGGCGACGTGGTTCTCTTCCGCAGTCAGGGCGGCTGCTCTGGTGCGCAGGCGGTTGCGCTCCACCAAAATGTTGCCGTACTGCCAGGCCAGGAACCCCAGCGATGCCGCCAGCAGCAAGCTGACGATCACCAAAGCCGTCCGCAGGCCTGTGCGCCTGGGTGCCTGCACTTGGGGGCCCACCATCTGGGGCGCGGTGCGGCGCACCGGCACAGGCTTCTGCATCCGTCTCTGGGGCGCCGCCGAACGGGGCGCTTCCGAGACTGCCTGCCGGTCTGTGGGAAGATTGAGGCTGCATTCCACGCAAAACAGTTCACCATCCGGGATCTCTTTCCCACATTTGATACAGTTCATCCCCAACGCCCCTTTCTGATTTTTTTCATTTTACCACGGTTTTTGACAAAAGTCCATGCCCTGCGGCACAGCGGTATCCAACCAAAATCCTTCAAAGAAAACGGTTGCCAAATGACCGGTTTTCTCCTATAATCATAGAAGAAATCGTCATTTTTTGAAGCCGCGGCGCGCAGCGCCGCCGGAATGGAGAGATTATGGAGAAATTTACCTTTGCCGTACCCTGCCTCTTTGGCCTGGAGGGCCTGGTGGGAGATGAGCTGCGCCGCATGGGCCTTGCCGATGTCAAGGTGGAGGACCGGCGCGCCTTTTTTACCGGCGATTTTTTAGACATGGCCCGGGCCAATCTGCGCCTTCGCATGGGCGAACGGGTAATGCTGCTGCTGGGCCGCTTTGAGGCCCGCACCTTTGAAGAACTCTACCAGGGCGTCAAGGCCCTGCCGCTGGAGGCGGTGATCCCCCGGGACGGCCAGTTCCCCGTCAAGGGCTACAGCCTTTCGAGCCAGCTCCACTCGGTGCCGGACTGCCAGTCCATCGTGAAAAAGGCCGCTGTGGACCGGCTGGGCGCCCAATACGGTCTCACCTGGCTGCCGGAGACCGGCGCAATCTACCAGATTCGCTTTTCCCTGATGAAAGACGTCTGCGAGGTATTCCTGGACACCTCCGGCCTGAGCCTCCACAAGCGGGGCTATCGGGCCGTGGGCAACGAAGCGCCCCTCCACGAGACCATGGCCGCCGCCATGGTGAACCTGGCCCGGTACCGGGGCCGTGACTTCTTCTGGGACCCCTTCTGCGGCAGCGGCACCATTGCCATTGAAGCGGCTCTGGCAGCGCTCAACCGCGCCCCCGGCCTGGGCCGGAGCTTCGGCGCGGAGCGGTGGCCCACGGTGCCCAAGGAGATCTGGCAGCAGGCCCGGGCCGAGGCCAAGGACCTGGAATACCGGGGGGAATACCGGATTTTGGCCACAGATATCGACGAAAACTCCCTGGAGATCGCCCGGGCCAACGCCGTGAAAGCCGGCGTCTCCAAGTACATCGACTTCCGCCAGGGAGACGCCACTCGCCTGCCTCTGCCCTGCGACAAGGGCACCATCTGCTGCAACCCGCCCTATGGGGAACGGATGCTGGAGCAGAAGAGCGCCCAGCAGCTCTATCACGCTCTGGGCCGTCACCTTCGCTACGCCGATGGCTGGAAAAAAGTCATCATCTCCTCAGAGCCGGAGTTTGAGCGGTGCTACGGTTTCAAAGCCGACAAAAAGCGCAAGCTCTACAACGGACGGCTTTTGTGCTATGTCTACCTATACGGAGAGAAGGTGCCGCGGTGAAACATCTCTTTCTCGTCAACCCTGCCGCCGGACTCTGTGACCGGACCGCCCAAATCAAAGCCGCGGCCAACGCCGTGCTGGGAGCCCGGGGCATTCCGTATGCCATTGCCGTCTCCCGGGGGCCAGGAGACCTGATGACCCGGGCCAGAGCGGCAGCTGCCGCCGGAGACGACATTCGCCTCTATGCCTGCGGCGGCGACGGTACTCTCAACGAAGTGGTCAACGGCGCGGTGGAGTTTGACAACGCCGCTGTGACCCACTTCCCCGCCGGGTCCGGAAACGACTTTATCAAGCTCTTTGACCAGCCCGACGCCTTCCGGGATCTCCAGCGGCTGCTGGATGGCTGCGAGACCCATCTGGACCTGATCCTTTGCAAGACCGGCGCGGAAAAGCGTTACGGCGTCAACGTCTGCTCCCTGGGCCTGGACGCCCGGATCGGCACCCAGATCGCGGCCTATCGCCGTTTGCCGCTGGTGGGCGGCTCCAGCGCGTATCTCCTCTCCACTGCGGTCAACGTCTTCCGCGGTATCCACCAGCCCTACACCATCGACTTCGGCGCCCGCCGCGTGCAAGGCAATCAGACCCTCGTCTGCGTCTGCAACGGCTGCTGGTACGGCGGCTCCTTCCACCCCGCGCCCGAGGCCCGGCCCGACGACGGCCTTCTGGATGTGCTGCTGGTCAAACCGGTAAATCTCTTCCGCCTGGCCACCGCCATTGGCCACTATAAGCGCGGAGCGTATCGCCGCTACCCCAACCTCATTGAATACTGCCGCACGGATCGTCTGCATATCACCTGCCAGTCGCCCAGCGTCGTCAACCTGG
The DNA here is from genome assembly GCA_018712245.1 of Candidatus Avoscillospira avicola. Lineage (GTDB taxonomy): Bacteria > Bacillota > Clostridia > Oscillospirales > Oscillospiraceae > Avoscillospira > Avoscillospira avicola. Next base: position 34,809 of record DVHE01000007.1, on the reverse strand, counting down.
ACGGCGAGGCCATCACATCCGAGGAGGTCTCGCTCTCCGTGGCGCCCCGAAAACTGCGCTTTTTTACCCCGCAGGGTGTTCAGCTTTTGTCGAAAGCGAGAGATCACGAGATAATCGAAGCAATTTGAAGCGTGCCTTAGATAACCCGCTCTTAAATTGATTACAATCGGAAATTTAGTGAATTCAGCAGAAATTCTCTGAATTTTTGCCCTTGAACTATAAGGCAGTCTGCACTATTATATACATGTTAGCACTCCAGGTAAGTGAGTGCTAAATCAGTAGATCGTGGGCATAGGCCCGTCTTGATATTGAATTACATTAGGAGGCACCAAACTATGAAACTCAATCCGTTGGCCGATAACGTGCTGGTCAAGAGCGCCCAGCAGGAAGAGACCACCGCTTCCGGCATCATCCTTTCCACTTCCACCAAGGAAAAGTCCCTCATTTGCGATGTCGTGGCCGTGGGCCCCGGCACCGAGGAACATCCCATGACCGTCAAGGTCGGTGACAGGGTAGTGGTCGGCAAGTACGCCGGGCAGGAAATCAAGCTGGATAACGTGGACTACAGCATCGTTAAGGTCGGCGACATTCTGGCTGTGGTGGAGTAATCCGAGCCGCAAGCCGGATACCGCAGAGGCTGATGCCCACATCAGCCCGAACCCGCCGGAGGCAGGTCTTTCCGGGAACTGCCGTGAGATGCAGCGGAGATCGCCGCTGCAAAGGCAGCTGACGCGGCGCGGGCCGATGCATCGGCTCCTGCAAGCGCATTCCGGAAGCAACATTGTAGAAATATCCAAAGGAGATTGAATTTTTATGGCAAAGCAGATTGTTTATGGAGAATCCGCCCGCAAGGCGCTGCAGTCCGGTATTGACCAGCTGGCCAACACCGTAAAAGTCACGCTGGGCCCCAAGGGCCGCAACGTGGTGCTGGGCAAGAAGTACGGCGCCCCCCTCATCACCAACGACGGTGTTACCATCGCCAAGGACGTGGAGCTGGAAGACGCTTTTGAGAACATGGGCGCCCAGCTGGTTCGCGAAGTGGCCACCAAGACCAACGACGCCGCCGGCGACGGCACCACCACCGCCACCGTTCTGGCCCAGGCTATCGTCCGCGAGGGTCTGAAGAACGTCTCCGCCGGCGCCAACCCCATGGTGATGCGCAAGGGCATTGAGAAGGCCGTTTCCACCGCCGTGGAAGCGATCAAGGCCAATTCCGAGGCTGTCAAGGGTTCCGACGACATTGCCCGGGTCGGCGCCGTCTCTTCCGGCGACGAGTCCGTGGGTCATCTGATCGCCGAGGCCATGGAGAAAGTCACCTCCAACGGCGTCATCACCATTGAAGAGTCCAAGACTGCCGAGACCGGCCTGGAAGTGGTCGAGGGTATGCAGTTTGACCGCGGCTATATCTCCCCCTATATGATCACCGATACCGAGAAGATGGAAGCCGTCATTGACGATCCTTACATCCTCATCACCGACAAGAAAATCTCCACCATCCAGGAGATCCTGCCCATCCTGGAGCAGCTGGTGAAAGCCGGCAAGAAGCCCGTCATTATCGCCGAGGATGTGGAAGGCGACGCCCTCTCCACCCTGCTGGTCAACCGGCTGCGCGGCAACTTCACCTGCGTCTGCGTCAAGGCTCCCGGCTTCGGCGACCGCCGCAAGGAAATGCTCAAGGATATCGCCGTCCTGACCGGCGGCACCGTGATCTCCTCCGAGCTGAACATGGATCTGCAGGAAGTGCAGCTCTCCGACCTGGGCCGTGCCCGCCAGGTGAAGGTTTCCAAGGACAACACCGTGATCGTGGACGGCTGCGGCGATCCTGAAGCTATCAAGGCCCGTGTCGCCGAGATCAAGGCCACTCTGGCTGTCACTACCTCCGATTATGACAAGGAAAAGCTCCAGGAGCGGCTGGCGAAGCTCTCCGGCGGCGTGGCCGTCATCCGTGTGGGCGCCCAGACCGAGGTTGCCATGAAGGAGCATAAGCTCCGCGTGGAAGACGCGTTGAATGCCACCCGCGCCGCTGTGGAAGAGGGCATCGTGGCCGGCGGCGGCACTGCCTATGTCAATGCCATCCCCGCTGTGGAAAAGCTGGTTGCCAAGCTCACCGGCGACGAGAAGACCGGCGCCCAGATCGTGGCAAAGGCCCTCCAGGCCCCCGTACGGCAGATTGCCGAGAACGCCGGCGTGGACGGCTCCATTGTCTTCGAGAAGATCCGTTCCAGCCGCAAGGTCGGCTACGGCTACAACGCCTATGACGAGGTCTACTGCGACATGATCTCCAGCGGCATCGTCGATCCCACCAAGGTGACGCGCTCCGCTCTGGAGAACGCGGCTTCCATCGCCGCCTGCGTCCTGACCACCGAGTCCCTGGTGACGGATAAGCCCGATCCTGCGGCCGACGCGGCCGCTGCTGCGGCAGCCGGCGGCATGGGCGGCGGCATGTATTGATCCACCCATAAAGATACTTCGCCCGGCGCAAAAGCGCCGGGCGAATTTTTATTGCTGCGCGGTACGGGCAGCGGGCCGCCGGGTCTCCCGTGGCGACCCGGCGGCATTTTGCGCCGCATCAGCGATCCCACTTGTCGCACAGCGCCGTGACCTGGTCGGCAAACTTGCCCAACTCCCGGTTGGCGAGGCCGCGGTTTTTCTCGATGACATTGAGCAGCCGCCGGCCGGCCTGATAGAGCCGCTGGAACACGGCATTGGTGCGCACCGAGACTTTGCGCTTTTCCATCTTGGTGCGGAAGCCCATGGCCAGCCACTCCATGGCCTCCAAATCGAAAATACTGCCGTTATAGGGCGCCTCGGCATCCATGGAGAGCTTTTCCCGGATCAGGGCGGCAAAGCTGTCGGTGACCGTGTCGCCGCCGTGGTTGACAAAGACCTTTTTCGGCTTATACGTCATGGCCGAGAGCCACTTGAGGAGCATACTCTGGTCGGCGTGGCCGCTGATGCCCTCCATCTGCTCGATTTTGGCGTTGACCTGGATTTCCTCGCCAAAGAGCTTGACGGAAGCGACGCCGTTGAGGAGCTTCCTGCCCAGGGTGCCCTCGGACTGATAGCCCACGAATAAGACGGTACTCTGCGGCCGCCACAGGTTATGTTTCAAATGGTGACGGATGCGGCCCGCCTCGCACATTCCGCTGGCCGAGAGGATGACCTTGGGCTCCGGGTCCAGATTGATGTTCATGGAATCCTGGCTGGTAACAGAAGTCCGCAGCCCCGGGAAGTGAATGGGGTCGACACCGGCGGCCAGCAGATCCAGCGTCTCCTGGTCGTAATACTCCATCATGCCGCCGGAATAGATGTTGGTAGCCTCCACCGAGAGGGGCGAGTCCACATACACCGGAAATCCGTCGTGGCCGTGGATCAGGCCCTTCTGCTTGATCTCCCGCAGGAGGAACAGCAGCTCCTGGGTGCGGCCCACAGAGAAGGCCGGGATCACCAGATTGCCGCCACGATCCAGGGTCTCCTGAAGGATGCGGGTAAGCTGGGCGGCGTAATCCGGCCGCGGCCCGTGGAGCCGGTCTCCGTAGGTTGATTCGATCACCACAAAGTCCGCGCCCTGGGGCATCTGCGGATCCCGGATCAACGGGCGGTTCACATTGCCCAAGTCTCCGGAGAAAAGCAGCGTCTCGGTTTTTCCATTTTCCGTCACGGTGACGGTAATGCTGGCAGAACCCAGCAAGTGGCCTGCATCCTGGAAGGAAATTGACACGCCGTCCAGGATGGGATACGTGGGGCCGTAGGTGCAGGGGCGGAACAGCCGCAGCGCCGCCTGCGCGTCGGCAACGGTGTAGACCGGCTCGACCAGGTCGCCGCCGGAGCGCTGGGCCTTGCGGTTGCGCCATTGGGTCTCTGACTCCTGGATGTGCGCCGAATCCAGCAGCATGATATTGCAGAGCTTGGTGGTGGCCTCGGTAGCATAGATAGCGCCGTGGAATCCCTGCTTCACCAAGGCCGGGATCATGCCGGAGTGGTCAATATGCGCATGCGTCAGCAGCACGCATTCGATCTCCCCGGCGGCCATGGGCAGCTGCGGGTTTTCATAAAGATCCACCCCTTGCTCCATGCCGTAGTCGATGAGAATGTTGTGGCCAGCCGCGCTGAGCAGCGTTCTGGATCCTGTCACCTCGTGAGCCGCGCCCAAAAATGCAAGCTTCATACCAGTGCTCCTTTCTCCATTGGATTGCTGCCTTTAGTATATCGCAATTTCGCCCGTTTGCCTATGGTGTTTTGTGAAAAACCTTGGCATTGTAATTCCAATGCAATCGCTGCGGCGTCACAACCCCGACGGGCGCATGCGCCTCCCGCTGTCCATGCGGCAGGCTTTGGCTGCTCCAATTCACCCCGCCGCCCTTGGGGCTCTCTCCGGCAGACCGCCCCTCCGGTTCCCTTCCGCTGCCGGCAATCCATCATCCCATATAACGCCCTGCCCCGGCGTCTGCCGAACAGTCATTCGGCAGGCGCCGGGGCAGGGCGTCAACGCGTCGAAAACCACGGAATCGGGAAACAAGTCTCATCGTTTTATTGACAGCCTCGCGCCTTCCCTTCTCCAGGCTCCGCCAGTTCACCAATTAGCCGGCATCAGGAAGCCGGAAACCTGGATGTCCGGCAGGTCCAGGATATAGCGCTCATAGCCGTTGATGAGCGTCGTCTCTCCATAGCTCCGCATCCGCGGGATATCCGCTCCATAGGACATATGAACATGGCCGTGGATCAGGTACCGCGGCTTATACTTGTCCAGCAGGGGCAAAAACGCCTCAAAGCCTCGGTGCGCCAGGTCATCGGCGTCACCGTAGCCCCGAGCCGGGGCGTGGGTCAGAACAATATCCACGCCTCCGGCCCGCAGGAGCTTCCAGCGGAGCTTATTGATGCGCCGGCGCATCTGCCGCTCAGAATACTGGTGTGGTCCGCCGCTATAGAGGAGGCTCCCTCCCAGGCCAAGTATTCGCAAGCCCGCGATATTTAGGATCCGGTCTTCTACAGACACGCAGCCCTCCGGCGGGCGCCGCTCATAAATCCCGTCGTGGTTGCCATGGACATAGAGCAGCGGCGCATGGCCCATGGTAACAAGGAACGTGAGATAATCCGGTTTCAGATCCCCGCAGGACAGAATCAAGTCGACTTCATCCAGCCGGCCCGGCTGGTAGTAGTCCCAGTAATATTTGCTCTCTTCATCCGAAACGATCAAGATTTTCACAGCAAGGCCCCCTCGGTCTCCGGCGGAATGGAGTCCCGATAGAGCCCCAGCAGCCGCACCATGCTCCGGGACATCGGCAAAAGCTCTTCAAATCCCGGGATGCTGCCTTCTACCCCCTGGCAGAGCCAGTCCATCTTCACGATCTCCTCCGGCGTCAGCGGCGCTTTGCCGTCACAGCGCATGTGCCCATCCTGGTCAAAGATTTTGCAGGCAAAGGGGTCCAGTGCGCCGGAGGCGATGGCCTGCTTGAGAAGCCGCGCCATACGCGCCACGCCTTCGGGCAGGTCCTGGCCCAGCTGCACGTCGATAACGCCGCTGCTCAAGCCCCACCAATAGTTAATGGCCGTGCCGCTCTCCTTGACGCTGTCCCAGGTGCCCTGGAAAATCCCGCGGATGACCTTTTCATAGAAGGTACCCCAATTCCAGCAAGGCGCCGCCAGGGGAATCTCCTGCCGCTCCGGGGTAAAGAGGCTCAGCCCCCAGCCCCAACCGGCGGCGGCCTGCTCCGGCGATGGGCTCTCCCGGTTGGAGATCACCGTGACGCCCCGCTTTTCGAAGAGGTCTCCCGGGTCTCCCGCTGTGCAGGACCAGTGGAGCAAAATCTTTGCATTGGGATTGACCATCTGGGCGCCCAGGGCAAAGGCATTGATCCCCGCCGGCACGCCGAAAATGGGGTAATTGGCGATATAGCCGATGGTATCCTCTCGGGCCATGGCGCCGGCGATGGCGCCGGTGATGAATTTGCTCTCATAGATGCGGCTGTAGTAGGTGCGAAGGCCCGCATAAGACATATCCAGCGAGCAGACCAGCACCTTCACATGGGGATGCCGCGCCACCACCTTGCGGCAGGCGCCGATCAGCGGCGGCGCAGTGGCAAAAATCACCTGCGCGCCATCCGTTACAGCCTGCTCCATGACTCTATCGGCCTCCTGGGCAGAGCGGACGTCCTCATAGCTGCGCACGGTAATCCGTTCTCCCATCGCCTCCTCCAAATACTGCCGTCCCGCGTCGTGCGCCCGGGTCCAGACGCTCTCCTTGGGGTTGGAAGTATGGACAAAAGCCACTTTCAGGTGCGTTGGCTTGCTGTCAAACACCTTGGCCAGGATACCGCCCTTCTCGCCCTCCGGCGGCACCGTGCTGATTGTGGCCGGGCTGCCAGCGGCAGTCAGTTTCAGGTCCGGCCAGATGGCGGTGATGCTCTTGGTCAGCTCGGAAGCCGTCATCTCCCGGAGATCCTGGAATTCATTTACCCCCAGCCACATCAAAAGCGCGCTGGCAGTGGTAATCCCCAGCTCTTTCCCGCCCTGCTTTTCAAAGGCGTCCCGGAAGCGGGCAAAGCTGGAGAGAAACGCCTTTCGCTCCTCTTTGGTCCAGATATGGCCCGCCTCAAACCCCAGCGCCGCCTGCAGCTTGGCATAACCGCCCAGGCGGTTAAACTGTACTTGGTAGATCCCAGCCAGGCGGTAGAAACGCATAAACTCATAGTACTGCTGTACCGCCAGGTCCTGGGTCTCCACCGGGATCATGCGCGTAACAAAGCCTGGTATCGTGGGCGCGCCATAGCTTTTGAGAACGCTGACACGCTTGTTGCCCTCCTCCACATAAAAGCGCCCCATATATTCGTAGCACTTGATGGGATCGCGAATCCCCTCGCTTCCCAGATGCGCCTCGCATAACCTGACCCATTTTACGGCAAACTCCGTGTCCAGTGACAGCAGCGGCATAAAGCTGGAAGCAAAGGCGGATTTTCGTCCGGCGCTCTTGGTTCCCACGATCTGATCGGTGGGGATTTCAATGAGTCCCAGATCTACCCGGCCGGCACACATGGTCTCTACCAAAATCTCGTCCAGGACCTGGGGATAAGGATACCGGCCCCGAAGCACGTCGGCTCGGTAGTCCTTCTGTCCCTGCTTCAGGGCACGCTTATATTGGTCGGTTGCTTCCGTGACACTCATAAACGCTACCTCCTTATTTGTCCAATGGGAGCTTATTTGATCTGGGTTCCGCAGGGAATGGAATCGTCCACAAAGATTACCTGACAGCCGCAGGCATTGTTGGTACCAGCCAAAAGCATCCCATTGGAGGTGACGCCGGTGAAGCGGGTGGGCTTCAAATTGGCAACCACAATGATCTTGCGCCCGATGAGCTGCTCCGGCGTATAGTCGTGCTTGATGGAAGAGACGATCACCCGCTCGCCAAGCCCGTCGTCCAGCGTGATCTTGTAGTTGCTGTGGCTCTTGCGGATTTCCTGGCACTTGAGGATCTTGCAGACCCGCAAATCCATGGTGAGGAAGTGATCGATGTCGATCTCGGGCTTGATGGGCTCCACCGGGTCGGGGTCGCCGTAAACCCGGGCTGGGGCCTCCTCCACCGCGGGTGCCTCCTCCGCCGCCGGGGGCGCGGCTTCCTCCTCGGTCTTGGGCGTGGAGAAGTCCAGGAGCTTCAAATACCGCGCCTTATCAATGGCGTAGAGGAACAGATAAAGCCGGGGGCCCTTGGTCTTGCCGATCAGCAGCTGATAGACATTCTGGAAAAATACGCTCTGGGCCGCCTTCAGCTCCTTAGTGCCGGGTTCCAGGCCCCGCACCTTGGCAGGAATGGCATAGATGGCGGTGTTGAGTTCGTCCAGGCTGTAGCCGTCGGCGGATAGGTAGGCAAAGAGGTCCGCAACCTCCTGTTTTCCCTGCGCGTCCAGGGCCTCATAGACCTCCCAGTTGCGGGTGGTCCGCAGGCGGTTAACCTGATCCGGGGCGCACTGCTCCAGCCAGTATTTGGCCCGCTCCAGCCGGTCGGCAAAGTCCGCTTCCTTATAAGGCGTGCCAATCTTCTCAAAGACCGTCTCCAGCATGGGCACGTTGAAGTCCACCACAGACCCCATCTGCACCAGCAGGCTCATGGGCACCGTGTGAATTTCCCGGCCAGCCACGGTGCAGTTATACATGATAGCCTGGGTCAATTCATCGGCCTTGCCGCTGCGGCAGGATTCCAGCATCCGGTCAAATTCAAAGTACTGCTTGAGAATGCCCTCGTCGAAGCAGAAGTCGAAGGCCCGGGTAGGCTCCGTCTTGGAGTAGAGCCAGAGAATTACCTCCGGCTGGTAAATTTTCAGCAGCGCGTCGGGCGAGAGGTTGAGGCCGGAGGAGCCGGACATCTTACCCGTGGAGCCCCGAATGCCGATGAACTCATAGCCCTGGAACAGCGGGGCCTCATAGCCGAAGATCTTCTCGGAGATGACGCGGGAGGTCTGGTAGCTGCCGGTGGGAGAAGCATGGTCCTTGCCGCCGGGTTCAAAGTCCACGCCCTCATAGAGCCAGCGCATGGGCCAGTCTACCTTCCAGGCCAGCTTGCAGTGGAAGTCCTTGGTGAAGTCAAAGTTGCCTTCGTGGCCGCAGGCGCAGCGGTAGCGGGCGACATGGGTCTCGTCGTCGTAGGAGACAATGGTGGTGGTGTCCTTCCGGCAGCAGGGGCAGTAGATGGAAACGGGATAATACGCCTCCCGCTCGCCGGGCTGGGCCTCCTGGGTGCGGAAGCTGTCGAGAATGTCGAAGATCTCGCCGCGCTTGGAGAGCGCACGAAGAACCAGGTCTACATACTTGCCGGAGCGGTTCATTTCACCCTGGCGGCGGTAGTCCATCTCAATGCCGAAGCGCTCCATGGACGTTTCAAAGATATGCTCAAAATGGGCGGCGTAGTTGGGAAACTGCTCCCGGTCCTCAAATGGGTTGGGAACATCCACATAGGGCCGGCCGATATACTGCTCCATATCACCGTCCACTTTGGCCACATCCACAGGGATCTTCCGAAGCCGGTCATATTCGTCCCAGCTGAAGAGCAGGCGGGCCTTCTTGCCCATCTTCCGCAGGGCCTTTACCACAAAGTAGCTGGTGGCCACATCCCGGAAGTTTCCAATGTGGACAGTGCCGGAAGGACTGATGCCCGCGGCACAGACGTACTCCTCTTTCTCAGGACGGCGCCGGATAATCTCCTGCGCGATTTTTTCCGACCAATGCATTGCTTATCACCTCAAAAAATACTAATACTATTTTTTGATTAAAATCTTTGATTTTAATCAAAAAGGCATCGCCTTGCGGCGCTGCCAAACCTGTGATTTTCGCGGTCGAAAATCACAGGTTCCCGTCTCATGTGATTCTCTCATTAAAATCTTTTATCCGAGTTGATGAAACATTTTAAAAGAGAATCAGTATAAAAAGAGCTGTAGTTTCTCATTATTATCTTACAATACAACCTGGTCTGCGTCAACTAAAATTCCTGCTCGCTGTAAATTCTCCCATCCGGGTCGGCAGTCCGGACGCCGCTCCCCCGCCTCGGCATATGCCAAGCATAGAAACAATCCCCCCTTGCATAGGTGTCCGTCCTACGCAAAGGGGGATTGGCGCCCTTTCGCCGGCAGCCGCGGGCTCACGGCCCGCGCCGCACCGGCAGCAGGGACATTACATATCCAGAGGCTCCAGGCCCAGAACCGGGTGGCCCACCTCGGAGAGGAAGGTCATCAGCTCTTCGGGGTCGCCGTTGGGGCAGCTGGTCTCGTCTGCCACCATGTCGGCAAAGTTGTCGATGTCAAAGAGTTCCTTGGCGGTCTCATTGAGCTTGTCGCGGATCTGATCCTTCAGATCCTTGGGCAGCCACACCAGACGGACGACGCCGCCCTCAGCCTTGAGGAACTTCTTGGAGGCGATGTAGTGCTTGCCGTGGCCCATAAAGCCGGGAGTCTGCACGCCGCCGCCGGTCATGGAGGCCATTTCGGAGAAGGTCATGCCCAGGGGCGTCATGCCGGCGTACTCACGGCAGGTGATGACCACGCCCATGGAGCAGGGCTCGATGCCGCAGATGCACTCGAAGCAGCCGCAGGAGGTCATGGGGTCCTCCAGCAGGGAGTACAGGGTGACGTGCTCCAGCGCGCCGTGAGAGTACTCAGCGACGGCCTCGTCCACGTCCTCGTAGCGGCCGGTGCGCTCGTCGATGCAGCGCTCCTTGGTGACGACCTGGCAGGGGCCCTGGGGATCCAGCTCATTGGTCGCCTTGGCGTCCAGCCAGCTGACGGCGCCGCAGAGGCCCAGACGCTCGGGGGTGACGATGCAGACGTGGCTGGGGGAGAAAGCCTGGCACATGATGCAGGAGTAGAACACCGGCACGGACTCATCGGTCATGGTCTTCAGGCGCTCGTCACGGGCATTGAAGACCTCGTTGGCCTCCTTGCGCAGCTCGGCATTGGCCTCGTCGCCAACCACAATGCGCACCTGGCACTTGTCCACGACGGTATCAAACTCGGACTTGATCTTGGCGTAGAGGACTTCGCCGATGTGCTTGAACCGGAAGCCGGCCTCAAAGTCAGCCTTGGAGACACGGATGCGGATCATATCGCGCTGGCCGGTGTGCATCAGGCCCTCAACGCAGTTGAGGAACTGGTGGATCTTCCGCTCAAACACGGGCTCGAAGTCGGGCTGCATGGTCTTGCCGGCAACCTCGACAGTGTAGGACAGGGAGATCTTGGCGCCGACCTCGAACTCGTCCATCTCGGGGCCGACCACTTCGATCTTGTGGTCCTCGATCTCGGAGGCGTCCTTGGTGCGGACCAGCTCGAAGCAGTCCTTCCGGGATCCGTCGATTTCGATCTGCATATCGCCGCGGCGGATGATCTCGCCCTCAAAGGCGGAAGAGTAAGCCACGGGGATGTCGATCTTGGTGATCTTCAGCTTGATGCCGCGGGCCTCCAGGGAGGTGTCGATCCAGTCCTGGGTATTGTCGTAGATGATCAGGCTCTTCGGCACGGCCCACATATCGTCGTGGTCGTTGGTGATGACAGGGAAGCCCATCTTGATGGCGCCGGCGCCGCAGGCCACGGTGATGTCGTTGACGGGCTTGTAGGCGTTGACGAAGGCGTTGATGCGGTCGAAGGTGTACTTATGGAAGCCGTCCCAATCGCCGGGCTGGATGTTGCCGAAGATCATGGCGGCACGGACGACCAGGCTGATGACATGGCCGACGGCCCAGATGTCCTCGCCCACGGGGACCACACGGACCGGGAAGCCCATGGACACGCCCTTCTCCACGGCCTGCTCGATGATGCCGCCGATCAGGAAGACGAAAATACCGCGGGACTGATAGCCCTTGATGGTCTCCACAGCCTCTTCAGCGGAGGGGGCGGGGCCGATCATAACGACGAAGCCGGGGATATCGCCGGTGACCAGGGGCACGCCCAGCTCACGGACCTCGGCGTCCACAAAGTGGCCGTGGTAGTGGGTGCCCTCATAGGGGGCGGCGGAGCGGGCATACTTGCAGGCCTCGATCATCTCGGCGGCGATGGCGGTGCCGACGCCGGAGGAGAAAATGGAGTTGGTTCTGGGCTCGCGGAGCATCATGGCCTTGACGTCCTGGAGCGCGGCCTGGAGTTCGCCGACGGTGGTCACTTTCTTGCCGATGTAGGCATAGATACAGGCCAGGTAGTAAGCGGTGCTGGGCATGGCGAGGGGAGCGTCGGCGCCCAGCTCGGCCACAAGCTGGTTGACGTCGGCCTCGGCCTTGGCGAACATCTCGTCGGAGCCGCGGAATACGCGTTCAAATAATGCCATTCTATGTTCATTCCTTTCGAAGTTTCAAGGCGGCAGCGCATGATTTGGCAAGCGCGTTCGGCCAAAGGTTTTGTCTCAGCCGAAAGTTTTAAAAGGGCGGGAATACTGTATGTATTTCCCCCTTTTAAAACTGTACGGATGGGGCAAAAGATTGGGTGAAGGCCGCAGACACAATTGTGCGGTGTTGCCTTTGTTATTCTTGCGAGTCGATCACAGCCTTGATGGCGCGGATTTCCTCCACGGCCTTGGGGCTGAGATCATAGGGAGAGAGGCCTTTGCGGTCAGCGTCGATGACCTCGGCGTTGTAGTGGATCATGCCGAGCAGGTCCTCGGGGGGGATGTGGGTACGGACGAATTCCTCGTCGGATTCGTCGCGGACCTTGTTGGCCACCACCCGGACCTTGGTGACGCCGATGTCCTTCGCCAGCTCCTTGATGCGGCCATAGGTCTGGACCGACCGGGCGCCGGGCTCGATGACCACGATAAACTGGTCCATCATGCTGGCGGTGCCGCGTCCCAGATGCTCCAGGCCGGCCTCCATGTCCATGATGACCACATCATCCTTGCGGAAGACCAGGCTAGATAAGATGGCCTTGAGCATCACGTGCTCGGGGCAGACGCAGCCGCTGCCGCCGGTATCCACGGTGCCCATCACCAGGAGCTTGACGCCGTTGATATCCTTGCTCAGCTTGTCCGGCAGGTCGGAGACCTGGGGGTTGAGCTTATAAAAGGTGTTGCTTTCGTTGGCGGCGGTGCGCTCCTTGGCCAGCTCCTTCATTTTGGAGACCGGCACTATGGCGTTGACCTCCTCCTCAGAGAGGCCCAGCGCCAACCCCAGGTTGGCGTCCGGATCCACGTCGGCGGCTAGGACCGGGCGGCCCTCGTCGGCGTAGAGCCGTGCCAGCGTGGAGGCCAGGGTGGTTTTACCCACGCCGCCCTTGCCGGTGAATGCGATTTTCATACTGCAAAGACCTCGGATATTGTCAGATTTAGATGCCCAGCGCGGCGCGCTTCTGCTCGATGCGCTCGATCATCATGTCGCCCATCTTCTCGATGTCCAGCTCCACGGTGTAGTTGGCCTCGACCCACTGCTTGATGCCGGTTTCGCCCTGGAGCAGCTCGGTGACTTCCTCGGAACCCTTGGAGTAGGGATCAACGCCGAGGAACGTGTCGATACCGGTGGAAACGACGTAGTTGCCGATGGAGACGGCCTTCTCGCTCATCCACTCGGGCGCGCAGCCGCACAGCGGGATCTGGGAGATGTTGCAGCCCCAGTCCTTGGCCAGGTCGGAGGCCAGAACCATCATACGGGAGATATCCACGCAGGAACCCATGTGCAGCACAGGAGGAATGCCCACCAGCTCGCAGACACGCTTCAGGCCCTCGCCGCAGAACTCCTTGGCTTCGGGGTCCATGAGGCCGGCCTTAGCGGCAGCCTGGGCGGAGCAGCCGGAGACGATGACGATGATGTCGTTCTTGAGGAGCTTCTTCATCAGCTCAATGTGCGCGGTGTCGGGGCGGACCTTGGGGTTGTTGCAACCGACCATGGCCACAGCGCCGCGGAGGACGCCGGCCTTGACGACGTCGGCCAGAGGCTTCAGTGTGCCCAGCTCGTCCACATGGGAGTTGGTGACGCCGTCCAGGCACTTCTTGATGGCCTCGACGGAGTAGCCCACGCGGGCCTTGCTCTTGAGCTGCGGAATGTTGACCAGATCCTGGTTGCGGTTCTGGAAGTTCTCCACCGCCATCTTCACGATGGCCTTGGCGTTGTCAGCCGCAGTCTCCTCGTGGAACTCGATGTACTCGGAGTCGGGCATCCGGGCGATGGGAGAGGTGGTGACGAACTTGGTATGGAAGCACTTGGAGAGGGGGCCCAGAGCGGGGAAGATACACTGGACGTCCACGACAATGGCCTCGCAGGCGCCGGTGAGGACCACGTTCTCCTGCTGCAGGAAGTTACCGGCCATGGGGATGCCGTGACGCATGGCCACTTCGTTGGCGGTGCAGCAGACGCCGCAGACGTTGATGCCCTTGGCGCCGTAACGCTTGGCCAGGGCGATCATTTCGGGGTCCTGGGCATAGAACACGACCATCTCAGAGAGGGAGGGGTCGTGGCCGTGGACGACGATGTTGACCATGTCCTTCTCCATGACGCCGATATTCGCCTCGGTGTCAACAGGCTTGGGGGTGCCGAAGAGGACGTCGGAGAGCTCGGTACCCATCATGGAGCCGCCCCAGCCGTCGGAAAGGCCGGCGCGCAGAGACTGCCGGATCAGGGCCTCAGGCAGGGAGGAGCAGCCCATATGGGTCATATGCATGGACTGGGAGACCTCGCGGTCAATGGCGCGGGGGGTGATGCCGGCCTTGTCCCACAGCTCCTGGGTATGTTCGGGGGCGCGCTTGGCGAAGCGCTGGGTGCCGAAGGGCTTGCCGTACTCCATCAGGCCGGTAAGCGCGACCTCGTGGGCCAGATCATAGATGTCCTTGCCTTCGGTCTCGATGTCCCACTCCTTGGCGATTCTCTTGAGCTTCTCGGGGTCCTTGACCTGATAGGAGCCGCCCTCTTTGGCCAGGTACAGGGTATGGGCGATGGAACGGCCGTGATCCGAGTGGGTGGCGGAGCCGCCGGCGGTAAACCGCAGGTAGTTCCGGGCGACGATGCCATGGACGTCGCAGCCGCAGATGCCGCGAGGGGCCTTCTTGGTGATGCGGCAGGGGCCCATGGAGCAGATCCGGCAGCAGGTACCTGCCTCGCCGAAGCCGCAGTGGGGGGTCTGGTTCTTGACGCGCTGCTGCCAGGAATCCGCGCCGACCTTGGCGCCGGTTTCCAAAAGGGTGGCAGTCGCTTCTTCCATCTGATCGACTGTGATTAGGCGATCCCAATCCTTCCAATCCTTCAATGTAGTGTCCTCCTACTTTCATAATAGTAGCGCTTTGCACTGCGGGAAACAGGGCGGTCTGTTTACCGCATAGAGAATGGCCAGACTGCCCCCTTGGGCCTCTGGACACTCCGTTTCACTGGCCCTATTTTATCAAGTTCTCTGAGGGAAGTCAACGTGATTCGCTAAACTTTTCCGAATTGGTAAGAATGAACAAAGCCCCGAAAACCGGGGTTTCCGGGTTTTCGGGGCAAAGATCATGGAGATATCCCCCTGAGGGGGTCAGGGATGGGAAACAAGCCCTGGAAAGTGGCGGTCTGCGCCGGCTCACGACGTTTCCGTGGGGGCCATATGGACGTTGAGATGGGGGTAGGTCATCTCGATCCCACGGGCCTCGAAGCTGGTGCGCACCCGCTCCAGGATGTCGAAATAGGCGTCCCAGTAGTCCGCCGTGGTGGTCCACACCCGGAGCAAATAGTTGATGGCGCTGTCGCCATAGCCGCTCAGGCGGAACATGGAGGGTTCGTCCGGCAGCACCTGCGGGATGGCAGCGGCTTCCCGCAGGGCCTCCAGCACCAGTTCCGTGGGGGCGTCATAGGAGGCTGAGACCGTCAGATCCAGCCGCCGCTTGCTCTGGGTGGAGTAATTGATGATCACTGAGGCGGTGACGGTGCGGTTGGGGATCATCACCACCTGGTTTTCCGGGGTGCTGAGCTGGGTATAGGCGATGCGGATCTCCTGGACCGTGCCGCTGTAGGTGCCGGCAGTGACAAAGTCGCCCACCACGAAGGGCTTAGTGAGAAGGATGTTGATGCCGCTGGCGAGATTAGAGAGGGAATCCTGGAGCGCCAGGGACGCGGCCAGGCCGGCGACGCTTAAAACGGCCAGCAGGGACGAGGTGTCGATCCCCAGACTGCCGGCCACCACCATGACGGTGATAAAGAGGAGGAGGATCTTGGTAAAGGAGCGAGTGAGGCCGTGGAGGCTCTTATCCAGCTTGGAGCGGCCCAGGAGCTTGTCCTGCCCCTTCAAGATGAGCTTCGTCATCAGCAGGCACACGGCCAGCAGCACCAGGGCGGTGACGATTTTCGTGAGGCTGATGGAGTCTAGAAATTTCTGCAAGGCGCTGAGGTTCTTTTCCACCTCGGCGGTATCGGGAATCAGCGTCGTGGTGAGCATAGGCGTTCTCCTTTCACAGATGCCGGAAAATGCCGCCTTACGGCGGTGGGCCGATGTGGGCATCGGCCCCTACGAATCCGTACGGCGGCATTTCTATTTATGCCTCGGGCTGCTGGGGGGCTTCCGGCTCCTCCGTGGTCTCTTCCTCGGCGGGCGGCAGCTGCTGCTTGTCGGCGTTGACATAGGCCATCAGCTCGTCGCCGGTAATGGTCTCCTTCTGCAGAAGGAACAGCGCGATCTCGTCCAGGAGGCCCCGGTTTTCCCGCAGCACCTGGCAGGATTTTGCATAGCACTTGGCCAGCAGCTCTTTGATCTCCTCGTCGGCCTGGGCCGCGGTGACGTCGGCGCAGTTCATCATGGTGCTGCCGTCCAGATAGGGGTTGGACACCGTGGACAGCGCCATCAGGCCGAAGCGCTCGCTCATGCCGTACTGGGTGATCATCCGCCGGGCCAACTCTGTGGCCCGCTCGATGTCATTGGAGGCACCGGTGGTCATGGAACCGAAGACCACCTGCTCGGCGGCGCGGCCGCCCAGCAGTGTCTCCAGCTCGGTGATGAGTTCTTCCTTGGAGCTGAGGAACTTCTCCTCCTCGGGCATCTGGAGCGTGTAGCCCAGCGCGCCGGAGGTGTGGGGCACGATGGTGATCTTAGACACCGGCTGGGAGTGCTTCTGGAGGGCAGCGACCAGGGCGTGGCCCACCTCGTGATAGGCAACCATGCGCTTTTCCATGTCGGTGAGGACGGTGCCCTTTTTCTCCGTGCCGGCGATGACCACTTCGAAGGAGACCATCAGGTCCTCCTGATTGACGGCCTTGCGGCCCATGCGCACGGCCCGGAGAGCAGCCTCGTTGACCAGGTTGGCCAGGTCCGCGCCCACGGCGCCGGCCGTGGCCTGGGCGATCTTGTTGAGGTCCACGTCCTCGGCCAATTTGATGTTCTTGGTGTGAACCCGGAGGGTCTGATACCGTCCGGCCAGGTTGGGCCGGTCCACCGTGATGCGCCGGTCAAAGCGGCCGGGCCGCAGCAGGGCCTTGTCGAGAATCTCGGGCCGGTTGGTGGCGGCCAGGATGACGACGCCCTTGCTGGAGTCGAAGCCGTCCAGCTCGGCCAGCAGCTGGTTGAGGGTCTGCTCGCGCTCGTCGTTGCCGCCGAAGCGGGAATCCCGGGTGCGGCCGATGGCGTCGATCTCGTCGATGAACACGATGGCCGGAGCCACCTTGGCGGCCTGTTGGAACAAGTCCCGGACGCGGCTGGCGCCGACGCCCACGAACATCTCCACAAAGTCCGAGCCGGAGATGGAGAAGAAGGGCACCTTGGCCTCGCCGGCCACGGCCTTGGCCAGCAGCGTCTTGCCGGTACCGGGGGAGCCCACCAGTAGCGCGCCCTTGGGGAGCTTGGCGCCGATGGCGGCGTACTTCTGGGGGTTGTGGAGGAAGTCGATGATCTCCACCAGGGATTCCTTGGCCTCGTCCTGGCCGGCCACGTCGGCAAAGGTGACGCCGGTCTCCTTTTCCATATAGACCTTAGCCTTGCTCTGGCCGATGCCGCCGATGCCGCCGCCACCGCCCATGCGCTTACTCATGGAGTTCATAAAGAGGCTGATGACCAGGTAGAAGATCGCCAGCGGCAAGATCCAGGTGAGCAGGATGGAGAGCAGCGGGCTCATTTCCTCGACGATGGGCACGTCCTTCTCCACGCCCTGGGCGTCCAGCTCGGCGTCGAGCGCCGAATAGTCCCAGCCGGAGGCGCGGCCCGTATAATAAATGATCTGCTTGGCCGAGGGCTTCTCGGCCTCCTCCTTGGTGAGGATCAGAAAGCGGTCGGTGTCAATGTCGACAGCCTGAACCTGCCCTGCCTCCAGCATATCGGTAAATTCGGTGTAAGTGATTTGCTTGAGGTAAGAATTGGATATACTGGTATAAATGAGGTTGATGATGACGGTAAACACCAGCGCCACCACGACCATGGTGAGGATGCTTTTGGTGCGTTTACTCTGATCCGGGTCGTTCTGCGGGTCCCGCCCGGAGTGATTTTTTTTCGGATCGTTGTTCAAGGCCTGCGCCTCCTTTTGCAAAGAAAGAGAAGGAGCCGCCGCAGATGGTCAAAAGCGGGGCACCATAAAATCGTATCCATATTAGCATAAAAATCCCACGGATACAAGGAGAAAGCTGCAACTTCCTGTAAATTTTCTATGAATATCCCAGCTTTGAAATTCCCGAGAATTTTGACCGTTTCCCTTGTATCCTGTCGGCAATCCTGCTATACTATATGTTGGTATCTTGTCAATAATCTGGGAAAAATCCCCCAAGATCAAGTTGGAGACGAACATGGATAAAAAGAACTATTCCCGCCGCGAGCCCCGGGAACGGGCGGAAGCGACGGATTTGATTGAAGGTCGCAACGCCATATCCGAGGCGCTGAAATCCGGCCGAACCCTGGACAAGGTCTTTGTGGCCGACGGCGACACAGACCGGGCGCTCTCCCGCCTGGCAGCTCTGGCCCGGGAAGCCGGCGCCGCCGTGGTGCAGGTGGACCGGCGCCGACTGGATCAGATGAGCCAGACCCATGCCCACCAGGGCATCATCGCCCAGGCCGCGGCCCACAGCTACGCCACGGTGGAGGAGATCCTCCAGCGGGCGGCGGACCGGGGCGAAGCGCCGCTGCTGATTCTCTGCGATGAGCTGTCCGACCCGCACAATCTGGGCGCCATCCTCCGCACCGCCGAGTGCGCCGGCGCCCACGGCGTCATCATCCCCAAGCGCCGCAGCGTAGGCCTGACCGCCGTGGTGGCCAAGACCTCCGCCGGCGCCGTAGAGCACATGCCGGTGGCCCGGGTTTCCAACCTGGCCTCCACCATTGAGGATTTAAAGCGCCAGGGCATCTGGGTCTTCGGCACTGACGCCGCCGGCACCACCGACCTCTACCACGCCGACTTCCAGGGCCCCACGGCCATCGTCATCGGCTCGGAGGGCTTCGGCATGAGCCGGCTTGTGGCGGAGCGGTGCGATCTGCTGCTTTCCATCCCCATGAAGGGACAAATCAACTCCCTCAACGCCTCGTCCGCCGCCGCCGTGCTGCTCTACGAGGCCGTGCGGCAGCGATATACCGCCGCTCGATAAAGCAAGCGCGGCTGGCAAAGGGTTTATGCCCCGATGCCAGCGGCCTTTGCGTGTCCCGTTACCTTTATCAGATTGGAGAACCACCATGGACAAGCACCTGGAGCAGGAGGAACAATTTTATAACGATGCCCCTGTTTCGGAGGAAGAATACTCGCTGGAGGACATCATGCGGGAATTCGGTTCCTGGACCACACCGCCGGAGCCCGCGTCCAAACCGGACCCTGCGCCGGCCCCGGCGCCCGAACCGACGCCGGAACCGGAGCCCGTACCCGAAGCGCAGTCCCCGGCCGAGCCCGCACAGCAGCTCCCTGCGGTGATGCGGGTGGCGGCAGAACAGCGGGAAAAGCCCCGGTTTAAAATCACCGATCTCTCCGGCGACACCATCCGCTTCGGCCCTGTGACGGAGGAAGACGCGGAAGAAGAGCCTCCGGCCCCCTCTACCCCGGTGGAAATGCCCGAGGAGCCGCCGATTCCCGAAGCAGAGCTGCTCCTCGCCCAGAAGCGGGAGGAAAAACGCCGGCGCCGGCTGGAGAGCCAGGAGCGGCGTGCCCAGCGGGCCGCGGAAAAAGCCCGGAAGCGGGAGGAGCCCGAGATCGTCTACCCCTCGCCGGAGGATGCCTGTGCCGACTACGCCAAGGCCGGGACACTGCGCATCCGCCTGATGACCAACGTCTTTCTGACCATCGCTTCGGCCGTTTTGCTGTGCCTTGCCAGCTTCCCCGTGGGCGGGCTGGATCTCACCGGCAGCACCTGGGGGCTCTCCGTGGCCATGCTGGCGCTGCTGCTGGTGCAGAGTCTCCTGACGGCGGAAGTGTTTTTGCGGGGCATTTATCAGGCCCTGCGGCTGAAATTCGACTTGATGTCTCTGCTGACCGTGACGGTATTGGTGACGGTGGCCGATGCGTTTTTTGCCATTCCGGCCCAACGGCTTCCCTTCTGTACCGCTCCGGCTCTGATGCTGCTGCTGGCGCTCTGGAGTATCACCCTGGAAAAGCGCGCCAAGTGGCGCACTCTGAAGACGGTCCTGTCCATGGACGCACCGGTGGCAGCCGTCAAAGAAGAAAAAGCCTGGCATGGCCTCGACTGCATCTTCCGCCGGGAGGGCAGCCTGCAGGACTTTACCGCCATGCTGGAAACGCCCGACGCCGCCCAGAAGGCCATGCGGGTCTACGCCCCGCTGATGCTGGTGGTGACAGCAGGCCTGGCGGTGTTTGCCGCGATACAGGGCGGCAGCAACTTCCTCTGGGCCTGGGCAGCGCTCCTCTCTGCGGCACTGCCCGCCGGCGCCTTCCTGAGCTGTGCCCGGCCCTTTGCCCTGCTGGCCCGCCGGTTGAACCGGGCCGGCGCCGCCATCTGCGGCTGGCGCGGCGCCAAGATTCTCAGTGGCGAGGGCGGCATCGTCATCGAGGACGCCGACCTCTTTCCCAAATCCAACATCTCCATGAACGGCATGAAGATGTATTCCGACATGCCCATCCGCCAAGTGGTGGGTTACGCCACCGCCGTGCTGCAGGCTGCCGGCAGCGGCCTTGTCCCCCTCTTTGAAGAGGTGATGAAAAGCGAAAACGGCCGGCGCTACAGCGCCGACTCCTTCCGCCAGTACGAGGGCGGCGGCCTGGGCGCCGAGATTCGCGGCGATGTGGTGCTGCTGGGCTCCCTCCCCTTTATGCGGCTGATGGGCGTCCACGTGCCCGAGGGCACCCGGGTCCAGTCGGCGGTGTATATCTCGGTGAACCAGGAGCTGGTGGGCGTCTTCGCCCTGACCTATGCGCCGGCGTCCACCTGCCGCGCCGGACTCACGGCAGTGCTGCGCAGCCCCGGCCTCACGCCGGTGCTGGCCACGCGGGACTTTATGATCACGCCTGCACTGGTGAAAAAGCGCTATAAGATCTCCACCGACCGGCTGGAGTTCCCGGTGGTGGCCGAGCGGGCCCGCCTCTCCAGCCAGGAGGCCGGGGAACACGGACGCCAGGGGGCGCTGATGGCCCGGGACAGCTTTGTGAGCTTTGCCGCCGCCGTCACCGGCGGACGGCAGCTGCGCCGGACGGTCCACGGGGCGCTGGTCCTGTCGATCCTTTCCGGTATTTTGGGTACCGCGCTGATGTGCATCCTCACTTACCTGGACTCCACAGCCTCTGCCTCTGCCCTCAATCTACTTCTCTATCAGCTTCTTTGGCAGGTTCCCACCTTGATGGTGACAGGGTTTGTTGGGAAAAGCTAATAAATTTTAAGGCTCAATTTCTCCAAATGGCACAAATATTTGGGCACTACGCCGGACAAGACAGATTGTAATTGCATTCGTTTTGGGAATGAATTATAATTTATTCTGTTAGGCGGTAAAAAGCTTTTGCCGCAAGCAGGGCCGCTTCCCCTCAATTGACAGGCCCACGGAAAGGAGAAACAATCGTTATGAGCTACACTGCCAAGGACATTCGCACGATTTGCCTGCTGGGACATGGTGGAGACGGAAAGACCATCCTGGCTGAGGATATGCTGTTTTTAACCAACGGCACCGACCGTCTGGGCTCCATTGCCGACGGCAATACCGTTTCTGACTTTGACCCCGAGGAGATCAAGCGGCAGTATTCTATTTCCACTTCCATCATCCCGGTGGAGTTTGATCATTGCAAGATCAACATTCTGGACAATCCCGGCTTCTTCGACTTTGCCGGCGAGATCGTCCAGTCCCTCCGCGTGGCCGACGCCGGCCTGATCGTCCTCTCGGCCAAGGGCGGCATCTCCGTCGGCACCGAGAAGGCCTGGAAGTCCCTCAAGGACGCCAAGCTGCCCACTATGTTCTATATCTCCAAGATGGACGAGGATCACGCCAACTACTACAAGGTCGTGGACGATATGCGCGCCGCTTTCGGCAACACCGTCGTGCCGCTGATCTTCCCCATGATGAAGGGCGACAAGTGCGTCGGCCTGGTGGACCTCCTGAGCCGCACCGCCCGGGACACCGAAGGCAATTCCGCGGCGCTGACTCCCGAGGCAGAGGCCCGCTGCGACGAGTACCTGGCAGAGCTTTCCGAGCAGGTGGCCGAGACCAGCGAGGAATTTATGGAGAAGTTCTTCATGGAGGAGCCCTTCACTGAGGCGGAACTCATTCAGGGCGTCAAAGACGGTATGCGTCAGCGGTCCATCACGCCGGTATTCTGCGGCAGCGCGCTGGCCGGCTACGGCAGCAAGCGCGTGATGGAATATTTGGTGAAGTTCTGCCCCAACCCGCTGGAGGGCCGTGCCATGGAGACCGCAGACGGCGGCGAGCTGCTGCTGGATCCCAAGGGCAGCCCTGCGCTCTTCGTCTTCAAGACCATTTCCGACCAGTTCGGCAAAAACTCCTACTTCAAGGTCATCTCCGGCGATATCACCGAGGGCATGAGCGTCGTCAACGCCCGCACCGGCTCCACCGAAAAGCTCAGCAACATCTTCTTCGCCAAGGGCAAGAGCCTCACGAAGACCGCAAAAGTCTGCTGCGGCGACATCGGCGTCGCCACCAAGCTGGGCAGCGTCAAGACCGGCGACACCCTGGGCCTCGCCGGTAAGGTCACGGCTCTGAAGCCCATGGAATACGCCGAGCCCTGCTATACCATGGCCATCTACGCCAAGGTCAAGGGCCAGGAGGACAAGATCGCCGCCGGCCTCACCAAGCTCAACGAGGAGGACGCCTCCTTCCGCTTCGGCACCAACACCGAGACCAAGGAAATGATCATCTCCGGCGTGGGCGATATCCACCTGGGCGTCATCTGCTCCAAGCTCTTGAGCAAGTTCAAGGTGGAGGCTGAACTGCGGCCCGCCAAGATTGCCTACCGCGAGACCATCAAGAAAAAGGTCGAGGTCCACGGCCGGCACAAGAAGCAGTCCGGCGGCCACGGCCAGTTCGGCGACGTCTACATCCGCTTCGAGCCCCAGACCGAGACCGAGGACCTCGTCTTTGCCGATGAGACCGTCGGCGGCTGCGTGCCGAAGAACTTCATCCCCTCCGTCGAAAAGGGCCTGCGCAACTGCATCGGCAAGGGCGTCCTGGCCGGCTATCCCCTGGTGTTCCTGAAGGCTACGCTGTACTTCGGCTCCTACCATCCGGTGGACTCCTCCGATATGGCCTTCCAGACCGCCGCGGGCATTGCCTATAAGGAAGGCATCCCCACCGCTGCCCCCACCCTGCTGGAGCCCATCGGCGAGCTGAAGGTCTACATCCCCGATGCTAACCTGGGCGACATCATCGGCGACCTCAACAAGCGCCGGGGCCGCGTCATGGGCATGACCCCCACCGGCGACGGCCAGCAGGTGGTGGACGCTGAAGTGCCCATGGGCGAAATGTCCTCCTATGCCATCGATCTGCGGTCCATGACCCAGGGTCGTGGCTCCTACAGCCTCAAGTTTGTCCGCTATGAGGAAGTGCCGCAGATGAACCAGGCCAAGATCATCGAAGAAGCCAAGAAGGCCGAAGAAGGCTGATAAAGTCGATAAAGTCACAGAGAACCGCCCCTGCCATCTGGCAGGGGCGGTTCTCTGTGATATGGCACAACTCAGCCGGCAGTGGTATCCCGCCGGATCAGCACCGGCTCCACCACCCGATGTACGGGGGCGCTGGAAGCAGCGCCGCTTTTCTTTGCCCGGATTTGGTCGGACAGCAGCGCCATGGCCTCTTGCGCCAACTGTTCCAGCCGCTGACCCACGGTGCTGATGGGCACAACTGCCGCCCGGGAAGCCGGGGAGTCATCAAAGCCGATGAGGCGATATGTGGACGGCAGGCAGCCGAATTTGTGGAACAAGACATTCAAAAAGCCGTTGGCCAAGGTGTCGTTGGAAATAAAGATTCCCTTCCGCTGGCCCGGATACTGCGCCTCCACTTGCTCCAGAATTTCCGTCAGGGTCTGCTTGTCCGCCTCATAGGAGACGTCCAGAGGCCGAATGATCACCTGATGGCGGAGCCCGTTTTCCCGGCAGTATTGGGAGAAGCCAGAGACGCGGTCGTAAGCCGGGATACCTTCCGAGGAATGGGAGTTGATGTGAATCAGCACGTCGCAGTCCAGCTCCGCCAGATGCGCCGCAGCCAGCCGGCCGCCCAATTCGTTATCGGTGTTGACGCTGGAGACAAACTGGTCCTCCCGTTCAATGGTGACGACGGGAATCTGCAGTTCGGCCAATTCCTGGGAAGGGAGGGTGTGGCTGAGGACAATCAACCCCTCGATTTGGTAGGCCATCAGCTCTTGGATGTACCGCCGCTCCATCTCCCCCTTTTTGTTGCCTACAAAAACCAGAAATTTATAGCCATTGTTCTCATAAGTTCCGAGAATACGGTTGAGAATCTCATAAAAAAAGTGGTGATAGAAGTCCGGCACAATCACGCCAATGAATTCCGTCTGGCCGTTGGCTAAAATCCGCGCCACCTTGTTTTCCTGATAGTCGAGGTCGACCAGTGCTTTGGCGATAATCTCCCGGCTGGCCGGTGCCAACGTGTCGGGGTCATTGAAATAACGGGAGATCGTGGTTTTTGAGAACTTGGTGTATTTGGCAATATCGCCGTATGTAGCGTTCTTTTTTATCTCCATAGAATGGCCCTTCTTTGGAAATCTGCAACTTATATGTCTCCCGCGTTTGGTTAAAACAGCAAAAGGTACTGTTTTTGTGGGATTACACGGGCTTTGCCGCACAAATCAGCCGCGCAGCGGTTTATTCAGTAGACAATATTATAGCAAAGAGCCACGCCGGACGCAACCGCAAGATGGCAGCCACCCGTCTTTGGAAGCGCGGCTCTATTGGCGCCAGCCCATTGGTACAGAATTGACAAAAATCGTTTTTTACGCCGGAAGCAGTTGACCTGCTCTCCTCATGAGTGTTACAATAAACCGGAACGTAACCGGTTCCATTTTGCTGTGCCGGCCAAATGGTCGTTTCATGGAACGAGTTGCAGCCCGGCATGATATGCGCCCCGGCAGCAGACACTCCAGCGGCGCAATGGATTTTGCGCCGGAGCCATTCCGCCGGCGCCTATTTTGTGAGAAGGTGTTCTATGATTACCGACTTTCTCCATCTGAAAGCTCCGGGGAATTGGATCAATGATCCCAACGGGTTTCTCTATTTTCACGGGGCATATCACCTGTTTTATCAGCATTTCCCCTACGCCCCCCGCTGGGGCACCATGCATTGGGGCCACGCCGTCAGCCACGATCTGGTCCATTGGACGCACCTGGGGATCGCGCTGTTTCCCTCAAAAGCATACGATCGAAACGGCGTCTTCTCCGGCAGCGCCCTGGAACTTGACGGTAAGCTGCATCTCTATTATTCTGCGGTGCGCTATCTGGCGGAAGAGCCGGAGGATATTCATCTGGCCCGCGGCGGAGGTCTGCAGACCAGCCAGGCCATGCTCGTCTCCCCGGACGGCAGAACCTTTGACAACTGGTCCAAGCGGCAGATCATCCCTGTGCTGGAGGACCCGGCCCTGGGCGACGCCGCCGACACCCGCGACCCCAAGGTCTGGGCCTCGGACGGCGGCTACTACATGATCCTGGGCAGCAAAGCCCAGGGGCAGGGCAAGGTTCTCTTTTATCGCAGCGGGGACGGCACGCATTGGAATTACGCCAACAGCTATACCGATCCGTCCTTTGGATCGATGCTGGAGTGTCCCGATCTCTTCCCCCTGGGCAGCAGCTACCTGCTGGTGGGTTCACCCATGGGAGTGATACAGGATGGCCTTCCGTATGCCGACCAGACCATGTACGCCCCGGCGGACTTTGCCGAGGACACCTGTACGCTCCGGCTTCTGGCGCCCTTCACGTATCTCGACTGGGGCCTGGATCTCTACGCGCCCCAGTCCACGCTGGACGACCAAGGCCGCCGCGTCCTGATCGGCTGGATGCGGATGCCTCAAGCGGTGCGCGGCGAGGCCGACGGCCGCGGTCCTTGGCGTGGGATGATGTCTCTGCCCCGGGTGGCGGAGTGGGAGAACGGGCGCGTTTTCTTCCGGCCCCACCCCCAGGTGGTCGCGCAGTTCACCCAGCCGGTGTCTTCCCCGCGGCCCACAATGCCGCTGCGAATCCTGGCCTCTCTCCCAGAAGGCGCGTCCCTGGACCTCTTCGGTTATCAAATCCGCCGGGAAAGAGGCGCCGTCACGGCAGATCGCAGCCAAGTGTTCGACCAAATCCCCGGCTACCGGATGACCGCCAGCACTCCGCCCATCTCCGCTCCGTGCTGCCCCCTGGAGATTTATGTAGAACCCAATCTGGTGGAAATTTTCGTAAACCACGGCCAATACGTCCTCAGCCACGTCGTCTACGGCCTTCGGGGCAGCTTCTCCGGGCCCATTGACGATATGACCACCGTTTCATAAGCCAATTATTCATTTGCCAATCATTATGACAAGGAGGAATCTCCGTTGACTCAGAAAAAGAAAAAGACTGCCGCCAAGGCCGCACATGCACCGGCAAAAAAGGCGGCGTCCAGCGAGAAGCCTGTCAATGTCTCTGCCGAAGCCGCTGCTCCGGTGAAAGCGGCTGCTCCCGTGAAAGAGCCCGCTCCCGTGAAAGAGCCCGCTCCCGTGAAAACCGCCACTCCCGTAAAAGAACCCGCTCCCGTCAAAGCGGCTGCTCCTGTAAAAGAACCCGCTCCCGTGAAAACGGCTGCTCCTGTAAAAGAACCCGCTCCCGTGAAAACGGCTGCTCCCGTGAAAGAACCCGCTCCCGTCAAAGCAGCTGCTCCCGTGAAAGAACCCGCTCCCGTCAAAGCAGCTGCTCCCATGAAAGAACCCGCTCCCGTGAAAACGGCTGCTCCCGTGAAAGAACCCGCTCCCGTCAAAGCAGCTGCTCCCATGAAAGAGCCCGCTCCCGTAAAAGCCGCTGCTCCCGTAAAAGAACCCGCTCCCGCAAAAGCCGCCGCGCCTGCCAAAAAGTCCACCCCCGCGAAAGCAGCTGCTCCCGTCAAAACGCCCGCTCCCGCCAAGGACGATGTCTTTGAACGGCGCCTGGCCCGGCACTATGACGAGCTGAAGTGGCTCTACTGCGAGCTCTACCACAACGACATGGGCGCCTTTGAATACTTTATTTCCATGCTGCGCCGCTGCTGGGCGGATCGCAAGGAGGACCTCCGCGCCCAGGATGCCCTGCGGGAAGCCGATCCGAATTGGTACCGCCGCCGGGATCTGCTGGGCATGATGCTCTATGTCAATGCCTTTGCCGGCACGCTCCGCGGGGTGGAGGAGAAGCTCCCCTACCTCAGCGAGTGCGGCGTCAACTATCTCCATCTGATGCCCCTGCTGGAGAGCCCCAAGGGCCGCAGCGACGGCGGCTATGCCGTCGCTGACTTCCGCAAGGTGCAGCCGGAGCTGGGCACCATGGACGATTTGGAGCATCTGGCCGACGCCTGCCGGGCCAAGGGCATGAGCCTCTGCCTGGACTTTGTGATGAACCACACCAGCGAGGATCACGAGTGGGCCCGCAAGGCCCGGGCCGGAGAGCCAGGCTACCGGGATCGGTACTTCTTCTACGACAACTGGGACATTCCCCGGGAGTTTGAAAAGACCGTGCCCCAGGTCTTCCCCACCACGGCCCCCGGCAGCTTCACCTGGCTGGAGGATGCCCAACAGGTGGTCATGACCAACTTCTATCCCTACCAGTGGGACCTCAACTACGCCAACCCCACGGTCTTCAACGACATGACCGAAAACCTCCTCTATCTCACCAACCGGGGCATCGATGTGATCCGCCTCGACGCAGTACCCTACATCTGGAAAGAGCTGGGCACCACCTGCCGCAACCTGCCCCAGGTCCACACCCTGGTGCGGATGATGCGCATGGTGGCCGAGATCGTCTGCCCCAGCGTGCTGCTGCTGGGCGAGGTCGTCATGGAGCCGGCCAAGGTGGCCCCCTACTTCGGCACGCCGGAGAAGCCCGAGTGCCATATGCTCTACAACGTCACCACCATGGCCACTACCTGGCACACCCTGGCCACCGGCAATGTGGCACTGCTGCGCCACCAGATGAACAGCGTCTGCGCCCTGCCCCGCGACTTTTTGTTCCTCAACTATCTCCGCTGCCATGATGACATCGGCTGGGGCTTGGACTATCCCTGGCTCTATGGCCGCTTCGGTTTTGCCGAGGTGCCCCACAAGAAGTACCTCAACGACTACTTCACCGGGCGCTTCCCCGGCAGCAACAGCCGCGGCGAGCTCTACAACGACGATCCCCGCCTGGGCGACGCCCGGCTGTGCGGCACCACCGCCTCTCTCTGCGGCGTCGAAGCCGCGGAATTTGAGCGGGATTCGACCAAGCTGGAGCGGGCCGTGGCCTGCGACCTGATGCTCCACGCCTGGATGCTGACCCAGAGCGGCATCCCCGTCCTCTACAGCGGCGACGAGGTGGGCCAGCTCAACGACTACTCCTACCACCAGGACGGCGAGAAGTGGGACGACAGCCGCTACCTCCACCGCGGCAACTTCCAGTGGGATCTGGCAGAAATGCGCCATGACGAGACCACGCGCCAGGGCAAGCAGTTCCAGGGGCTGCGCCATCTGGAGGAGATTCGGGCCGCGGAGCCGGTGTTTGACACCCGGGCAGACGTCTGGACCTTCGACACCGGCAACCCCCATGTGCTGGGCATTGGCCGGTGGTACCAGGGCCGCAAGCTCATCGCCTTCTTCAACTTCAGCCGGGAATTTGCCTCAGCCACCAGCTGGGAGAAGGGTCCCTACAAGGAATTGGTCTACGGTGGAGAGGCGGACGCCCTGGACCATGTGGAGCTGTATCCCTACGGCTTTGCCTGGTATCTCCACCTGGAGTAAACCACTGCAAAATGCATCCCAAACAAAGACCGGGCAGCCCCTGACGGCGCTGCCCGGTCTTGGCTTGCAGAACAATAATGATCCCCCCGCGAAGCGGGGGGTATTTCAGTTTCGGGCATAGCCCTAAATTACAGGCAACGCACAAGTGCGTTTATGAGTTGGCCTGCCAGCCACGCATAGGGTTACTTGCTACCCGTAAACGGGTCGCGCGGATCGTATATGCTTAACTGATCGCTTTCTCTATCTGCCTTTAGCTGGTTCTCTATGTACTCTTTTATGGCTTTTGTGTTCTTTCCCACCGTATCTACATAATACCCTTTGCACCAAAATTCCCTGTTCCGATATGCAAATTTCATATTCCCGAACTTCTGGAATATCATTAAGCTGCTTTTCCCCTTTAGATATCCCATAAATCCCGATATGCTCATTTTGGGTGGGATACTTACTAGTAAATGGATGTGATCTGGGCATACCTCTCCTTCTATGATCTCTACACCCTTCCACTGGCATAATATCCTCAATATTTCTCTAATTGCTTCCCGTTTTTCTGCAAAAAATACTTTCCTTCTGTACTTCGGTGCAAATACGATATGATTAAATCTTATTAGGAAAACACACTGCCAGAAAGGATGTAGCGGGACTCAGCCCGCCACGGCGGGAATTTCAGAAGTGTTGATTTCAATGTATTCTGCTATCTTACGAAATTCATCAGCGAATTTGCATTTAACGCTGATATTTCCATTTTCGTAAACCTTGATATGGTCTACAAGATCAATGAGAGCCTCCCGGGTTAGTTTGTCGATGTTCTGGTATTTCATAAAGGCCACCAGCGCCGGGTGCTCATTGTCAACACCGTTTGCCAGTTCTGCCCGTTCAGCGGTCAACCGTTCCAACACATCAGAGAGGGCCGCTACCTGCCGTTCATAGTCGGCTTTCATGCTTCGATAATCCTGCTGGGTAATTTCCCCGTCTTTCCAGTCTTGATAAAGAGACTGCTTGTAGCGGGTGATTTTCGCCAGTTCCTTTTCCTTTGTGGTAATCAGCTCGTCCAGTCTGAAAGACTGGCTTTTTTTCGTTGGAGCCGAATTGATACAGGTAATCGCCTCAGAATAAGAAACGGCTAAATGTACCTGGTACTGAATACCGAATAGAACAGCGGCCTCCAGCCGTTCATGCTTGATTGAGTGCATGGTGCAGGCTGTCCGGGAACGGTTTTTGTAAGTAGAGCAGGCATAATACACATGATTGTTTTTACTAACGCAACGAGTGACTGCCCGGCCACAATCGGCACATTTCAGAAAGCCGCTGAACAAATGGACTTTCCGGCCTTCGGGAGAAGTTCGGGTGTCACGCTTTAACAGAGCCTGCACCTTGTCAAAGGTTTCATAGTTGATAATGGCTTCATGTGTTCCAGCCACCTCTACCCATTCTTCACGGGGAACCGTTTCAATCTGGTGTACCTTATAACTTTTTACCCGGCTACGGCCTTGTGCCAAATCCCCGGTATAAGTGGGATTGGTAAGTATTGCATGGATCATCCTGCCGCCCCACATAGGTTCGTCATAACCTCTTGTAGAAACAGGCAGGCCCTTGAGTAGTTTATACGCAGAGGGACTCGGGACGCCATGCTCATTCAAATGCAGAGCGATGGCCCGTTTTGATGTTCCTTGCAAGAATAACGAGAAAATGAGTTTGACTGTTTCAGCAGCATCTGGATCAACAATCAGTTTGTGTTTGTCTTTTGGGTGTTTAATGTACCCATAAGGAGCGAAAGCTCCGATGTATTGACCGTTGCGCCGCTTATAGTCAAATACTTGGCGGATTTTCTTTGAAGTCTGATAGCAATAGTTATCATTCATTACATTTGTTATCGGAACGATAATATTAGAAACGCTATCCGGGTTTGTAAAGCTATCCACATTTTCCGCAAGACTGATAAACCGGACACCCATCTGTACAAACAGGTTGTCAATCAGACTTCCCGCATCGCTGTAATTCCGGGCAAAACGGGAAAGGTCTTTTACCACAACACAGTTGATTTTCCCACTCATTACATCGGCCAGGAGCCGTTGGAAATCTTCGCGGTTGGCATCCGTTCCCGTGTGTCCATCGTCCACATATTCGGAAACGCTTTCAAATTCCTCGATGTGCTTTTGATAAAAGTCATTCAGCAGGTCGCGCTGGTTTTTAACGCTGTTGCTATCGTCTTTTCCTTTTTTCAAATCTTCTTTGGAAAGCCGGATATATTCGCCCAGCCGCCAGCGCCGGATTGTATAAGAGGGGGAGAAACTCTGTTGAACCCCTCTGTTTTTTGTTCGTGGCATTGTTCCTCCTTCCCTATCACATTACATTTATATTATACCTCTGTCCCGTAGGGACAACAAGGATGGCTCCGCCTCGGGACATTTTGTCTCGAAGTAGGCGCAGGCCGTAACCGAAGTTACAGCCCGCTTTTTTGACGGATCAAAAAGTCCGTCAAAATATCCTGGAGGGGTGGCCCGTTTTCTGTAAATTCCATTTTCACGCCGATCCCGCCGATGCTGAAGCAGTACGGATTTTGGGCAACTTGCAAAAACCTTATGACTCGCTCTTTTCGGGAAAGGGCATTATCAAAGGTTATACCGCTCACATCGGGCAGAGACTCGGGGGAGACTGCGCCAATGTCAACGCTTTTCATTCGTTCCAGTTCCTGTGCGGTTAATCTCACGGTAAAACCTCCTTTGTTCAGATTGATAAACGCCTCCCGGTTGTCCTGTGGGGAAACGCGAAAAGGCGGCACTGCACAAGTGCCGCCCTTTGGCCTGTCCTCACATCGGGACACAATGTCTCGAAGTTAATAGGGGCCGTTTTCGTAATGGTGCTGGGCCTCGCCCAGCGTTTTGAAATCAAATACATAATGGAGCTCACCGACAACGCGCCGGATGTCCTCGGGGGAAAAACCGCAGTTTTCCATCGCATAGATCACATATCCCCGGCAGGCGTTGTTGCTCCACGGCTCGGCCAGCATAGCGGCCAATACGGGATCGTATTTCATTTTCTAATTCCCCCTTTGATAAAATTTAGGGAACGCCACGCCCATTTCCTTGACCTGTCCAAAGACAACTATACTCGGCGCGGCGCTCCCACGCAGACGAGAGGGCGGCCCGGAGGGACAGGCAGCCAGCCTGTCCACTGCCGGATCGTGGCCGTGGGATAGCCCGGCCCACTTGCGGCGCTGGTGTTGTTCGCTCATTTTCTTTTAGGAAAGGTCACCGCGCACCCGCCGCCTGGCTCCCCGGATTGCGCTCGGGGCCGCCCTTGTTCATCTGCGGAGAAAAGAAAACCTCCTCTCATAAACCGAGACATTTTTAGATGATATTCGGACTGGTTCAGCGAGATTTTTTTAAGTATTTTTTCATGTTCTCCAAACCACGCTCCACAGCCCGCCGCACCGCGCTTTCGTGAACGCCTTCCGCTTCGGCCACTTCAGAATAGGTCTTGCCAAGAATGACACAGGCATCCACACGGCGGCCCTGGGCTTCGGGCAGAGAGTTAAGCGCGTTCCACAGACGGATAAAGAGTTCCATGCGTTCCAAGAGTTCCTGGGGTGTGGGCTCATGCAGGCAAGCCGAGTATTCGATCCCGTCATCACAGTCCAAAGAATACTGCGCCTTGTGTCGGGAGAGCCGCCGCTGATAAGCCATCTCGTGGCGGGTATCGGCCAGAAACACTTCGGCCACCTCGTCAGAAACCTCGATAAACTGATCTCGTGTGTACCAATAATAAAAATCTTTCAGATTGATTGTAGCCATAATAAACCTCCGTTTCGGTGTTGGGTGAATAAGTGACCGAAACGGGGCTCGGCGGGGAACGGCACCCTGGGGAGCCACTCTGTACCTCGGGACACTTTGTCTCGAAGTACGGATAACAAAAAACGCCTGCGCGACACAAAGCCACGCAAGCGCATGAAATGATAAATCCATTTATGTACTGCCAAATTGCACATCTACCGCCGGACTGATCCTGCTGGGCGGGTGGGCTTTTTTTGACAGGTTAGGGGGATGGAAAGGGAAAAAGGACACGGCGATACCTCCTGGACACCGCCGTATCCTTAAAAAAGGGCGACTTTAACACACCCCCCGCAATCTCATTTTTGAAAAGAAAACGGCGGCTTGAAATTTGTTATTTCAAAACCGCCGTTTTCGGCCCCAATATCGCCGTTTCTACAACGGTTTCATTGTGACGATCCCTATTTCTCTATTCCCACTTAAAGCACTTGACTGCAACACCAAAGCAAAGAATAGTAACGCCAAGCATTACAAGAACAGGCAGCCATATATTATGGAATGGTGTTCCCAAAAAAGTTGCCTTCATAAGTTGGATGCCTTGTGTCATGGGGAAAAACTGTACGATTTTTTGCATTGTCTCCGGCATTACCTCAAACGGTAAAGTGGCGCCGGAAAAAATAAGCATAGGAAAGTATAAAATACAGGCAATTACACTTGCAGTCTTAGCGTTTTTGGCAACACCTCCTACCATCATTCCAATGCTCAAAGTAGAAACCATAGTCAAAAGCCAGCTACCGAGAAAAGCAATCCATGATCCATGCATCTCCACTTTCCAAAACAGCATCGCCACAGGAATTATCGTAGCAAGGGAAACAGCAGAATAAATAACATAGATTAAAAACTCCACCATCAAAAGCATAATGGGGCTAATCGGAGTTACCTTGAACCGTTTAAGTATTTTTCTTTCCCGGTATTCCGATACCACCAAAGGCAGACCCATCAAACCGCCAGCGCAAATAGAAATGGTACAGAGCGCACCAATAGATTGCTCCAAAAACGTAAAGCCAGCCCCTTCTGCCGCTGGACTTGTCCCGTACAGAAAGCCAAGTATCACCAGCACTACCAAAGGCAATATAACAGCAAAGATTACCATGTTCATATTTCGGATATTCAATTTCAGCTCATTTTTTAAGAGCACAGCCAAAGACCTCATTCCGCATCGACCTCCTCACCAGCAAGTGCTAAATACGCATCCTCAAATTTTTCGCAACCACTCTTGTCTATGGCCTGCATGATCGTCCCATAAAAGGCAATTCGACCCTTTTTGAGGATGCAAATCTCGTCACACAAGGCCTCAACTTCATCCATAAAGTGAGAAGTTAGGAAAATTGTCATTCCTTGATTTTTTAGTCCTTCGAGGATTTTCCAAACATCACGCCGGGCCTTTGTATCAAGTCCGGTGGTTAATTCATCCAGAAAAACAACCTGCGGATTGGGAATTAGGGCAAGTACGATAAAAAGCCGTTGACGTTCTCCCCCGGACAAACTTTTGACTGCTGAATTTGTTTTGTTCGCAAGTCCAAACTGTGTACACAGCTTTTTCCAGTCAGCCGGGTTCTTATACAGACAAACGGTTTCTTCGCACAGCTCCGAAACTTTAATCTCTGGTTGATAATCGCACTCTTGAAATTGAACACCAACTCTTTGGAAAAGGTGGCGTCTGTCCTTTTGAGGATCAAGAGAAAGAATAGATATTTCACCGCTGTCAGCTTTCTTTGTTCCTAAAATACACTCAATCGTTGTGCTTTTTCCAGCTCCATTTGCCCCCAGCAGACCGAACACGGTACCTGCCTTTACCGATAGACTCACATGATCTACCGCTGGAAGTTGACCATAGGCTTTTGTAAGCCCCCGCACTTGGATAATTGTTTTCATCACTATACCTCCTTTGATAGAAAAAGAATACCACCAGTTCAAAGACTGGTGGCAAAATGGAGGGTTTTAATAATTTTCCTTCATTTCTTGTAACATTTCCATGATTTTTTTTGCGTTGTATTCTGCCGT
This sequence comes from Candidatus Avoscillospira avicola, assembly GCA_018712245.1. Classification (GTDB taxonomy): domain Bacteria; phylum Bacillota; class Clostridia; order Oscillospirales; family Oscillospiraceae; genus Avoscillospira; species Avoscillospira avicola. The sequence goes on along the minus strand of DVHE01000007.1, from coordinate 227 downwards.
CGTCAAAGATATAATTAGACGGTCACAAACTGAAATAATATCCTCCGACTGTAAGGGGGTATTCAACGCAGCTTTAATATCCAGATCTGGATTTTTAGATAGTTGGCGGAGCATCCGCAAAATTGCTTCCAAAGAATATTTAGCACAGCGCAGGGCACGTATAACCTTTAACCTTTTAATGTCCTCGTCTGTATAGACACGATATCCATTTTCCTTACGCTTAACTG
>DVHE01000049.1 GCA_018712245.1 Candidatus Avoscillospira avicola | reverse complement strand
GCTTCTCTTTGGCCGGCATCTCCCGTGAGCCGTTGTTGAGGATGCCGTCGATCATGTTGTAGTCGTCCTCCTGCGCCATTTCGGCATTCCGCAGGGGATTATCCGTCTCCTGGGTTGGAAGCGCCAGTCCGCGCTCCTGCAAGATGGTATGGAAATGCCGGTCAATGTCAGAAATCAGCGCCCCGGATGTCTGGTTAATGGTCTCCAAACTGGCGCGAAGCTCCGGTAAGTCCTTGTCCTTGCTCCAGGTGGCAATATAACCGAAGCTGTTGCCGCTGGTTTCAATGCCGTAATATTGGCAGACTGCGTAGGAGATGCTCTCGGCCTCGACCTCTTCCGTGTTCCGGTCTTTCGGGTTGGAGGCTTCCTCGGCCTGGCACTTTGTCACATCATGGAGCTTGCTATGGGCGATCTCGTGAATGACAGCGGAGATCGTCTGTACCTCGCTCATTTCTGCGCGAATGACGATACGCTGCTCCTTGGGAGAGAAATACCCGTCGAGATTGGCAGGCAGCGGTTCCAGGGAGATGGGTACCGGGGCAGAGCGCCGCAGCGCCTCCAGGAATACCTCGTATTGCTGCACATCGCCGGTGAGACTTTCCACCAGCTCCGGCAGCGGTTTTCCGTCCGTCTGCGCCACGTCAAAGACCTTGACCGGGCGAAAGAGCGGGATCACCACCTCCTTCTCCTCCATCACAGCCTGGCCGTTTTCGTCGAGTACCGGCGCTTTGGTGTCCGGGTCGAGCTTCTGCGCCTCGATTTTCTTCTTATAGGGTGTCGGGGCGATGATGGTAATGCCATGCTCACCCTTTTTCACATGGCGTCCAAACTGGTTCTGCCACTTCCGAAAGCCGGCCACCAGGGTGGCATCCGGGCGCTGCTGGAAGATCAGCATGGTGTTGTTGACCGAGTAGCGGTGGAAGCGGGACATGACGGAGAGGTATTGCCGATATTTATCGCTTTCAAACAGATCCCGGATGCCCTGCTCGATCTGCGCGGAAATCTCCCGCAGCCGCTCCTGTGCGGTGTTTTTCTGGTAAGTGGGGATGTTGCATCAGCTCCTTGTAGATCGTTTATTCTGTGAAAAATGCAAGGGGAATACCCAGATAGCACCCCCCATGGTTGTGCGCCCTGGAAGCCCTGGAAATACTGGGGTTTCCAGGGCTAAAAGCGTTACTTGGCACGCCAACGCCGGAGGCGTTCTCGGTTGTGGATTCTCCGCTGCTCTACGGCGCAGGCCGGGCAGTATTTGGCATTGCGCCCCTTGGGAGAGTACCACGCTCCACAGATCTGACAGCGCTGGCCGGTCTTGCGGATTTCGGCCTCCAAGGCCGGATCATCGGGCAGGACGGCGGCACGATAGTACCGGCAAAGGAGGCTCAGGGTCAGGGTTTGAGGGCAGATGTCGTCCAAGGGCAAGCAGTAGCCGTTCTCCCGGTCAAAGTTGGCGCACTTTCGGCGGATCTGCCGCACCACTTTGGCGCGCTGTCCCGGCGTCAGCCGGAGGATGGGTTCACTGCCCATACTTGAGGAAGTAGCGCGGCACGGGCGTGGACGTGTCCAGAACGATGGTGGCATCGTAGTACGAGCCGGTTTTCTCCGAATAGAGATGTTCTGCAAAGACCTCCCCGCGCTGAAGCAAAGCCTGGGCTTTCTCCTTGGTCAAGGAAAACTGCTTGTTAGTAAAGAAGCGGTTATCCCGCCAAAGGGCGAAGCGGCACCGGGGGTTCTCGCAGAAGAAGCCCTTGGGGCTCTCCGTGACCTCCCGGCCGCAGCGGGGGCAAGTCCCCACCACCGGGCGGTTGGAGGGGAAGAGATACTCTGCATCCTCCACCGGCGTAAATTCTGAAACCAGTCCCGTCACCATCTCCTGTACTTCCGAGAGAAAGGCCTCCGGTTCCAGCAGCCCGTCCTCAATCTTTTGAAGCGACCACTCCCACTGGGCGGTCAGCTGGGGCGAGCGCAGAGGTTCCGGCAGGATGGCGGCCAAGGCGCTGCCGCTCTGGGCAGGGATCAAGGTGGCGGTCTGACCGTCTTTGCCCCTGACCCGCTGGACAAAGCCCTGGCTCACCAGCCGTTCCAGAATCCCGGCGCGGGTGGCGGCAGTCCCAATCCCGCGCCGCTGGGTTTCTTTCGGCTGCTCCTCCCGTCCGGCCTGCTCCATGGCGGCCAGCAGCGACGCCTCAGTGTAGTGGGCGGGCGGCTTTGTCACGCCCTCTTTAACCTCGGCCTGGTCTACAGCCAGCTCCTGCCCCTGGGTCAGCTGGGGCAGCGTCTTCTCCTCCGACGGCTGGTATTTTCGCCAGCCCGGATGGGTGGTGACGGTACCCTTGGCCGTGAAGCAAGCGTCGCAGCAGGAGAGAGTGACTTCCGTCTCCTTCCGTACCCAGGGCGGAGACACCGCCAGCAGCACCTGGTGTGCCACCAGCTGCAAGAGCTTCAGCTCCGGCGTGGGCAGCACTGACAGATCGGCTGCACCGGCGCTTCGGGTGGGCAGTAGCGCCGTGTGGTCGGTGACTTTCCCGTTGCAGCAGACTTGCTTCTCGAGAATGGCCTCGGGCGGGTCTTCTTCGGCAATGGCCGCGCAGAGCTGCGCCAGCTCTGGAACACCGCCTGCCATATCCTCGGTCAGATACCGGCTGTCGGTCCGGGGATAAGTGAGGAGCTTCTTTTCATAGAGGCTCTGGGCGTAGTCCAATGTCTGCTGGGCGGTGTAGCCCAGCTGCTTGTTGGCCAGCCGCTGTAAGGCCGTGAGATCCAACAGCGCCGGGGCGGTGCGCACCTGCTCCGTCTCCCGCAGTTCCTCCACCACTGCTGTCTGTCCGGCGCACTGGGCAGCCAGAGCTTCTGCCTGTGCCTGATCCATCTTTTCTGACTGGAATACAACGCCCTCGCACGTCAGGCAGACCCGGTAGAAGGTCTCCGGCTTGTGTCTGGCAATTTCCTGTTCCCGATTGACCACCATGGAGAGGGTGGGCGAGATCACCCGGCCAATGACCAGCGTCCGGTGGTAAGCGGTGGAAAAGAGCCGGGTGGCGTTGATCCCCACCAGCCAGTCGGCCTGGGCGCGGCAGAGGGCAGCTTCATAGACGCCGTTGAAGGCCAGGCCGGGGCGAAGGTGGGCAAAGCCCTCCCGAATGGCCTCGTCCTCCATACTGGAGACCCAGAGCCGCAGCATGGGCTTGGTACACTGCGCCAGATTGTAGACATTGCGGAAGATGAGTTCTCCCTCCCGCCCGGGGTCGCAGGCATTGACGATCTCGGTCACGTCTGCCCGATCCATGAGGCGGCGCAGCAGCGCCATTTGCTTCTGGCTGCCGGGCAGCAGCTGGTACTGCCAGGTGGTGGGCAGAATGGGCAGGTCAGTCTTGTTCCATTTCTTGTACTTGGGGTCGTAAGCGTCGGCGTCAGCCAGCCCCCAGAGATGGCCGAAGCACCAGGAAATCAGATAGCCCCGCCCCTCCAGGTAGCCGTCCTGACGGCCTTTTACCCCCAAAACACTGGCATATCGCATTGCAACTGAGGGCTTTTCAGTTACGATCAAACGCGTAAGCATTCCTCCAATCTGTTTTCAATCTCTTGTTTTTTGGAAATGGCGGGGGCAAACACACCCCGCCATAGGTTATTGTTCTTCTTCGGTGTTTTCCACATTCTCCACCACATAGGCCTCGTCATCGTCCTCCGGCGGACGGGACGGGGCTTTGCCCTTGCGGCGCAGCAGCTTTACCACGAAGACCGCGCCGCCGGCCAGGATGACCAGCAGCAGGATCACGGCGGCAACGGCGCTGGAGGAATCGTCTTCCGGCTCCTCCACAGGCTGCTGCACCTCCGGCTCGGGTTCCGGTTCCGGCTCCGGCTCCGGTTCTTCCCCCAGACAGGCGGTGAGATCTGCGGTACAGACCGGACAGGTGGTGTCAATCTTGCCCACCTGGCATCGCTCCCGGCAGCTGCACAGGAGCGGTGCCTGCTCCTCCGGTTCCGCTTCTTCTTCGCCCACCAGGACGGCCAGGTCGGCGGCGTCCACCAGGTTCAAGAAGTAGGTCTGGTACTGCTCCTCTTCCTCGTTGACCGGGGAATCGTAGTCAATAACCAGGTAGAACACCGTCCCATCCTTGGTTTCCAGCGTCACAAACTGCTTGTTGGTGGCCTTGTCGTAGAGGAGATCCCGTGTAATGGCATTGCCTTCACTGGTGAAGCCGGTGCCGGGTTCCGGGGTTTCGGCTTCCTCTTCTTTCTCTGGGTCTGCCTGGGTCTCCGGCTTCGGCGTCGTCGTCACCGGGGGCGTTGTGGTGGGCTGTTTCTGCGGGGTACTCTGCTGCTCCGGCTCTTTTTCCGGTTCGAACTCCGCCGGGCAGTCCAAAGGCTCCGGCTCGGGCAGGCAGTCCACGGTGGCAGAGGCAGTGGCCTTGGTGCCATTCTCCCGGGTGGCCTGCACCTGGACGGAGCCATTCTCATAGACCGGCAGCGTCATGGATTTCGCATCCTCCAAAACCCAGGTGAAGTCATACCACGGCTCGCCCGGCACTTTGACCAGAATGGAGGTGTACACCTCGCTGCCCAGGGTAATGACAGCAACCGTACTGTCCTGCCCGGTCTGGTCGATCTCCACTGAGATCTCCGATTCCTTGGCAGAGACGGGACACAGCAGACTGGCCGCCAGACATAGTGCAAGGAAACAGACCGTCAGACGTTTACCCATGCACATTCCCTCCATTTAGATTGTCCAGCACCTGCGCCAGGGCTTCCGGCGTCAGCTTCAGTTCCCGGACAATTCCGACGATCTCCACGTCCTCCAGCTTGACGATTTCCTCGTCCATCTGCCGGAGCCTTCCCTGGATCGTCTGGAGCTTTCCCTGGAGCTTCTCCCGTTCCTGCCGCAGCTTCTGTAATTTTTGATTCAATCTCATTCCTCCTATGAAATTCTGCCATACCCATACAGGTGACTTGCCCAATAGGGCTCTGTCACCGAGGCGTAGGATATGGGGTCGCCGCAGTGGATAAAGCGATGGTTGCCCACATAGATCCCCACGTGGGACACTGGCACCCCTGCGTCATAGGTGCCGGTGAAAAAGATTAAGTCGCCGGGCTTGGCATTGGCCGTAGACACCGGCGTGGTGGCATCATAGAGCCCCTGGGCGGTGGTGCGTCCTATGCTCCAGCCGTTGCCGCAGTTGTTGATAACCCAGCAGACATACCCCGAGCAGTCAAAAGAGGTGGAAGGACTGGAGCCGCCCCAGACATAGGGGAAACCGAGATATTTCTCCGCTTCCTCGATCATGTTGGCAAAGACCTCATCCTCCAGCGCTTCCGGGGGAATGTCGTAGTCCTGGTAGCTGCCGGTGATGTACCGATCCACATAGGGAGAGTCGGGATAGAGTTCCGGCTTGCTGCCCAGCACAGCCATATACCCGGCGTAGGCGGCCAGCTCTTCTTCCGTCAGCAAGGTGGCCGTCAGCTGCTCCAGTGGAATGGCCTCCAGCGTGACGGTGCAGGTTTCGCCCCGCACTGTCCAGGAGAGGTCATACTGCGCTGCAAAGATCTCTTCCAGCACATCCTCCACCTCGTCGGCTGTCCAGGCGCCCTCTACCATGGCCGAGACCATGGACAACAGGACATACGGGTCATGCCCGATCTCGTCCAGATCATATTCATAATCTTCATAGTCCGGGTAGGTTTCCTCGAACTGGTCGATCTCGGCCTGAAGCGCCTGCTCCATGTCACAGTACATGGCCTCGGCCAGCCGCAGCTCGGCGTCCTCACTGGCATAGGCCGCCGTACTAAGACCAGACACCGCTCCCTGCATGACCACGGCGCAGGAGGCAAAGGTGCTGAACAGGATGCCCACCATGGCGGCCACGCCCAGGAAGATGAGGCAGGTCTTTCGTTTGCCATACACCCAGAGCGCCGCCTTTTTGACGCCTTCCGCCGTTTTCTTGGCAGCAGCCTTGGCTCGGTTCGCCGCTGTAGCTGCCCGTTGGCGCTTGGCCGCCGCATACCGGCGCTGGATGACCTTTTTCTGCGCAGTGGTGGAGGCGGTGCGTTCGGCTCGGACTGTCGCCCGGTGCTTTTGGAGCTTCCGGTGCGCCGTGTGGAGCAGTACCTCGGCGGTTTCCTCACCCTTGTGGGCGCTTTCCACGCCTACGTTCTCCTGCTCCACCCGCCGGATCTCCCGGTGCGCCACCTCTCCCGGCAGCGCCTCCACCGTATGCACGAGCTTGGACGGCGGTCTGGGCTTTTCATGGCGCAGCTTGCTGCCGTTATTCCCCATGGGCAGTCAGCTCCATTTCCTGAGGTTTGGTGGTAAGTACCCGATACAGCTCCGTATCCTTGGGGAAGCGATCTACGAAAGGCACGATGACGTTGCCGTAGAACAGCAGTCCCTCGCCCTCACCGGAGTGGGTCACGTAGCTTAGCTGGTGGGGCGAGATGTTCAGCTGCTTGGCCAGAATCTGCCGGTCTCCGCCTGCCTGGTTCATCATCAGAACGAAGTCGGAGTTCTCGAAAATATTCTCAACTTCCCGAGATGAAAGCAAATCTTTGACGTTCTGCGTGATACCTGTCGGAATTCCGCCCCACTTCCGGAAGCGCTTCCAGATCTCTACGCTATAGGCTGCCGTCTGCTCTTCCCGCAGCAAAAGGTGGAATTCGTCAACATAGACCCTAGTATTCTTATGGGCATAACGGTTGACGGTCACACGGTTCCAGATCTGATCCTGCACTATAAGCATCCCAAGTTTTTTGAGCTGCTTGCCCAAGTCCTTGATATCATAGCAGACCAGGCGGCTCTTCACGTCCACGTTGGTGCGGTGGTTGAAGACATTCAGCGAACCGTTGACGTAGATTTCCAGGGCGGTGGCCAGAACCTGTGCTTCCGGCTCGGTCTGCTGGCGCAGAAGATCATAGAGGTCGCCCAGGATGGGCATGGGCGTGTGTTCTGGGTCGATAAGATACGCCTGGTACACCATCCGCACGCAGCGGTCAATGATGGTCTTCTCCACCGGCTTGAGCCCCTCCTTGCCGCCGACAATCAATTCGAACAGCGAGAGAATGAAGTCTGATTTCAAGGTGAGGGGGTCATCTTCCTCGGAGTAGTTGAGGTTCAAGTCCATGGGGTTGATATAATCCCCGCTGGTGGGGGCGATCTTCACCACCTGGCCGCCCAGCCGGGACACCAGGGGGAAATACTAGGCCTCCGGGTCGATGATAGCGATATCGTCGTCGGTCATCATAAAGACGTTGGCGATCTCCCGCTTGGCGGCAAAGGACTTGCCGGAGCCGGGGGTGCCGAGAATCAGCCCGTTGGGGTTCTTCAGCTGAGACCGATCCACCAGGATGGGGTTATTGGAGAGAGCATTGCGGCCATAATAGAGCGCCCGGCTGCCGTCCTGAATCAGCTCTTGGGTGGTGAAGGGGACGAAGATGGCCGTGCTGGATGTGGTCAATCCTCGCTGGATCTCGATTTGGTTCAAGCCCAGGGGCAAAGAGGACATCAGCCCTTCCTCCTGCTGGAAGTCCAGCCTCGTGAGCTGGCAGTTGTACTTCTGGGCGATACCGGAGGCTTGAAACACGTTGTTTTCCAGCTGCCGTTGGGTCGCGCCGGTGTTCAGTACCAGGAACGTCACTAGAAACATCCGCTCATTGCGGCTCTGGAGATCTTGCAGGAGTTTCTTCGCCTCGCTGCCGTAGGTGGCCAGGTCGCTGGGCAGAATCTCCATATCATAGCCTGCCCGCACAGCTTTCTTCTGCTCTTCGATTTTCGATTTGTCCAGGTCAGTGATCTTCCGTTTAATGGTCTTGATAGCCTTGATCTGATCCAGAGACTGAATATGCAACGACACCACCAGGGGGCTGTCCATGTCCAGAAAGTCGGCCAACAGCCGGTCGCTCATCTCCGGGGCGAGGATTTGCAGGAAGCTCACCGCTCCCTGGAGATTGCCCATGGAGAAGCGCCGTCCGGTGCGGAACACAAAGGAGCTGGGCGCGATATAGTCCTTGGTGGAAGTGCCGCCGGTGGGCAGCCACTTCCAGTCAAAGGCGAAGGGTCGAGGTGCATCCATGTGGAAGAGATCGTGCATCAGCCCCAGACGCTCTTTGCCGTTCAAGGGGAAGGCTGTAACACCCAGCCGCTTGAAGTTCCCAAGGATGTCGGTCTCGATGCGATCCAGCCGGGGCTTGGCTGTACGGATGCTCTCTGCCTCGATGCCGAAGGTCAGATACTTGGTCTTCTGAAGTCCCCGGCTGCCCTGGGACACCTGAGCCTTCAGAATGGAGAGGTATTCCCGGCGGATCTCGTCAAACTCGTCCCCCTGGAGTGACACCCGGAGGCTATTGGTCATAGCCTCCTGCCCCACCGGGAGATTGAGGAAGGAGAGCTGGAAGTGGATGGAGCTGTCAAAGTAGTTGAGAAAATCTCCCCAGCCTTCAAAGATAGCCGTCTTGTCCTCATCCTGGTTGAGCTGATAATTGATATCCAGGAATTGAATGGTCTTGGTGTAATACTGCGCTGCCACGCGGCAGATGCCGTCCGGCCACATCCGCTCGTAGGGGATGCTCTCTTGGGCGGATGTCTCTTTGCGGTCAGAGCGGTTGGCTCTGGCAATGGCGGTGTCGATGCGCTTTCTCTGGCTGCGGGTGAGATAGGGCGGACAGGCGTCGGTATCCTGCCGGGGGCGGGCGCGGCGGTGAACTGCTTCAGCGATCCTGGGCAATGCGCTCCACCTCCTCCCACAGCTCCGCCTGGCGGATCAGGGCGGCATAGGCGTTGTCAGTGCGGTACGGTCGGACGTGGGGACGCAGCACCATAACTTTGAGGATGCTTCCCACCACCTTCTCCAAGGGCTGGCCGTTGCGCTCATACATGGCCAACAAAAAGAAGGGCAGCATCAGGAGCATCATCACCATGGCGGCTACTGTTGTCCCCAGGGGAACCCGGAGCAAAAAGTACATCGGCACACCCACCAGGGCAGCCGCCCCAAAGCAGAGCAGCTGCCGCTTGGTGAGGTTGAATGCGATTTTGGACTTGACCTTGGTCAAGTCCTTGGGTACAGGTACGTATGCGATACAAAATCCTCCTCTCGAATCAATGCGCTCCGAACAATGCTTTGCTGAGGCTTCCCGTCTTGAAGAGCGTAAAACAGAGCAGGACGGTATAGCCCATGCACGACCACATGGCGGCGCTCACATCGGCCTGGGCGGCAATGCCCTGCACCAGCACGGCATAGATGGCCACGCAGATGATGATGAGAAATGCCTGGAAGCCCAAGGCCAGCAGCGTCCTTAAGTAGTTCTGCCCCATGCCGCCGAACTCCCGTCCCATCATGGCAGCCATGGGAATGGGCGCAATGGAGGACACGAGATAGATCTCGATCATTCTGCCGAAGGTAATGAGCATGATGAGAAGCGCCAGCACCCGGAGAGAGATACTCACGATGATGCTCTGGAGCCACAGCCCCAGGAGCGGTCCCACGTCCATAGCCTCCAGCTGTCCGGCCAGGTCGGGGATTACCGTGTCCAGATCAATGGCCGTGTCGGCGGTGATGATGCCAGCGCTTTGATTGACCACGTGCTGGGCGACGTCAAAGATGGCCATGACGATGTTCCAGGTGTTGGTGACGATGAGTACCGCGCAAAAGGTCTTGAAGATCCACTTGAAGAAGATCCAGGTCTCGAAGTCGTGCAGATTGTTCTTGTCGATGATGAGCTGGATCAGCTCCATGCACATCACGAAGGTGAGGAGGATGCCCGCAATGGGGACGATGACTGTCTCAGAGAGGGTGCGGATCATGTTAAAGATGCTGCCATTCCAATCGGCAGGCGTCTGCCCCACCTGGGTGGCAATGTCCGAGACCTCCTGGTTGAGAGAGTCGAAGAGTCCGGTCAGATTGTTGGTGATGCCGCTGATGAGCAGCTCCTTGAGCCAGTTATTGATGGCGTCAAGCAGAAAATCCATGGCTTACCTCCTCTCGACCTCCCGGCACAAACCAGGAGGCGAAATATGGAACATACTCACCCGAGCAAGCCGGAGAGCAGCGGGATCAGGGTGGTGCCGATGAGGGCGACACCACCGCCAGCCATGAGCTGCTTGATGCCTTGGCTCTTAGCTCACTACGGATAAAGAAGCAAGGAGAGGTTAAAAATTTTTGCCGTTCCCATCCGGCGGGGCCTCGCCGGATAGGTCTGGCTCAATCGTCGGGCAAGTCCACCTTGCCTACAAAAGAATAATAAATCTCGATGTCCTGGTGGCGCGTTCCCTGCTCGTCCTTCCAGCACTCATGCACCACGATCTTCTCCACGAACTCCCGCAGGAGGGTGGGGGTCAGCTC
>DVHE01000048.1 GCA_018712245.1 Candidatus Avoscillospira avicola | reverse complement strand
AAAATCGCGATTTCCGGTTGTCTGCGCATCGGAAATCGCACTTTACACCCCAAAAGGTTCGACAGCTTTTCGAAGAAAACCGAGAACCTTTGGGGGTATAATCCCCTTTGTCAAATAAGCGTAGCTTTTTTGACAGTCTGACGCCCCGGGCGGTACGTCAGGTACCGCCCGGGGCGTCAGGGGCTTGGCGCGTCCTCGGCTTACAGCATCGACAAAATCTGGGCCTTGGGGCGGGCGCCGGCAGACTGTTTGACCACCTTGCCGCCCTTCATCACCACCAGGGTGGGAATGCTCATCACCCGGAAGGCCGAAGCCAGCTCCTGCTGCTCATCGACGTTGATCTTGCCTACCTTGATATCGGACCGCTCCTGGGCGATCTCCTCGATCACCGGGCCGACCATGCGGCAGGGGCCGCACCAGCTGGCCCAGAAGTCCAGAAGCACCGGCTTGTCGCTTTCCATCACTTCGCGCTGGAAATTCTCTTTGTTGATCGTAAGGGCTGCCATATGGATTACCTCCCGTTGGTTTATTCTTTATGGCCTTATCCTATCAGATAGGATGCCCTATTTCCGTGACCATATCACAAACCAACGGTCTTTTACTCCATAGACGCTGCGTAGAGGGTATTTTTGGAAAATCCCGTCTGGGCGGCGGCCTCCCGTGCGGCGTCCTTGCGACTGAGGCCCCGGTCCATCAGCGTCTGCATCAGTTCCAGCGCCTCCTCCAAGGTAACGCTCTGGGCCGCCTTGGGCGCGGCGCCCGCCACCACCAGGACGTACTCGCCCCGGGGCGGCACAACCTCGCAGTGGGCGATGGCCTCAGCCAGGGTGGTGCGGAAAATCTCCTCGTGGAGCTTGGTCAGCTCCCGGCAGAGGCTGATCCGCCGGTCCCCGCCGAACACGGCGGCCATGTCCTCCAAGGTGGCAGAGAGCTTGTGGGGCGCCTCGTAGAAGACCATGGTGCGCACCTCGTCCCGGAGGGAGTCCAGGTGTTCCCGGCGGCTCTTGCGGTTGGTGGAGAGGAAGCCCTCGAAGGTAAACCGCCCGGTGGGCAGGCCCGAGACGCCCAAAGCCGTGATGACGGCGCAGGGTCCCGGGATGGCGCAGACCGGCACGCCAGCCTCGGCGCACTGGGCCACCAGCGCCTCGCCGGGGTCGGAGATGGCCGGGGAACCGGCGTCCGACACCAGGGCGCAGGTCTCCCCCGCCAGCAGCCGCCGAAGAATCTTCTCCCCGCTCTCGGCCTGGTTGTGTTCATAGTAGCTCACCAGGGGCTTTTTGATCCCCAGGTGGTTGAGGAGCTTGAGGCTGACCCGGGTGTCCTCGGCGGCGATGAAGTCCGCCAGGGCCAGGGTGTCCCGGCAGCGCTGGGAGATGTCCCCCAGGTTGCCGATGGGCGTGGGCACCAGGTAGAGGGTACCGGCCATGTCAATCACATTCCTTTCCGTCGCGGTGATAAAGGGCGCGACACTGGGCCGTCTCGCGGCCCGCCTCATCCCGCAAAATGAGGTCCGGCTCCAGCAAAAGGCCGGGCGCGGCGCCTTTTTTGGCCTCCACCAGCAGGAGGCTTACCGGCTTTTGGGGCTGGTGGCGGAGCAGCTGCAGCCGCTTGGGCTCCAGGCCGCAGGTTTTGAGGTGCCACATCACCTCCGCCAGCCGCTCAGGCCGGTGGACCAGGGTGAAGCCGCCGCCCCACTTGAGCAGCCACGCCGCGGCGCGGCACAGCTCCTCCAGGGAGAGGGTGTCCTCCCGCCGGGCCTGGGCGCGGCGTCCGGCGGGGCCGCTGCCCGCCGGGAAGTAGGGCGGATTGGCCACAGCCCAGTCCATGCCCCCGGCGGGCAGCAGCGACGAGACCTGCCGCAGATCCCCCTCCACCACCCGGAAGGCCAGGCCGTTGCGGCGGGCGTTCTCCCGGGCGGCCTCTGCGGCCAGCTGGTCCAGTTCCACACCCGTGACCTCCAGGCTAGGGTCCGACGCCAGAAGCATCAGCGCGATGGCGCCGCCGCCGCAGCCCAGGTCCGCCACCCGGGCGCCCCGGGGCGGACGGGCAAACCCGGCGCAGGCCACCGCATCGGTGCCCAGCGGGAAGATGGAAGCGGGCTGGGACAGGACCACGCCGTTCCACAGCGTTTCCTCAGCCATGGCAAGCCTCCTTCCTCTTATAATCAAAAAGCCTGTGCGCTAAAAAACGCACAGGCTCAGCGTGTCAAAAAAGAATTTTCGCCCCGCTGATCCTCGTTTTTGCAGCTTTAAGAAGCTGCAAAAACACCATGATTGAACGTGCAGTGGGCCCTTTGCCCCCCGCACACCCCCCCCGCTGCTGTAGTCCCGGGAGTTCCAGCGTTGCATTTTGACAGTTTGAGCCTGTGCGCAAAACGCACAGGCTCTCTACTGTGCTGTGTACAGAAATTAGCCCTGGGAGATGGCGCCGTTGGGGCATTCACCCTCACAGGTGCCGCATTCCACGCAAGCGTCGGCGTCGATGACGTACTTGCCGTCACCCTCGCTGATGCAGCCCAGAGGACAGGCCTCAGCGCAAGCACCGCAGCAGACACACTCGTCGGAAATCACATAAGCCATGCAATAACACCTCCACATTAGATTGCGTTTTTATTCTATCACGTTTTGCCGAAAATGCAAATGAAATTATGCCCCTGCTGAAATTCTCTCCGCTGGTATAAATCTCCTGGGCCGGGGCAAAATGGATCTACAGTACGAGAGGCGGTGAAACCATGGAACTGAGCAGAGAAGTCACGCGAATTCTGGCTGCGGCGCGTCAGGAGGCCATCGGGCTGGGCCACAGTCTGGTGGGCAGCGAGCATCTGCTGCTGGCGCTGGTGTCCCGCCGGGGCAGCGACGCGGCCTGGCTGCTGGAAGAGCGGGGCTGGACGCCGGAGGCCATCCGCCGGCTTTTGCGGCGCGCCGGCGGCAGCGGCACGCCGGGCCTCCCGCTGGCCCAGGGCTTTTCCCCCAGGGCGCTTGCCATTCTGGCCGGGTCGGCGGCGGAGGCCAGGCGCCTGGGAGCCGCAGAGGTTCAGCCGGAGCATCTGCTGCTGGCCCTGCTGCGGGCGTCGGACTCCACGGCCGCCAGGCTGCTGGCGGTAAACGGCACCTGTCTCGACCTGGTGTTCACGGATCTATACGAAGATCTTCTGGCCGGCGTATCCCACCGGCAGGAGGCAGAAAGGGGCGTTCCGATGCGTCTACTGGAACAGTTTTGCGAGGATATGGTGGACCGGGCCGCGGGAAGCGACCCGGTGATCGGGCGAGAGCAGGAGATCGAAACGGTCATCGCCATCCTCTGCCGGAAAAACAAGAACAATCCCGCCCTGATCGGCGAACCGGGGGTGGGGAAAACGGCCATCGCCGAGGGGCTGGCCCAGCGAATGTACAAGGGCCAGGTGCCGGAGCAGCTCAAGAGCAAGCGGCTGTACTCTCTGAATCTGGCCTCGGTGCTGGCCGGGACCAAGTACCGCGGCGAATTTGAAGAGCGCGTCCGGGACATCGTCCAGGAGATCCGCCGCAGCGGCAACGTGATCCTCTTTGTGGACGAGATGCACACCCTGGTGGGCGCCGGGGCCGCCGAGGGCGCCATCGACGCGGCCAACCTTCTCAAGCCCGCCCTGGGCCGCGGGGAGATTCAAATTCTCGGTGCCACCACCCTGGAGGAATACCGCCGCCACATCGAGAAGGACGCCGCCCTGGAGCGGCGGTTCCGCCCGGTGACGGTGCGGGAGCCGGACCGGGAGACGGCCCTTTTGATGCTGGAGGGCCTGCGGCCCGGCCTGGAGCGGCACCACCGCATCCGCATCAGCCGGGAGGCTCTGGAGGCGGCGGTGGACCTGAGCCGCCGCTTTCTCCCCGACCACTTCCTGCCCGACAAGGCCGTGGACCTCCTGGACGAGGCCTCCGCCAGGGTCAGCAGCCGCTGCCAGGGCGACAGCAGCGAAGAGGCCCGCCGTGCCCTGAGCCGGGAGCTGAGCCTGGCCGTCCAGGAAAACCGCTTCGAGCAGGCCGCCACGCTGCGGGACAAATTGCAGCAGCTGCTCCGGCAGCAGCGGGGACTTCTGGGCCAGAAGAGCGTCGGGCGGGAGGACGTGGCAGTGGCCGTCTCCCAGCGGACGGGCATCCCTGTGGGCAAGGTAAGCCAGTCGGACCGCACCCGGCTGCTGGGTCTGCGGGAAACGCTGTCGCGGCAGGTGCTGGGCCAGGAAAAGGCCGTGGCGGCGGTGGCTGAGGCGGTGTGCCGGGGCCGGATGGGCCTGGCGGACGAACGGCGGCCCGTGGCGTCGCTCCTGTTTCTGGGCCCCACCGGCGTGGGCAAGACGGCCCTCTGCAAAGCCCTGGCCGAAGCGGTCTACGGCAGCCGGGACGCTTTGGTGCGGCTGGATATGTCGGAATATATGGAGCAGCACACCGTCTCGCGGCTGCTGGGGGCGCCCCCCGGCTACGTGGGCCACGGCGAGGGCGGCGAGCTGACCGAGAAGGTGCGGCGGCGGCCCTACTCGGTGGTGCTGCTGGATGAGCTGGAGAAGGCCCACCGGGACGTGACGGCCCTGCTGCTGCAAATCCTCGAGGACGGCGTCCTCACCGACGCCATGGGCCGCCACGTGGACTTCCGCAACACCATCGTGGTGATGACCTCCAACCTGGGCAGCGGGCGCAACAACCTGGAGCAGGTGGGCTTCCTGGGCAGCAAGGTCGCCAACCCGGCAGGCAGCGCCCTGAAGGACTATTTCTCCCCGGAGTTTCTCGGGCGGCTGGACTGTATCACCCAGTTCTCCCCCCTCTCTGCCGAAACGCTGGAGGCCATCGCCCGCCTGGAGCTGCAGGAGACGGTGCAGCGGGCGGAGCGGGCCGGCGCGGCGCTGACCCTGGACGATGGCACCGCCCCCTGCCTGGCCGGCCAGTGCCGCCGGGGCACCGGCGGCGCCCGGGACATCCGCCGGGCCATCCGTACCCAGATCGAGGCCCCGGTAGCCCAGCGGCTGCTGGAGGCCGGGACGCGGACGGCCCTCCGCACCGCCGTGGAGGACGGGCGCGTCGTGGTGCTGCCCGCCAGGCCCTAGCGACCCCGCGCAGCGCGCTGCCGGGCCGCTCCGGCAAAAGCCGCGGTGCCCGTCCGAAAAATCCCCGCCCCGTTCCGGGGGCTCCACAGATCTCCCAATATTAGAACATTCGTTCTAATATTGGGAGATCGACGTGATTTGACGGGTTTTTCGGCAGTTTCAGCCGGCAAAAATCCGGGGATGGGGATTGCAATTTCCGAGGAAATCTAGTATAGTATAGCCAAGTGGAGCAAAATGGTGTAAAAATGATGAAAGTGGAGCGAGGTGAGGCCCAGTGGTCGGAAAGTACAGGCATACAGTCGATCCCAAGGGCCGTCTCTTCGTCCCCGCCAAGCTCCGGGAGGAGCTGGGCGACAGCTTTTACGTCACCCTGGGCCTGGAGCATTGCCTGAGCGTCTACACCGAGGCAGGCTGGCAGGCCATTGTGGACAAGTACAACGCCCTACCCCTCTCCCAGGCCCGGAAGATGCGGTTTTTGTTTGCCAACGCCGCCAAGTGCGAGCCGGACAAGCAGGGCCGCTTCCTGATCCCCGCGGAGCTGCGGGAGTACGCCGGGCTCCGGGACGAAGTCACCTTCCTGGGCCAGGCGGGCCACGCCGAAATCTGGGACAGCGCCACTTATGACGCCCTGGAGGCCGAAACGCTGACGCCGGAATACATGGCATCGGTCATGGAGGAGCTGGACTTCTGATGGAATTTGTGCATCAATCGGTGCTGCTTCGCCCCGCCGTGGAGGCGCTGGCCATCCGTCCGGACGGCATCTACCTGGACGGCACCCTGGGCGGCGCGGGCCACTCCTATCAAATCGCCGCCCGGCTGACCACCGGCCGCCTCATCGGCCTGGACCGGGACGAGGTCGCCCTGGCCGCGGCCCGGGAGCGCCTCAAGCCATACACCGACCGCGTCACCCTGGTTCACAGCAATTTTGCCCAGCTGGCCCAGGTGCTGGACCGGCTGGAAATCCCCGCAGTGGACGGGATGCTCTTCGACCTGGGCGTCTCCTCCCCCCAGCTGGACGACGCCGAGCGCGGCTTTTCCTATATGCACGACGCGCCTTTGGATATGCGCATGGACCGCTCCGGCGGCCTCACCGCCTATGAAGTGGTGAACACCTGGCCGGAGGCCGAACTCAAGCGCATTCTCTATACCTACGGCGAGGAGCGCTACGCCCCTCGCATCGCCGCCGCCATTGAAAAGCGCCGGGCTGAAAAGCCCATCGAAACCACGCTGGAGCTGGCGGAGATCATCCGCGGCGCCATGCCGCCCCAGGCCCTGCGGGAAAAGCAGCACCCGGCCAAGCGGAGCTTCCAGGCCATCCGCATCGCCGTCAACGACGAGCTGACCGCCGTGGAACAAATGCTCACCGCCGCCGTGGACCGTCTGAACCCTGGCGGTCGGCTGGCTGTCATCACCTTCCATTCCCTGGAGGACCGGATCGTCAAGTCCGCCTTCCAGGCCGCAGCCCAGGGCTGCACCTGCCCCAAGGAATTTCCCGTGTGCGTCTGCGGCAAAACGCCCAAGGTGCGCATTCTCACCCGTCATCCCATCGTCGCCGACGAAGCGGAGCTGGCGGAAAATCCCCGCGCCAGGAGCGCCAAGCTCCGGGTGGCGGAGCGCATTTAAGAAAGGAGACGCCTATGGCTAGAAATACGCGTGAGCGCGATCTCTTTAACGGCTCCGCCGCCTATCAGCTCTACCCCGATTACCAGGGCTCCGCCGCCCCGGAAATCCAACAGCCCGGCCTGCCGGAAGAGCGGCGCCTGCCCCAGAAAAAGCGCCGCGTCAAGGTCAAGGCCGCCGTGGCGCCGGTGGCCGTGGTGGGCCTGCTGGCGGTGACCTGTATGCTCATCCTGGTGGTCTTCGGCTACGTGCAGCTCTATGAGGCATCAGAGCGGGTCAGCTCCCTTCAGAGCGAGCTGAGCGAGCTCCAGGAGCAGCGGGTGGTGCTGGAAAGCCTCTACGAGGAGGGCATCGACCTGCCCTATATCGAGGAGCGGGCCGCGGAGCTGGGCCTCTCCCTGCCCGGCAAGGACCAGACCGTCTACCTCAACCTCTCCGGCTCCGACCAGGCGGAGATCTACGCCTCTGAAAGCACCAACATCTTCCAGCGCATTCTCCAGGCCATCGAGAGAAGCGCCAGCGGATTGGTGGAATACCTGTCCTGACGCGCCGATACACTTGTAATAGCCAGGCGGGGCGGCAACTTCGCCGCCCCGCCTCTTTTCTATGGTGTGAAACTGTGCTATAATATGGTGTTGCCGGCGGCGCCGTTTCCGCCGGCCCAGGGACCGCTGCCGCTGCGCTCCGGGCCATTCTTCCCGCAGAAAGGATCGAACCCATGGCAAGAAGAAAGCTTCGCCTTTTGAAAAACCGGCGCCGCCAGGCCGGCGACGCCGCCGAGCGGGCCAACCGCCGGGTGCTGGGCCGCACCTTTTGGCTGATGCTCCTTTGCGGCGTGGTGCTTTTTATCCCGCTGATCGCTACGCTCTACCGGCTGATGATCGTGGAACATGACCAGTACGAGGAGTGGGCCCTGCGCAACCAGACCCGCAGCACCACCCTCACCGCCTCCCGCGGCGTGATTTACGACCGGAATATGAATATCCTTGCCTCCAACGCCACGGTGGAAACCGTCTTCCTGGACCCCAACGCCCTGGCGCGGCGGATCGAGGAGGAAACCGAGAAGCGCGAGGCCGGCAAGGAATATAACCCCGCGATCTCGGTGGACTTCATCGCCGCCGGCCTGGCGGACCTTTTGGACGTGGAGCCGGACTTCGTCAAGGAGCAGGCCGCCGACACCGCCTATTACTATAAGGTCATCAAGCGGAAGGTCTCAGAGGAGACCGCCCAGGAGGTGCGGGAATTCATCAACGAGAACGAACTCTCCGGCATCATCAACCTGGAACTGGATTCCCGGCGCTACTATCCCTACGGCTCCCTGGCGGCCCAGGTGGTGGGCTTTGTCAACCTGGATGATGTGGGCGGCGATGGCTTGGAGGCCTATTACGAAACCACCCTCACCGGCAACGCCGGCGCGATTATCACCACCAAGGGCAACCGCGGCACCGAGATGCTCTATACCTATGAAAAATACTACGACGCCTCCGACGGCAACTCCTTGGTCCTGACGCTGGACATGACCGTGCAGTACTACCTGGAGAAGAATCTGGAGGAGGCCATCGAAAGATACGACGTCCTCAACGGCGCTTTCGGCCTGGTGATGAACGTCGACACCGGCGAGGTGCTGGGCATGGCCACCCTGGGCAGCTACGACCCCAACAACTACCAGGAAATCTACGACGAAGAACTGCGCGACGAGCTGGAGAACCAGTACCAGGCCGCCCTGCGCATGGGCGAGGGCACCCAGGCCTATACCGACGGCTTGGCCGCCTACAACGCCGCCGTGTCCACGGCGCGGCTGCGGCAGTGGCGCAACCGCTGCGTCTCCGACGGCTATGAGCCCGGCTCCACCTTCAAGCCCATCACCCTGGCCACCGGCCTGGATACCGGCGCCGTCACCGTCAACGACAGCTATGAATGCACCGGCTCATATAAATTCGAGGGACGCGACCAGGTCGTCAGCTGCTGGAAGGCGGCAGGCCACGGCACCCAGACCACCATGGAGGCATTGGGCAATTCCTGCAACATCGCCTTCTCCAACATGGGCCTGAAGATCGGCGCGCAGACCTTCTTCGAATACTTTGAGGCCTTCGGTTTTCGGGAAAAGACCGGAATCGACCTGCCCGGCGAGGCCGAGGGCATCTTCTTCCCCTACGAGCAGTTCACCCAGGTCGGCAACAACGCCAACCTGATCTCGGCCTCCTGGGGCCAGACCTTTAAGATTACCCCCATCCAGCTGGTGCGGGCCACGGCGGCGCTGGTCAACGGCGGCTACCTGCTGGAGCCGTATGTGGTCAAGGAAGTGCTGGACAGCGACGGCAACGTCGTCACCCGCAACGAGACCACGGTCCTCCGGCAGGTCATCAGCCAGGAGACCTCGGATATCATGTGCGAGATGTATGAATACGTCGTCGCGGGCGGCACCGCCAGCGGCGCGGCAGTCCCCGGCTACCGCGTCGGCGGCAAGACCGGCACCTCCGAAAAGATCGACGTCTATGACGAGAACGGCGTCCAGGTCGATGACAAGATGGTCTCCTTTATCGGCGTGGCGCCGATGGAGGACCCGCAGTACGTAGTGCTGGTAGTGCTGGACACCCCCAGCACGGCCACAGGCCTCTATATCTCCGGCGGCATCATGGCCGCTCCCACCGTCGGCGCCGTCCTGGGCGACATCCTGCCCTACCTGGGCGTGGAGCCCAACTACACCGACGAGGAGCTGGAGCTGGTCACCGTCTCCGTGCCCGATGTGGTCGGCATGACCGAGGCCGAGGCTGCCGCCGCGCTGTCGGAAGAGAAGTTCACCTATCGCACCGTCGGCTCCGGCGCCACCGTAGTCGATCAGGTCCCCGCGGCGGGCGCCATGATCCCCGGCAAATCCGAGGTGGTCCTCTACTTCGGAGAGGAAGCCCCCGATGAGCAGGTGGAGGTGCCCGACTTCTCCGGCATGACGCTGGTCTATGCCCAGCAGTACGCCGAGAGCCAGGGGCTTTATCTGCTGGTGACAGGCACCAACCAGGACCGGGCCGACGTCACCGCTACCTATCAGGACATTGAAGCCGGTACGGAGGTGCCGCTGGGCACCACCATCACCGTGGAGTTCACCAACCACAGCGCCCAGGATTGACGCGTCCCATTCCACCGATACAAGGAGGAACCTACCATGAAACTCCAGGATTTGCTCCAGGGGCTTGCCCCGCTGGAGTTCCACGCCGACCCGGAAACGGAAATCACCGGCGTCGCCCATGACTCCCGCGCCGTACAGCCCGGCAATCTCTTTGTGGCCATCTCCGGTTTCGACACCGACGGCCACAAGTATATCCCCATGGCACTGGAACGGGGCGCCGCCGCGGTGCTGTGCGAAAAGGCGCCCGAGGCCGGCAGCTACGTCCGCGTGGCCGACACCCGGCTGGGCCTGGCCCAGGTGGGCGCCAACTGGTACGGCCACCCGGCCCGGCAGATGACCATGATCGGCGTCACCGGCACCAACGGCAAAACCACCACCACCTACCTGGTCAAGCACATTCTGGAGGATTGCCTGGGGGCCAAGGTGGGCCTGGTGGGCACCATTCAGAACATGATCGGCAGCGAGGTGCTGCACACCGAACGCACCACTCCCGAGAGTCTCGAATTGCAGGCCCTCTTCCGCCAAATGGCCGACGCCGGCTGTACCCACGTGGTGATGGAGGTCTCTTCCCACGCTCTGAGCCTCCACCGGGTGGGCGGCGTCACCTTCGACGTGGGCCTTTTCACCAACCTCACCCAGGATCATCTGGATTTCCACCACACCATGGAGGAATATGGCCGGGCCAAGGCGCTTCTCTTCCAGCAGAGCCGGGTGGGCCTGGTCAACACCGACGACCCCTGGGCGCCGCTTCTGATGGAGGGCGCCGCCTGCCCCATCCACACCTACGCCGCCCGGCGCGACGCCGACCTGCGGGCTTTGGACATCGACCTGGAGCCCCACGGCGTGGCCTTCACGGCCCGCTGGCAGGGCAGCGAGACACCCTGCCGCCTGGGCATCCCCGGAGCCTTCTCGGTCTACAACGCTCTGGGCGCCCTGGGCATCGCTCTGGCCCTGGGCATCCCGCCGCAGCAGGCGGCGGCGTCTCTGGCCACGGCTCAGGGCGTCAAGGGCCGCGCTGAGGTGGTCCCCACCCCCGGCAAGGACTACACCGTCCTCATTGACTATTCCCACACCCCCGACAGTCTGGAGAACATCCTCAAGACCGTCAAGGAGTTCGCCCGGGGCCGGGTCATCGCCGTCTTCGGCTGCGGCGGAGACCGGGACCCCATCAAGCGGCCCATCATGGGCAAGATCGCCGTAGACCTGGCGGATCACGTGGTCGTCACCTCCGACAACCCCCGGACCGAGGACCCGATGGCCATCATCGACCAGATCCTCGTGGGCACCCGGGACAGTGCCACGCCGGTGACAGTCATCGAAAACCGCCGCCAGGCCATCCGCTGGGCCATGGACCACGCCGGCGCCGGGGACGTGATCGTCCTGGCCGGCAAGGGCCACGAGACGTACCAGGAGATCGGACACGAAAAATTCCATCTGGACGAGCGGGAGGAAGTCGCCGCCCACCTGATGGGGAATTGAGGGTTTGCCATGAAGGAACTGACACTGAAGCAGCTGGCCGCCTGGTGCGGCGGCGAAATCCACCCCGACGGCGCGGACGCCGCCGTCACCGGTACGCAGATCGACTCGCGCCTGATTCGCAAGGGCGACCTCTTTGTGGCCATTCCCGGCGAAAAAGTGGACGGCCACGACTTTATTTCCAAGGCCCGGGAGGCCGGCGCTGCCGCCGCCCTGGTCAGCCGGGTGGTAGACGACCCGCTGCCGCAGATTCTGGTGGTGGACACCGTACTGGCCTACGGCGACATCGCCCGGTCCTACCGAGAGGAAGCCGGTGTGGACGTCGTAGCTATCACCGGATCAGTGGGCAAAACCACCACCAAGGAGATGATCGCCTGCGTACTGGCGGGCAAGTACCGCGTCAGCAAGACCCAGGGCAATCACAACAACAATCTGGGCCTGCCCATCACGATCTTTGAAATGCCTGCCGACACCCAGGAGGCCGTGCTGGAGCTGGGCATGAACCACTTTGGGGAGATGCACTATCTCACCACCATCGCCAAGCCCAACATCGTGGTCATCACCAACATCGGCACCATGCACATCGAGCACCTGGGCACCCGGGAGGGCATCCTCAAGGCCAAGCTGGAGATCATGGACGGCATCCAGGACGACGGCGTGGCCGTGTTCAACGGCGACGAGCCGCTGCTGTGGAACCTCCGGGAGGGCAGGCACCGGCGCATTTACTTCGGCATCGAGAACGACCAGTGCGACGTGGTGGCCGAGGACGTGCGGCAGATGGACGGCGGTATGTACTTCATCGTCCGGGGCATGGGCCAGCGGTTCCACGTCTACGTCCCCCAGGAGGGGCAGCACACGGTCTACAACGCCCTGGCTGCCATCGCTGTGGGCCTGCTGCGCAATGTCAGCCCCGAGACCATCCAGTATCAGCTGGGCATCTTCCACAACACCGGGATGCGGCAGCGGATTTTTGAGGAAAAGGGCTTCACCATCATCGAGGACTGCTACAACGCCGGGCCCGAATCCATGGAAGCGGCGCTGAAGGTCCTCAAGGAGCATAAAACCGAGGGCCGCCGGATTGCCGTGCTGGGCGATATGCTGGAGCTGGGCAGCCGCACCATGGCCGAACACTATCGGGTGGGCCGGCTGGCCGCCCAGACAGCGCAGCTGATCCTCGCCTACGGCAAGCACTCCCAGCGTATCATCACCGGCGCCATCACCGGCGGCATGAGCAGCAAGTGCGCCCTCCACTTTGACGACCAGGTGGAGCTGGGCAACACCCTCAAGCGCATGGCCCAGCCCGGCGACGTGATTTTGTTCAAGGGCAGCCGCGGGATGCGGATGGAGCGCGTGCTGGAGCAGTTCCTGGCCGAAGGAGAGAAAAAGTAAAGGCCCCAAGGGCTTGAAATTGAACAAACGCCCGCCGGAGATCGTCATCCGGCGGGCCGGAAAGGAATATCCATGGGTATCATCGTCACACTGCTGGTCAGCTTCGCCCTGACCGCCATTCTGGGCCGCTTCCTGATCCCGGCCCTCCACGCCCTGAAGGCCGGCCAGTCCATCCGGGAGATCGGCCCCAAGTGGCACCAGGTCAAATCCGGCACGCCCACCATGGGCGGCATCATGTTCATCGTCCCCACGGCGCTTCTGGTAGTCCTCGGCTCCATTCCCGCCATGAAAAACGGGGAATACGACCACCTGCTGGTGCTGGGCCTCTCGCTGGCCTTCGGGGCCATCGGCTTTCTGGACGACTTCGTCAAGGTCCGACTCCATCGGAATCTGGGTCTGACGGCCCTGCAAAAGCTGCTCCTACAGCTGGCGGCGGCCTTCGTGTTCCTGGCGCTGCTGCGCTGGCACGGCAACCTCACCTACAGCCTCTACCTTCCCTTCTTCAACGTGTCTTTCCCCGTCCCCTGGGCGCTCTATATGCTCTTCGCGGGCTTCGTCATCGTCGGCTGCGTCAACGCCGTCAACCTGACCGACGGCATCGACGGCCTGGCCGCCGGCGTCACCACGCCGGTGATGCTCTTCTTCGCTGCCACGGCCTACCTCTGGGGCAGCAATACGCTGACCCTCTTCCCCGCCGCCCTGGCCGGCGGCCTGCTAGGCTTTTTGATCTACAACTTCCACCCAGCCAAGGTCTTTATGGGCGACACTGGCTCGCTGTTCCTTGGCGGCGCGGTGTGCGGCATGGCCTTCGCACTGGATATGCCCCTGGTGCTGATCCTGGTGGGCATCGTCTATATCGTGGAGACGGTATCTGTCATTCTCCAGGTGGGATATTTCAAGCTGACCCACGGCAAGCGCATTTTCCGCATGACGCCCATCCACCACCACTTTGAAATGGGCGGCTGGAGCGAGGTGAAGATCTTCACGGTCTTCACCGGCGTCACCGTCGTCATGTGCCTGCTGGCCTGGCTGGGCGTCTTCCAGCGGTTCTGAGCCCCGGCCCGGAACCGGCTACTCCCTCTCAGAAAGGATCTTTCCATGAACAATGCCATCCAATATCCCGGCCCGGTGGGCGAACGTCTGCCGGACCCGCCGGCGCCCCAGCCGGAAAAGCGAAAAAAAGAGAAGATCCTCTACGATGAGCGCGGACTTTTGGATCTGCCGTTTCTTCTTTTGACGGTGCTGCTGGTGCTGATCGGCGTGGT
This sequence comes from Candidatus Avoscillospira avicola, assembly GCA_018712245.1. Classification (GTDB taxonomy): domain Bacteria; phylum Bacillota; class Clostridia; order Oscillospirales; family Oscillospiraceae; genus Avoscillospira; species Avoscillospira avicola. The sequence goes on along the minus strand of DVHE01000048.1, from coordinate 107,510 downwards.
GATGATGTTCTCCGCCAGCTACGCCTCGGCCTATGTGGAAGAGGGCAGCTCCACGGCCTACTTCGCCCGGCAGGGGCTCTTCGCCCTGGTGGGCATCGGCATCATGCTCTTCGTCAGCCGCCTCAACTACCAGATGTGGCGCGCCCTCTCCTTCCCCATCATGGCCGGCACCATCTTCCTCCTGATGCTGGTGCCCATCTTCGGCACCGAGGAAAACGGCGCCCGGCGATGGATTTACCTGGGCTTCACCTCGTTCCAGCCCTCGGAGATCGCCAAGCTGGCCGTCATCCTCACCTTCGCCACGCTGATGTCCTCCTATAAGGACAAAATGAAGACCTTCCGCCACGGCGTGGTGCCCTTTGTGGCCATTCTGGCCGTCATCGCGCTGCTGCTGGCCCTGGAGCCCCACTTCTCGGCCATCATCATCATCTTCTGCGGCGGCGGCGCCATGATGTTCCTGGGCGGCACAGACCTCAAGTGGTTCGGCCTGGCCATCGTGGTGGCAGGACTCTTCGGCTTCATCTACCTCAAATTCATGGGCTACGCCTCAGACCGCATTGTCGCCTGGCAGGACCCCTGGGCCGACGCCTCCGACAACGGCTATCAGATCGTCCAGTCCCTCTACGCCATCGGTTCCGGCGGTCTGATGGGCCTGGGCTTGGGCCGCGGGCGGCAGAAGTACCTCTACCTCCCCGAGGAACACAACGACTACATCTTCGCCATCGTCTGCGAGGAGCTGGGCTTCGTCGGCGCCATGGTGGTCATCCTGCTCTTTATGCTCCTGATCCTCCGGGGCTACTGGATCGCGGTCCACGCCCGGGATCGCTTCGGCGCGCTGATGGTCGGCGGCCTCACCACGCTTTTGGCCCTGCAGGTCTTCTTCAACATCGGCGTCGTCACCAACTTCCTCCCGGCCACCGGCATCTCCCTGCCCTTCTTCTCCTATGGCGGCACAGCCCTCTTGCTCCAGCTCTTCGAAATGGGCCTGATCCTCAGCGTCTCCCGCCAGAGCAACAACCGGCTTCTTCTTTGATCGGAGGCTTACATGAACGTCATTTTCACCTGCGGCGGCACCGGCGGCCACATCAACCCGGCCATCTCCGTGGCCAATCTTCTCCGGGAGCGGATGCCGGACAGCAAGATTCTCTTCATCGGCGCCGAGGACGGCATGGAGAAAAATCTCGTGCCCCGGGCCGGCTATCAGCTGGAGACCATCCGCATCTCCAACTTTCAGCGCAAGCTGACCCCGGCGGGGATTTGGCACAACGTGACCACCGCGTGCCACATGGCCGGCTCCATGCAAAAGGCCAAGAAGATCATCCGGGCCTTCCAGCCCGACGTCATCGTGGGCACCGGCGGTTACGCCAGCTACCCGGCCCTCCACATGGGCGCGAAGCTGGGCATCCCCACCGCCGTCCACGAATCCAATGCCGTGCCGGGCCTCACCACCCGCATGGTGGCAGGGCACGTCAGCCGCATCATGGTCTCCCTGGCAGACAGCCGCAGCCAATATCCCGACCCTGAGAAAGTGACCGTCACCGGCACGCCGGTGGACAGCGCCTTCCTCTACGGCGACCGGGAAAAGGCCAGGGCCGCCCTGGGCATCGGTGAGGAACCGCTGATTGTCTCGGCCTGGGGCAGCCTGGGCGCCCGGGAAATGAACAAGAAGATCGCCCGCTTTATGGTACGCGAGGCCCAGGACGGCCTCTACCGCCACGTCCACGCCACGGGCTCCTACGGCTGGCGGTGGATGCCGGCCTACGTCCGGGACCAGGGGCTCCTGTTGGAGAATCACCCCTGGCTGGATATGCGGGAGTACATCTACAATATGCCGGAGCTCCTGGCCGCGGCGGATCTGATGCTCTGCCGGGCCGGCGCCGGCACCATCAGCGAGGTCTGCGCCTCGGGGACGCCCTGCATCATGATCCCCTCTCCCAACGTCACCGACAACCACCAGGAGAAAAACGCCCGGGTGCTGGAAAAGCGCGGCGCAGCGGTGGTGGTGCGGGAGAAGGACTGCGACGGCGACAGCCTCTACGAGACGGCCCGGGAGCTGCTCTCAGACCCGGACCGGCTCCGGGAGATGCGCCTGGCCGCCCGACGCCTGGCCGTGGTGGACGCCGCGGAACAAATCCTCCAGGTCATTCGAGACTTGGCGGCAGGAAAGGCATAGCCGCAAGCTAAATCAAAAAGGGATGTTTCAAAGCGATGTCTTTGGAACGTCCCTTTTTTTCGGCCTGATGCGGCAAGCTCTTCGTTAATTTACACAAAAAAAGTGTCGAGCTATGCTGCGCCGCCCAATCTGTGATATACTAAAAATTAACAAATTCCAGGGAGGGATTTCCATGCGCAAAGGACTGCTGGTGCTGCTGATTCTATCGATGTGCCTGCTGCTGGGCTGCGCGGCACAGGAAGCGGCTGCGGAGGAGAAAACGCTCTGGGTCGTGACGGAGCAGTCCATGTCGGACGGGATGCGCTACCAGGCCAATGAGATCGCCAAGGCCTTTATGGACGCCCACCCGGATATGACGGTTCAGCTGGATATCCTGCCGGTGGACGCCGACCAGCGGGAGCTCTATCTCTACCAGCTGCGGACGGAGATTCTCTCCGGCGGCGGACCGGACGTCTATCTGCTGCCCACCGGCAGCACCCTGTACCGGGACGTCAACTACGGCCGGGTGATGGAGTACGAGATCGAACCACTCTTCCCCGATGTCCAGCTGGCCATGGTCAACGGTCTCTTTACCGACGTGAGCGCCTACTACGACCAGGACAGCGCACTCCACACGGAGGCGCTCAATGCCGCCGTGATGGATGCCGGTGTGTTGGACGGGCGGCGGTATGTGCTGCCGATCCGCTACAATCTGCCTGTGCTGCTGGCAAATCCGGAGGCCATCGAAGTCCGGGAGGACCTCTGCCTGGAGGACTTGGCCGAGCTGGCCGTGGAGACCCAGGACACCATGCTGGCCGTGTCCCTCCAGATGCCGGACGACCTCTCTTGCTTTGCCCAGGTCTTTGACTACGAGGCCGGCGAAGTGCTGCTGACCCAGGAAGAGCTGGTGCGCTACTTCACCCTCTATCAGCAGATCCACGCCATGACGCCCGCCGCCATCCGGGCCATGGGCGAGGCCACCTTTGAGACGCTCTACCAGGACTACCCAGAGGAATTCCGGCCTGCGCTGGAGGAGTGGCTGGAGACCTACCCCTATCAGAACAACTATTACTGCGAGGTACCGTACTTCACCAGCCACCGGACCTATTGGCGCACCGACGGCTTCCCGGTCTACACCGGCGACCTCATCGACACGCTCCACGCCGTGGCCGTGGACAAGTACCTGGAGGTCCAGTCGATCTATCAGCCCCTGCGCACGGCCCGGGGCACCGTCACAGCCACCGTCACCTACTTCGGGGCCGTGGGCGCCGGATGCGGCGACCCGGCGCTGGCCTATGAATTTCTCCGGGCATTCCTGGACGAGGACGCCCAGTGGGAAATTCTCCGGCCCAGAGCGAACTACGAAAACTGCCGCTTCCTCTGGGAGCTGCCGCCCGAGCCGCAGAACCGCGGCTTTATCGAAAACAGCTGGCCGGTGCGCACCCAGGGTTCGGTGTACTATCTATGGGATACCCTGGAATATCAAATGCTGGGCGCCGGCTTTTTGCGGGGCGGCACCGGCACCAGAGGGCCTTATGACATCAAGCAGACCACCAAGCAGGTCTACGCCTTCTGCAACCGTCTCCCCATGGGGGAGGAGGATATGCCGCTCCTGTTCACCGATATCGACGAGGTGCGCTTTCCGGTCCACCTGAGCCAGGCGGAGTCCATGGCCCAGGCGCTCCAGCAGCTGAACGAGGAAGACGGTACGCCTACCGATGCCGATATCGAAGACTTGGCGGCACAGCTTCACCAGAATCTCTGGTGGCACCTGGCGGAGGGATGAAACCATGAAGCACGCAACACTCAAAGCCAAAAATGCCCGGGACGGGTATCTGCTCATCGCGCCGCTGCTGCTGGGTATGCTGGTCTTTTACGCCGTTCCCTTCTTCCTGGTGGTGCGCAAATCCGTCTACCACGGTGTGGGCAACTCGGAGCGGTTTGTCGGCCTGGATAATTTCCGCGACATTCCCGGCAACGCCGTGTTTCAGCTGGCCTTCGGCAACACCCTCAAGTTTCTGCTGGTGTCCCTCCCGCTGATTCTCATTCTCTCCTTTGCCATCGCGCTGCTGCTGCGCAGCCAGGCCCAAAAGCACGAGACGCTCAAGTCCGTGCTGCTCCTGCCCTATATCATGCCCGTGGCCGGCACGGTGCTGCTGATTCAGGTGCTGTTCGCCCAGGCCGGCGTCCTCAACCGGGGACTCTACACCCTGGGCCTGCCCATCACCGACTGGCTCCAGTCGGAATACGCCTTTGGCGTGGTGGTGCTGCTCTACCTGTGGAAAAACACCGGCTACGGCGTGATCCTTCTGCTCTCCGGCCTGGTGACGCTCTCAGAGGAACACGACCAGGCCGCGGAGCTGGACGGCGCCACCCGCTGGCAGCGGCTCTGGTACATCACCATCCCCCAGATGTGGTACAGCATCTTCTTCACCGCGGTGTTCTCCCTGATCAACGCCTTCAAGTGCTTCCGGGAGATTTTGCTGGTGGGCGGCGTCCACCCCCACTCCAGCATCTATATGCTGCAGCACTTCATCAACAACGCCTTTGAAAATCTCAACTATCCCAAGCTGTCGGTGGCGTCGATTCTGCTGCTGCTCCTTCTGACGGCGCTGTTTGCCGCCACCTACTGCTGGGTGATGAAAAAGGAGGCTTACAAGGAATGAAGCAGCGTTCCCTCTCCGTCTCCTGCCTGGCCCTGGTGCTGACGCTGGCGTGCGTGGCGCCCTATGGCTATGTGCTGTTCCAGAGTTTCTTCCGAGACGGCGGCCTGACTTTGTGGGGCTACTTCCAGGTGTTCCTCAACGAGACGCAGTATCTGGCCCGCTTCTGGACCAGCCTGGGGCTGACCTCCCTCATCGCCCTGGCGCAGCTGCTGGTCTCTCTGCTGGCAGGCTTCGGCTTTGCCAAGTGCAATTTCCCCGGAAAAAAGGCCATTTTCTTCGTCTTGATGATCCTGATGATCCTGCCCCTGCAAGTGACGCTGGTGCCCAACTATCTGATGCTGGACCAGCTGGGCTTGCTGGACACCTACTACGCCCTGGTGCTGCCGGCCATCTTTGTACCCCTGGGCACCTTTATCATGACCCGGAGCTTTCAGTCTGTCCCCAAGGAAGTGGTGGAGGCGGCGCGGCTGGACGGCTGCACCACCCTGGGGGTGATCTTCCGCATCACCGCGCCCATGAGCAAAAGCGGCCTGGTGTGTACCCTGCTCCTCTCCTTCCTGGACGCGTGGAACATGGTGGAGCAGCCCATGGTGTACCTCAAGGACTTTTCCATGTACCCTATCTCGGTGGGACTCGCCGCCATGCCGCCCACAGAGGTGGTGGTGCAGATGGTCTGCTGCATTCTGGTGGCGCTACCGCCGCTGTTCCTCTTCGCCTTCTTCAACCGGGAGCTGGTGGAGGGCATCGCGCTGGGAGGTGAGAAAGGATGAAAAAGCGGGTCCTGCGCCTCTTTTCCCTGATTCTCTATCTCCTTTGCGTCTGCACCATCCTCAGCTGGAAGATCGAAACGGAGCAGATGGCGCTCATTCAGTACGAATCGCGGGTCACCGAGGAATCCCGCACCTCCACCGATGTGCGCATCGGCGCCATCTTCACCGACGCCGACGGCGTCAATCACCTCTTCCAGGTGGTGGACGGCGCCGGCTGGGAGGCCGGGCTGCGAATCGAAGAATTGTCCCCGGAGATTTGGTCCGTGGCCGTGAACCCCAACGGCCAGCCCTACGCTACAATCCTCGGCGGCGCCAATTACCGCATCGTCACCAGCGCCGCCCGCCAGCCCCGGGACGGTGAAAAAGCCCAGGTGGTGGAAGACTTTGAGACTGTAGAGGACACCTACCTGGCCCTCTACCCCGACGGCGTCACCGAGCCGCTGAAGCTGCCCGACCAGCTGACTCTGGCCCGTCAGGGAGAGAGCGCGCTGCTCTTGACTTGCCAGGAGGGGCAGCTGCCCTTCCTGCCGTCGTCGCTCAAGGCCGCCTCCATCACCACCGGAGAGGCCCAGCAGATCTATAGCCTCACCGAAGCCACCCAACTGCTCCAGGCCCTGCCCGCGGCGGCAGCCCTGCCGGGACTGGTACTGTTGGGGCTGGTGCTGTGGGCGCTGAGCTGCTGCTTCAGCCTGCGGATGCATGAAACCCGCGGCCTCGTCTATCTGAACGTCGTGCTGATCGCGGCGTCTCTGGGGGCGCTTTACTGGGTCGCTGCCAGCTTTGACCTGCCCGCGTCCATGCTGCCGACGGCCGGCGTCCTCCAGTGGCGCGACTATGCCGCGGCATACACGCAGATTTTCGAAGCCCTGCAGTCCCTGGGCATGGGCGACCATCCGCTCTTCTCCCTCCTTCCGGCCATGCTGGAGCAGGCCGCCGTGGTGCTGCGCGTCAGCCTGGGCCTGCTGGTAGCCATACCGCTCTTGGAGGTCGCGGGACTTCTGCTCTGGACGCGCCGGGCCCGCCGCCGGGAAGCGCAGCCGTAGGCGCGGCGATTGAGGGAAGAGGGAATAGGGAAGAAGTGCGCTTCGCACGCTGTAGGGGCGGCCTATATGGCCGCCCCTACAGCACCGGCGATTACCACCAGCGTCGGATGAGTCTGAGCATCGTAGGGGCGCGCATCGCGCGTCCGCCAGCCCGCGCGTCCACCGCACGTGCGGTAACGCACCAGCAAAGCCTCCCCTAACGCCCGCAGGGCTTTAGGGGAGGTGTCATGGCCTTTGGCCATGACGGAGGGGTTGTTTGGCACTGCCGATCTCCATAAGGCTTGCGGTGGTCGGCGGTTCTGATCCCCTCCGTCACAGCTTCGCCGTGGCGGACCGCAACGCGGGCCGGGAAGGCTTCGTTGCAACCCGGAGGTGGCGCGAAGCGCCGGAGGGGATCAGAACTTGAGACTATTGCAGGTTGACAACCCCTCAGTCAGCCTGCGGCTGACAGCTCCCCTTACACAGGGGAGCCTTTTGGTGCCGCCCGCGCTGGGGTGCGTATTGCATCGGCCTGCGGCGGGAATCGCAACCTGGGCACGGGCGGATATATAATCCGCCCCTACGGCGGCGACGGGGGTGCGGCGGGAATCGCGGCCTGGGCACGTGCGGCCATACAGGCCGCCCCTACGGCGGTACCGCTGGCGCGGTGGGAATCGCCAGCAGGCGGACGCGCAATGCGCGCCCCTACGGTTGGTGCGTTGGCGCAGGTGTGTCTAGCGCGCCAGTGCGGCACGGGCGGCCATCAAGGCCGCCCCCACAGGTGGAGGCGAGCCTGCGGGTGTGCGGGCGTTCTGGAAGCGCCCTCCTACGGCTCCGCCAGGGCCTCCAGCCCGGCGGGGTCCGTCAGCTCCACCGTGCCCCGGGCCAGCCGCACCATGCCCTCGCTTTGGAAATACCGCAGCATCCGCGTCACCACCTCCCGAGCAGTGCCCAGGTGGGCGGCGATTTTTTCATGGGTCAGGCGGAGGGCCTTTGCTCCCTCCAGGCGGCTCTCTTCCAGCAGGAAGGCAGCCAGCCGCTGGTCGAACCGCCGCCACATCACCTGCTCCATCAGCCACATCACCTCAGAAAACCGGGTGGCCATGATCTCGTTGGTGTAATTGGCCAGCTGGGCCGATTCCTCCATCAGCCCCTGGTAGATCGGGGCCGGAATCAGATAAAACCCGGCGTCTTTCTCCACTTCGATGGTAATGTCAAACTGGATGCTGCGCATCATGCACGAGGCGGAAAAGAGGCAGATATCCCGGGGGAAGAGGCGGTAAATAGTGATCTCCCGCCCCTCCGGCGAGAGAAGGCTGGCCCGCAGCTGCCCTTTCGCCACCAGCAAAAGCCCTAAGCAGTCGTCCCCGCCCCGGCGGAGAATCGTCCCCGCCGGCGCCTGCCGCCAGGCGGCGCTCTCCTCCAGCCGCCGCCGCTGCGGGGGCGTCAGTTTCTCCCACATGGGGAAAAATTCCGATACGTTCATAAAGACCCTCCCCGTCAGGGAAACGCTGATTCAATCGCAAAAGTAGGCGGCGAGAGATTTTGTTTCAAATGAAAGTTTGGAAACCGCCGCAATACTGGATGTCTTGCCAGATTTCCAAGCTGCACCGTTGGAGCAAAAGATCCGCCGGCTGCCGCTGTCTATTGAATCGGCGTTTACTCTGGAAGTCGTTGCGTTCTTCGCGCAACACCAGTATAATATAGACTGCACCGGAAGGCAAATGGTGATTTCGTCACGGTAGTCTTTCGGCTTTTCGGATAAACTAAAGAAAAAACGAAAGGGGCGAGGCCAATGGCAGCGCAGCAGTGGACGGATGTACAGTGGAAGGAAGGACTTTCCCAGGAGGACAAGCTGGTTTTAGTGGAATTCTGGGCACCCTGGTGCGGATACTGCCGCCGGATCGGCCCGGCCCTGACCAAGGTGGCCGAGCAGTACGCCGAGACCGTCACCGTGGCCCAGATCAACATTGACGACTTCCCCGCCCTGGCGGACGATCAAGGCGTGGAGCTGGTGCCCACGTTCCTCCTCTACCGGGGCGGCACGCTGCTGGACACCCTGGTGGCTCCCGGCTCCAAGGCCGCTCTCGACGCCTTTCTGGCGCCGCATCTCAAATGATCTAGGAGGTTCTCCATGGACAAGATTTACGATGTTATGATCGTCGGCGGCGGCCCCGCCGGCTACACCGCCGCCCTCTACTGCGCCCGGGCCGGCTTCTCCACCCTGGTGCTGGAGAAGCTCTCCGCCGGCGGCCAGATCGCCCTGACCGAGCAGGTGGACAACTACCCCGGCTTCGACGAGGGCATCGACGGCTTTACCCTGGGCCAGAAGATGGAGGCCCAGGCCGAGCGCTTCGGCGCGGAGACCGAGCTGGCGGAGGTCCTCTCCCTGTCCCTCCAAGGAGAGGTCAAATCCGCCGTAACCACCGAGGGCACCTTCCAGGCCCGGGTGGTAATTCTGGCCACCGGCGCCAACCCCCGCCCCCTCGGCGTGGCGGACGAAGAGGCCTTCCTGGGCCGGGGCGTCCACTACTGCGCCGCCTGCGACGGGATGTTCTACCGTGGCAAGACCGTGGCCGTGGTGGGCGGCGGCAACACCGCCGCAGCCGACGCGCTGCTGCTCTCCCGCGTGGCCAAGGAGGTCCACCTGATCCACCGGCGCGACAGCCTCCGCGCCACCAAGATCTACCATCAGCCGCTCCAGGAGGCCTCCAACGTGGTCTTCCACTGGAACAGCACCGTGGAATCCCTGCTGCCCGGCGAGGCCTTCACCGGCCTGCGGCTCCGGGACAAGGTCAGCGGCGCCGTGACCGACCTTGCCTGTGACGGCGTGTTCGTCAGCATCGGCAGAAGCCCCAACACCGCGCTGGTGGCGGGCCAGGTGGAGCTGGACCCGGCGGACTACGTGGTGGCCGACGAGACCACCCGCACCAACCTGCCCGGCGTGTTCGCCGTAGGCGACGTCCGCACCAAGGCCCTGCGCCAGGTGGTGACTGCCGCCGCCGACGGCGCCGTGGCCTCCCACTACGCCGAGGAATACCTGGCCGAGCTGGGCCGGTGAGGAGGCGCAAATGACATATCTCATCTCCTTCCTGGAGGGGATCATCACTTTCCTCTCCCCCTGCCTTCTCCCGATGCTCCCCATCTACCTCTCCTACTTCGCCGGCGGCGGCATCCGTTCCACCGGGAAAACCCTCCGCAATGCCCTGGGCTTCATCCTGGGCTTCACGGTGGTCTTCATGGCCATGGGCGCCCTGGCAGGCACGGTGGGCAGTTTCCTCAAGGCCCACCAGACAGCGGTCAACATCGTCTCCGGCCTGATCGTCATCGCCTTCGGCCTCAGCTTCCTGGGGGTGTTCCGTCTCTCCTTCCTCAAGGGGAGCCGCTTCCGGGTGCAATCGGAGCAGATGGGCTTTTTCTCGGCGCTGGTCTTCGGCGTCGTCTTCTCCCTGGGATGGACGCCCTGCGTGGGCGCGTTTTTGGGCTCGGCCCTGGCCCTGGCCTCCCAGCAGGGCCACGCGCTGACGGGCATGGGGATGCTCCTGGCCTACTCCCTGGGCCTGGGCGTGCCGTTCCTCCTCAGCGCCCTGCTGATCGACAAGCTCAAATCCGCCTTTGACTGGGTCAAGGCCCATTATCAGATCATCAACACCATCAGCGGCGGCCTGCTGATCCTCATCGGCGTGCTGATGGCCACCGGTACCCTGGGCCGTCTGCTGGCCCTGCTCAGTTAGGAGGCGCCATGGACAAGAAAAAGAAAACCTGGATCATCCTGGTCATCGCCCTGGCCGTGCTGCTGGGCGGCGCCTATGCCCTCTACACGGTCCTGAGCCCCCAGCTTTCCCACAGCGCCCTGACCGTGACAGGCGGCTCGCCGGAGCAGGAGCCTGCTGCATCACCGGAGGAGCAGCCGAACGAGGATGCCGGCGCGGCGCAGGACCCAGATAGCGAAACTGACCCTGACGCGCCCCAAGACGCGGATGGTGAAACCGAGCCTGATGAGACACAGGCCGCGGAAGGCGAGGCAGATACCGATGAGACGCAGGGCGCGGACAGCGAAGCCGAGGCCAATCCGGTGCCGGATTTCACCGTGGTGGACGGCGCGGGCAACGAGGTGGCGCTCTCGGACTACTTCGGCAAGCCCATCGTCCTCAACTTCTGGGCCAGCTGGTGCGGCCCCTGCCAGAGTGAAATGCCCGACTTCCAGGCGGCCTATGAAGCGCTGGGCGAGGACGTGCAGTTCCTGATGGTCAACATGACCGACGGCAGCCGGGAGACGCTGGAGAGCGCCCAGGACTATATCGCCCAGCAGGGCTTCACCTTCCCGGTCCTCTTTGACACCGCTTCCAGCGCCGCCATCGCCTACGGCGTCTACTCCCTGCCCACCACCTATTTCATCGACGCCCAGGGCAACGGCATTGCCCAGGCCCGGGGCGCCATCGACGCCGAAACGCTCCAGACCGGCATTGACATGATCTATACCCCATAACCCAAAACACCGCCGCAGCGCATATGGCTGCGGCGGTGTTTTGGGTTCGGCTCACAGCAGCTGCGGCAGCTGGGCCAGCTGGGCGATCTCGTCCAGCAGATACTCCGGGTGCGCCTGCGCCTGGAGTTCCTCCACGGAGAAGGTGGTGGGTACGGCGGCGGCGTCCATCCCGGCGGCATGGGCGGCGGCGATGCCGCTGAGGGCGTCCTCCACCACCAGGCAGTTCTCTGGTGCGACGCCCACCCGGCGGGCACCCTCCAGGTAGATGTCCGGGAAAGGCTTCTTCCGGGCCACATCGGACCCCGTCACCAGCGCGGTGAACAGCGACTCCGGCGCACCCACGGCCTCCAGATTATAGCGCACCTTCCGCAGGTCCGCCGCCGAGCAGACAGCCAGCTTCAGCCCCCGGCTGTGGAGCGTCTCCAGCATCTCTGCCACACCCCGGGGCACCCGCGCCTCGGCCCGGACGCGGCTGCCGTAATAGTCGTAGGCCCGTTCCTTCATGGCCGTGTCATAGGGGACGCCGTGCTTCTCCGCCACACCGCCCACAAAGCGGTCCTCGCCGCAGCCGGTGAACTCCAGGAAGTCCTCGTCCCGGGCCGTGACGCCGTAGTCCGCCAGGGCCTGGATGGCCGAGGCCCGCATCAGCCACTCGGATTCGATCAGTACGCCGTCCATGTCGAACAGTACAGCTTGATATTGCATCGTTACGCCTCCTGTGAAAGTGAAATTCGTGCGTTCGCACGTCGAAGTTGCTTTTTGCACCCTCTGTGCCGCGCCAAAGGCTCCCCTGGGTAAGGGGAGCCGTCTCGCAAAGCGAGACTGAGGGGTTGTCTCAGCCACAGCCCGCCGGAGGCGGGTCACATTGCCGCAAGCGCTCAGACACCGCAGGCTGGTGTTGCCTCCGGCGGGTGACTCTTCACCGCGGAAAAGTCCCCAAAACGCGCCGGGGGCTGCGGCCCTCGGTCCCCTGTACGGCCCCGCGGCGTACATCCCAAGAAAAGGCATCTCCCAGGCAGTTACGCTCCACCAGGTCATCCCGTTCCATACTGCCTACCCCTTCCCGGCTTCGCGCAGGCCAGTATCATCTGTCGCTCGTTACGGCTAAAGGGGTTTTCTCTAAGGCCGCACCCACTGCCTCGGAACACGGGACGTCAACTGCACGCGGCAGTATTTCTCCGCAACATCCGGTTTTGCCGTAGGGGCGCGCATCGGGGGTCGTGCTGTTGCCGCAACTGCCCGGAAATCGCCAGATAAGCGGGCCGATGTGGGCATCGGCCCCTACAGAGTCACCCCTCCGGCGTTGCGCGCCGTAGCCCCGGTACAAAAAAGAGGACGCGGCGGAGCCGTGTCCTCTTACAGGCGGAATTAGAGCGCCTTCTTGGCAGTCTCCGCCAGCAGGGCGAAGGCGGCGGGGTCCTGGATGGCCATCTCGGAGAGGGTCTTGCGGTTCATCTCCACACCGGCCTTCTTGAGACCATACATAAACCGGGAATAGTTGAGGCCCAGAGGAGCCACAGCGGCGGAGATCCGGGCGATCCACAGCTGCCGGAACTCGCGCTTCTTCTGCTTGCGGCCCACGTAAGCGTAGACGCCGGACTTCATCACGGCCTGCTTGGCCATCTTAAAGTGGGTAGACTTGGAACCCCAGTAGCTCTTGGCCAGCTTGAGGGTCTTATTTCTTCTCTTGCGCGTCATCATTGCGCCTTTGACTCTTGCCATTTCGTTATCCTCCTATCTGAACAAAACCGAATTATTTGTAAGGAATCATCTCGCGGATGGCAGCGCTGTTGGTGACATCGGCGTAGCCATTCTTCCGGAGGTTTCTGGTGCGCTTGGTGGTCTTCTTCGTGAGGATGTGGCTCTTGAAGGCGTGGGCTCTCTTGACCTTGCCGGACTTGGTCAGGTTGAATCTCTTCTTGGCGCCGCTATGGGTCTTAAATTTCGGCATGATGGGTACTCCTTCCGTAAATTACGTTTTATTTCGCTGCTTTCGGGCTGAGGAACATGGTCATCAGACGCCCATCCAGCTTGGGGTTTTTCTCAACGGTGGCGATTTCAGCGCACTGCTCGCCGAACTGCCGCAACAGAACTTCGCCAATGGAGGTGTGGGCCATTTCCCGCCCGCGAAAGCGCACTGTCACCTTGACGCGGTTGCCTTCCTTGAGGAACTTCTGGGCGTTTTTCAACTTGACGTTGAAATCGTTGGTGTCGATGTTGGGAGACATACGGACTTCCTTGATCTCCACCACCCGCTGGTTCTTCTTGGCTTCCTTTTCCTTTTTCATCTGCTCGAACCGGAACTTGCCGTAGTCCATGATCTTGCAGACCGGAGGCGTGGCATTGGGTGCGATCTTCACCAAATCCAGATCCTTTTCATAGGCAAGTCTCTGCGCATCGGCAGAGGACATGATTCCCAGCTGCGCCCCGTCAGCGCCGATGAGCCGAACTTCCTTGTCGCGGATTTCCTCATTGAGCTGATGTTCTAATTTACCGATGTGAAACACCTCCAAAATAAAAAACGCGGATGCACGATGGCACCCGCAACAAAACACCCGCCAAACTGGCGATGATGAAACCCTGTTGAACCTTTTCGCGCTGGCTGAAGGTGAGGTGCGGGGCCGCCGCTCCTTCTTTGTTTTGACCAAAGTATATTACCACAGCCAATGGGCGAAGTCAAGGATTTTTTTCCGCCAAAAGCCGCTCCAGCGTGATTTTGGCGGCCACGGCCCGAATCCCTGCCGAGACTGCCGGCGGACAGTCCTCTCCCGCCGGCGCTTCCGGCGCCAGCAGCAGCCGCTCCAGCTCCCCGGCGAAGGCGTTGTAGCCCTCGGCGGCAGTGCGTCCGGCCTCCACCAGCTCCACCAGCGCCGCGATCTCCTGCATGGACAGGACCCGCTTATAGAGGCAAATCATCAGAAACCGCGCCACATGGCTCCGGCCGTACTTTTTCTTCTCCGCCGGGGCAGTCAGCTTCAGCTTTACATAGTTGTTGAGCATCGCCGCCGTCACCGCCGGGGCCTCCCCCACCGTCACCGGCTGGAGCGCCGTGTTGAGGACCAGCAGCACTTGGTCCATATAGAGCGCCAGGTCCGGCAGCTCCTCCCACCGGGGCAGATGAAATTCCTTCTCCATTTGTGTCTGCGTTCCTTTCATCTTGGGTATGATTCTGGTATAAGCCGCCGAAAGAAGTATACCACAAGAGATAAAAGGCTGTCAAATCCCTCTTGACGTTTTTATAATATCGTGCTACTATCATATTACCTAGTATTGAACACCAGATGTCCCAAGGAGGGTTCTGAGATGAAAGTACAGATTTACGGCGATTCCCTGATGAAAGGCGTCATCGTCGATGAAAACTACAAATATAAGCCCGTGGCCGGGAAGCTCCTCTCGGAGCTGGAGACCGCCACCGGCGTGGAGACGGTGAACCGCGCCCACTTCGGCTACACGGTGGACAAGGGCAAGGCCGTGCTGGAGAAGGACCTCGAGAAGGGCCTCACCTGCCAGTACGCCATTTTGGAGTTCGGCGGCAACGACTGCGACTTCAACTGGAGCCAGGTGGCGGCGGAGCCGGAGTCGGTCCATCAGCCTCACACGCCCATCGGCACCTTCTTGGACACCGTGACCCAGATGGCCCAGTCCCTGCGGGCGGCCGGCATCAAGCCGGTGCTGATGTCCCTGCCGCCGCTGGACGCCCAGCGCTACCTCAATTTCATTGGCCGCCTGGGCAACGACACGACCCGGATTCTCCACTGGCTGGGCAACGTCAACCGCATCTACCGCTACCAGGAGATGTACTCCGCCCAGATCGCCAAGCTGGCCGGGAAGCTGGGCCTGCCGCTGATCGACGTGCGCAGCCGCTTCCTGGACCGGCGGGACATTGACAGCCTCATCGCCCGGGACGGCATCCACCTGACGGAGCCGGGCTACCGGCTGCTGCTGGACGAGTGCCGCCGCACTCTGGCGGCGCTGGCGTAAAAACATCATATAAAAAGGGGTGTTGTAGATGCAACACCCCTTTTTGAGCTTGTTACGTTGCCGCAAGCGCTCTGGACACACGGGCCAGTGCTGCCTCCGGCGGGGCACTTTTCACCGCGGAAAAGTGCAGAAAACGCGCCGGGGGCTGCGGCGTGCAATGTTGCTGCCCTCACCGTAGGGGCCGATGCCTACATCGGCCCGCGCCGCGCAGCGGCCTTTCATGGAGGTCGCGATGGCCGCGCAAGGCCAGGGGGGCAGATACACCCCTCCGTCATGGCTTTGCCATGCCACCTCCCCTAAAGCCCTGCGGGCGTTAGGGGAGGCTTTGGCCTGTACGTTTGACGATGTGGCTCCAACAACGCGGCTGGGCGGGCGGCTGATAGCCGCCCCTACGGCGGAGGCCAGAGGCATATCGGTGCGGGGGTAGCCCGCGTCTGCATCAGTGGTCGCGGCTGGCCAGGCGGCGGGTCAGTTCCATCAGGAAAGACGGATTTTCAAAGGCGGAGAGGGCCGAAAGGGCCTTCTCCGTTTCTTCTTGGAGGAAGGCCTCGCACCGCTCCAGGCCGTAGAGGGTGACGAAGGTACTCTTGTTCCCATCCATGTGGACGGCCTTGCCCAGCTTTTTCGCGTCGCCCACGGCGTCGAGCATATCGTCGCGAATCTGGAAGGCCAGGCCCAGGGCATCGGCGTAGCGGGTGGCTGCCTCCCGCTGGGCGACGGAGCCGCCGGCGGCGATGACGCCCATGGTGCAGGCGGCCACGATCAGCGCGCCGGTCTTGCGGCTGTGGATTTCCAGCAGCCCCTGGGGCGTGAGGGTCTTCCCCTCCCCTTCCATATCCAGCACCTGGCCGCCCACCATGCCCAGCTCACCGGCGCAGCGGGAGAGCGTCCGCACGATCTCCACCACGGTCTCCGCCGGGGCGTCGGCACCGGCGGCAGTGGAGAAGGCGGCGGTCAAAAGGCCGTCCCCGGCCAGCACCGCCTGGGCCTCGCCGTAGACCTTGTGGTTGGTCAGGCGGCCCCGGCGGTAGTCGTCGTTATCCATGCACGGAAGGTCGTCGTGGATCAGGCTGTAGGTGTGGATCATCTCCAGGGCCGCGGCAAAGTCCATGGCCTTTTCCCAGTTTCCGCCGCACAGGCGGCAGAACTCCAGCACCAGCACGGGGCGAATCCGCTTGCCGCCGGCCAGGAGGCTATAGCGCATGGCGTCGAAGAGCGTCTGCTGGGGCTGGGTCTCGTCAGTAAAGCAGCCGTTTAAATAGGTCTCCACCGCCTGCTGGTACGCTTTAAGCGTCGATTCAAACGTTGTTTCCATCTTCAAACTCCAATTCTACCGGATTGCCGTCCGGTCCCTTCATCAGCTTGACCACCTTCAGCTCCGCTTCGTCCAGCATGGCGCCGCAGGCGCGGGCCAGGGCCGCGCCCTCCTCAAACAGCTGGAGCGACTCCTCCAGGGGCACGTTTCCCTGCTCCATGCGCCGGACGATCTCCTCCAGGCGCTTTAAGCTCTCTTCAAAGGTCTTCTTCTCTTCCATGGCTGCCTCCTCGAATGGCGGTGATGGCGGCGTCCGCCTCCCCCTGCCGCAGGGTGATGGTGACGGTGTCGCCGATGTGGAGGGCGGCGCTGTCGGTGATGACCCGACCCGCGCCGTCCCGGGTCATGGCGTAGCCCCGGGCCAGGACGCCCATGGGGCTCATGGATTCCAGGGCCGTCCGCAGCCGGACGTAGCCCTGCTTTTTTCGGAGCAGCGCCTGGCGCACGGCGGCCAGGAGCTTGTTTTGCTGGTAGTCCACCAGCAAGCGCCGGTCCTCCAGGTAGTTGGTGGGGCTTTGCAGCACCCGGGCGGTGCGCAGCTTCTCCACCTCCTGACGCCAGAGCTTGAGGCGCTTGGTCTCCGCCTGGGCCAGACGGGTCTGGAGCGACAGCAATCGCTCTCGCAGCTCCCCCTGGTCCGGCACCGCCAGCTCGGCGGCGTTGGACGGCGTGGCCGCCCGGAGGTCGGCCACAAAGTCCGAGATGGTGACATCCGGCTCATGGCCCACGGCGGAGATCACCGGGATCTCCGAAAGGTAGATCATCCGGGCCACCCGCTCGTCGTTGAAGGCCCAGAGGTCCTCCATGGAGCCACCGCCCCGCCCGGTGATGATGAGATCGGCCAGCCGATGGCGGTTCACATACCGGATGGCCCCGGCGATCTCCGCCGGCGCCTCCGCGCCCTGGACCCGTACCGGCAGCAGGATGACCTTGCTCAGGGGGTAGCGCTTGCCCAGGATGCGGAGCATATCGTGGATGGCTGCGCCCGCCGCCGAGGTGACGATGGCGATTCGCCCCGGGAACTGAGGCAGCGGCTTTTTATGGGCCGGGTCGAAGAGGCCCTCGGCCTGGAGCTTCCCCTTGAGCTGCTCGAAGGCCACGTAGAGGTCGCCCACGCCCTCGGGGGTCAGCCGCTCACAGTAGAGCTGATACGCCCCGTCCCGGGGGAAGACGGTGACGCGGCCGGTGGCCAGCACCTGCATCCCGTTTTCCGGGCGGAACCGCAGCGCCGACGCCGCGCCCCGGAACAGCACGCAGCGGATGGCTCCGCCGCTGTCCTTCAGGGAAAAATAGTGGTGGCCGGAGGGGTAGACCTTGTAGTTGCTGATCTCCCCGCGGATGCACAGGCCGGCCAGCAGCCCGTCCCGGTCCATCTGGGCCTTGATATAGCCGTTGACCTCGGACACGGAATAGATTTTCGCTTCCATGGCGTCTCCTCTCCCGCCGCTACGGCGCGGGCCATGCCGCTGGGGCAGCGCCTGCCTCCAGCAGCCGACGGCCCAGGATGGCCACGCCCATGGCATTGTCGGTGGAAAACTGCGGCGCGGCGAAGACGCCGAATGGGCAGATCTTCCGCAGCGTGCGGTTGGAGGCCACGCCGCCGGAGAAGACCACCTCTAGCCCCGGGTACTGGGCCTGAGCCGCCCGGGTCAGCCGCAGCACCGCGTCCACCACCGAGCCGATGGCGAAGGCCGCGGTATCGGCGGCGCTGCCGGTCTTTTGATAAAAGGCCCGGATCTGATTCTCCAGTCCCGAGAAGGAGAACGTGAGGCCGTCGGTCTTGACCCGGAAGGGCTTGGCCGCGCCGGTCTCGCTCAGCGCATCCAACGCCTTCCCCGCGGGGAAGGGCAGCTCCAGCAGCTTGCCGGTGCGGTCCATCACCTGGCCGGCAGAGATATCGCTGGTGCCGCCCAGCTTGGTAGCCCGGACGTTGGCCCCCTCCGGCTCCACCAGCAAAAGCTCCGTGGTGCCGCCGGAGAGATGCCAGGCCAGGTGGGGCCGGTCCAGCAGCTCCGGCCGCCCGGCGGACCACAGCGCCGCCGCCACGTGGCCCTGCTGGTGGGAGACGGCGTAGCACGGTACGTCCAGCGCTGCCGCCGCGGACCGCGCCGCCATCACGCCGGCCAGGAAACAGGGCATATAGGAGCCCTCCACGGCCCGGGGCCGGGTGGAGACAGCCACCGCCTCCACCGTCGGATGGCCCATATCGGCCAGAAGGCCCTCCAGCAGCGCCGGCAGGCGCTTGACATGGGAGAAGACCGCGTCGCTCTGCCGGAGGCCCAGCTGGCCCGGGGCCACATCCAAAAGCCGGGAACGGTTTTCCCCGTCCCGGCCGTCAAATACTGCCGCTGAAGTGGTATAGTTGCTGGTGTCAATCCCCAGAACCATTGGAAGCCCCCAAATCTCTGGCAAAGGAACCCAGGATGCCGTTGACAAAGGCCACCACATCCTCGTCCTCATACTTGCGCGTCAGCTCCACGGCCTCGCTGATGGCCGCATCCACCGGCACGTCATCCACATAGAGAGCCTCGTACATGGCCACATGGAGGATGGCCCGGGCCACCTTGGAGATGCGAGAGACGCTCCAGTTGATGGCGTACTTGGCGAGATAGCCGTCCAGCTCCTCCTGCTTCTCCTGGATGCCGCGGACGGCATCGCGGATATAGGAGAGCTGGCCACTGGGTTTCTGGGCGTAGGCCTCGGACTCCTGGCCCAGGGTGTCATAGTAGATCGGCTCCAGGGTCTGCTCCACCACGTTCTCGGCGCTGTCCCGGGTGAAGTTCATCTCATAGATGAGGTTGGCAACAATCTCTCTGGCGTTTGACCTGGTCATATGCTTTCTCCTTGCCGCCGCGGTACTCCGCGGCTATGGTCATTCTTCGTTTTCTTGATTATACCAGACCGCCGCGGGAAAATAAACTGTCTTTCCAAGAAAAAAGTACGGCGGTATCTTGGCCGCCGCACTTTCAGTGTGTCGAAAACGTGTTTTCGCCCCGCCGCCCCGTCTCCCCCTAGCGTTCGGACGCCCGGGGCCACGCCCGCAGCTGCGCCTCGCCCCGGGCCAGCACGGCATCGGTCTCCGCGCCCAGAGCCTCCCGCAGCAGCTCGTACTCCTGCGCCACCGCCGCGCCGTGGTAGACAGCGTAGGCGCCGGCGTCGGTGCCCAGCGCGATGGCCGCGCCCCATGCCGCGGCAGTGGCCACGTTTTGCTGCTGCAGCTCCAGCAGCGGGCAGAGGACTTGGTCCGGGAAGCGGCCCAGGCCGCGCAGATTGCCGATGGTGACAAGGGTGGGGACCCACACCGCCTGGGATTCGGCCAACTGCCGGAGCGTCTCCGGCAGGAGGTAGGCCCCATGCTCGATGGAGTCGGCGCCGGCAGCCAGGGAGGCAGAGACGGCCTCCGGGCCGTTGGCGTGGACCATCACCGGAAATCCGGCGTCATGGGCAATGGAAACCAGATCCCGCATCAGCACAGCGTCACAAGGCGTGTCGGTGAGGCTGCCCAGCTGGTGAAAGTCCATCAGGCCCGAGGCCATCAGCTTGATGAAGTCGCCGCCCAGGGTTTTGACTTCGGCCACCAGGGCGCGGTATTCCGAAAGGTCCGCAAAGGTGCGGCCCAGGAAGGCGCCGTAGTGCCCGGCCCGGCAGATGTTGAAGGCCGGAGACCGGTAGTCGATGCCGTAGTCCCCGGCCAGGGCCTTGGCCCGCAGGCCCACGCCCCACCGGTCTCCGCCGTCGCGCAAAAAGGCCACGCCCCTGGCCTGGTAGTCCGCCAGGCGGGCGTGGATCAGCGCGTCATCGGGCCTGTCCCGGTGGCGGGCAAAGGCGGCGCGGTAGTCCACACCGTCCAGAATCATATGGATATGGCAGTCGCCCCACATGGCGCTCTCTCCTTTCCGGGGTCTCGCCCCACGGACAAAAGGAGCTGCCGGGTCGTCCCGCAACTCCTTTGATCCGCTTTATTGCCGCTCCGCGCTCCTAGAGCAGCGGCGCGTAGCCAAAGACCACGGTGCAGAGAATCCACACCGCCGCCAGCGCAGGGAGCATCAATGTCAAAAATGTCCGAAATTCCGTAGCGCCCTTGTGTCTCACAGGTGATCTTCCTTTCCTCGCCGGGACATGGCCCGGCGGCTCTATCATCATTCTCTTCATGGTTGTATCCACATCGCATCACGGCGCCGTATAAACGGGCCGCCAGCTGAAATTTTCTCCGTCGGCATACTGCTGATATGTGACCTGGCCGCCGGTGGTCTTGCCTCGGAACACAGCCTCCGGCTTTCCGTTCTCCAGGTACTCCAGGCCCAGATAGTTGGCCCAGCGGCGCTCCCAGTCGGCGCTCTGGAACTGCGCCGCCATGATTTGCAGCACGCCCTGCCCCTCCTGGTTGGAGATCCAGAAGTCAAAAGCCGTGATCTTCCGCTCCCACAAATCCATCTCCAGCGTCAGCGTTCCGTCGCTGCTGGAGAAATAGTAGGAGGCAAATGCCGCCATCTGCTGGCTGTCCGGCTGGTAATAATAGATGACGCTCAAGTCATTGTACTTCCCCAGCAAGGCGCTGTCGGAGAGATTGAGCAGCAATTGCAGTTCCCGGCGCAGTTGATTGGTGAGGTCCTCCCAGCGGCCAAACCGGTCTCCCACCATCTCCTGGGCCAGCCAGGAGGGCACCGCGTCCGGGTCCACCGTCAGGTTGATGCGGTCCAGCAGAGACGGGCTCTGCCGCTCCACATGATATTCCCCCTGTTCCACCGTTTGGGTCTGGGCACGGCCCAGCAGGACCACCTCCTGCTGGTGCAGCAGCAGGTACGGCGCCGCCAGAATGACGGCCAGGAGAATCAGCAGGGCGATGACGCCCACCCAGGCTCTCCGGCTCATAGGACACCTCCCAACTCCACGGTGACAGTGGTGCCCTGTCCCTCGGTGCTTTCAAACAGCAGCCGGCCGCTGTGGACCTCCACGATCCGCTTGGCGATGGAGAGGCCCAGTCCCGCGCCGCCCTCGGCCCGGGCCCGGGATTTGTCCACCATGTAGAACGGCTCCGTCAGCCGGACCAGGGACTCCTTCGGAATACCTCGGCCGTGGTCGCGGATTTGGAAGCAGTAGTTCTGCTCCATCCGGCGGCCCACCAGCTCCACCACCGCGCCGTCCGCTGAGGCCTTGCGGGCATTGTCGACGAGGTTATATAAAAGGTTGTGCAGCAGCGTCGGCTCTCCCTGGATTTCCGCGGGCTCCACGTCCAGCTGGAGCTGCATATGCTTCTCCCGCAGGCGGAAGCGGCTGCTCTCGGCCACCGCCGCCGCCACCTGATCCAGCTTCACCGGCTTCAGTTCCGGCGTTGCCCGCTCCAGGGAGAAGAGATCCAGCAGCGCCAGCGACATGGCCTCCATCCGCTTGCCCTCGGAGAAGATGTAGTTGGCTGCCCGGAGCTGCTGCTCCCGGGGCAGTTCCCGGCTGCGCATGGTGTCGGCATAGCCGATGACCGAGGTCAGGGGCGTTTTGATCTCATGGGCAAAAGAGGCGGTGAAGTCCCGCTGGTGGCGGGCCGCGTCCTCCAGCTGGGAGATCTGCTGCTCCACGGTGTCGGCCATGCGGTTGAAGTCCACCGCCAGCTCGCCCAGCTCGTCGTGGCTCGTCACCAGGGCCCGGCGGGAATACTGTCCCTGGGCCATCTGCCGCGTGGTGCGGGAGAGCCGCCGGATGGGCGAGACAAAGTAGAGCGAGACCAGCACGATGACCACCGTACTGACGGCCAGCGCGCCAAAAATGGCCAGATAGCTGATGTGCAGGTTTTGATTCCGGGTTTCGAAAATACCGGTGACGTCCCGGAAGAGATAGACCGTGAACGTCTGGTCATCCACCAGCAGCTGCTGGTACGTCTCCATCACGTACCGCGGCCCCTGGCGAAACACATGGGCCACCACATGGCCCGTATCGACCTCTTCGGCGGTGATCTGCGGCGTAAACTGCTTGGAGGCCGCCAGCACATTGCCCTCGCCGTCCAAAATCTGATAGGCATAGTTCTTGAGATGGACGCCGTTTTTCAAAAATGCCTCTACCCCATCCCGGGCATCCGCCCGAAAGTCGGCGTTCATAAATTGGACTGCCATGGAGCCCATAGAGGCGCAGAACAGAGCGCTCTCCTGCATGGCGCTTTCATACTGAGCGTCTAGCTCCGATTGAAAGCTGCCGCTGAGCAGAACCGTGGCGCACAAGCTGACAGACAAAGCCACAATCAGCAGTGTGGCCAAAATCAGCTTGAACGTCAGTCTCACTTGGACACCTCCAGGCGATAGCCCACTTTATAGACGGCGCTGAGCCGATCCTGCCAGCCCAGCTTCTTGCGAAGCCGCTGCACGTGGAGATCCACCGTGCGGCTGTCGCCCAAAAAGTCGGATTCCCAGACCCGTTCGTAGATGGTGTCCCGGAACAGGGCGATGTTAGGGTTGCGGACAAAGAGCAGCAGGAGGTCGTACTCCTTCCGGGTCAGCTGCACCGGCACGCCGCCCTTTGTCACCTGCATGGAGCGGACGTCCACCTCCACGTCTCCCACAGAAAAGTGTTCGTCGCCCTTGCCGGCCCGCCGCAGCACTGACTCCACCCGGGCAATCAGCTCCACGATCTCAAAGGGCTTGACCAGATAGTCGTCCGCGCCGGCCCGGAGGCCCCGGACCCGGTCAGCCGTGCTGCCCTGGGCGGTGATGAAGATCACCGGGATGTGCAGGGGACGGATCTGCTCCATCAAGTCATAGCCGGAAAGGCCCGGCAGCATCACATCCAGCAGCACCAGGTCGTAGGCGTTTTTCTCCAGCAGGTCAGCCGCCGCGATGCCGTCGTACACGGTGGTGCAGGCATAGCCGCTGGCCGTGAGATTCATCTCCACCAGGTCGGCAATCGGACGTTCATCTTCGACGATCAACACTTTCAGCATTGCTTTTCCTCCTGTCTCCCGGCCTTTCGTCAGCGACTCTATCTCTCTTAGACGCAAAAACCGGGCCTCTGGTTTCACTCCTGCGCCCGTTTTCAGCATATTTTTCGGCACATGGGTAAAATAAGTATAGCGCATTTAAACAAGCAGTGCAAGTTAAACAGCAAATTTATTAACCTGTCAGAATTACCATGTTAAACTTAAAGTGGTGATAGGGATGGTTGACTACAAACTCATCGACGCCCGGCTCAAGCGGAGCCGGGAAGCGGCGAAGCTCACCCAGGAGGCTGCGGCGGAAGCGGCGGAAATCACGCCGATTTACCTCTCCAAAATTGAAAACGGCCATGCCAAGCCCACGCTGGACACGCTGGCCGCTCTGTGCGGCGCCGTAGGCTGCGACCTGGGTACGCTGCTCTCGGACATCGCACCGGAATCCCAGCAGTACCAGGCAGAGCGGGTGGTGCAGATTTTCCGTGCCTGCGCGCCGGAGGTCAAGCCCATCGCGCTGAGTCTTCTGGAGCAGCTCTCCCGGCTGACCATGTCATAGTGCGTCCGCGCCCTTCTGCCCTGCTGGCGGCGATACCGCCGGCGGGGCAGTTTGCAGCTGGAACCTCAGTATAACAGCATACCACATCTTCCCCTGAAGCGCAACCGCACCCGGACAGGATCGCAGAACGGCCCCGCCGATCTACATGATCGGCGGGGCCGTTAAATAGATGGCGGTGATTTCTCCCGCCCTCAGAAGCTGTCTTGATTTACGCCCGCAGGACATACTCGTACGGCACACCATCGATTTCAATGGTCACCACCACGGATTTCCCGGAGGTGTCCACCTCCACCGGGCACTCGATGAGGCCATGGGCCTTGCAGGTCTCCAGCGGCAGGGCGGCTGTATAGCTGCTGGCCCAAATAAACTGGTTGTCGTCCCCCACCACGGTAAAGCCGGGGTACTGATACTTGCCGTCATAGCACGCGGAGACAGTGAACAGCTCGTCCATGCGAATGTTCCGCTCCATGGTGTTCTTCACGTCGGCAGACACATCGACATAGACCTTCCCGCTGTCCGCCGGATAGCTGGTGTAAACGCTGCTGGTGTTGGGCGGCAAAACTTCGTAGGAAAATTCCACATTGGTCAGGGTAAACTCATAGTCCGCGGCGATGATCGTATCGCCCAGAGTAATCGTCTGAGCGGCGGTCTCCGTGGCAGCGGTCTCCGTGGCAGCGGTCTCAGACGCAGCGCTGCTCTGTGGAGCGGCGCCGGACAGTGTCGCCGTCAGGGCGTAGAGGTTCTCGTAGTCCACCGTCTCGGTGCCGTCCACGTTATAGGTGGTCGTCAGCATGCCCAGGTCGTCCTTAAAGCCAATCTCGAACGTAACTGTTTCAAAGAGTTCCGCCAGCTTGTTCGGGACATTGATATAGAGGAGATAGTCCACGTCCGTGTACGGGTCGACTTCAAAGTATTTATCTCGGATAAACAGGAGGTCCACATCGTAGCCATCCACCACATATTCTCCGTTCACCGTAGCGGAGCAGTAAAAGGCACTTTGGGAGATGACGGACATGCCCGTATTGGTCAAGTGCCCCTTGACCAGCAGCAGCTGGTACCCCTCCTCCACATAGCACGACATTGAGGAATTCTCGCTCAGCCGGACGTCGTATTCCGGCAGCAGCTCCAGCGTGTCAAAAGTCATGGTAAATTGCGCTGTTTCGATCTGATCTCCCAGGGCCAGGGGCGTCGCGGTCAGTGCCGGTACTTCCGCCTCCGGCGTCTCCTCCGGCGCATCCAGCTCGGCCTCGATCTCCAGCGGTTCTGCCTCCGGCTCCGTTTCTCCAGCGCCGGCAGGCGTTTGCTCTGTCTCCGTTTGGATGTCTTCCGTTTTCTCCAGCTCCGCCGCCTGCTTCCCGCAGGCCGCCAGAGACAGGCACAGCACCGCTGCCAGCCATAACGCTACAATTCGTTTCATCCAAGATGCCTCCCAATCTTCCCCGCGCGGCTGCGTTTTTCTCTGCCGAATTGCCTGCAGGGCTGTTTCGTATCAGTATATCCCCTTCCGTCCTGCAAAACAATTAACCGGCAGCATAGGCATCGACGGGCCAGTCGCAAAATACAGCTTTTGCGCCTAACGGGGACATCATTGCGTGACAAAAAGACCGTGAAGCTCCCAGCATGAAGTTTCACGGTCTTTTATCGGCGAACGTTTTGGTAAATTTTGTTTTTACAGCAGGCCCGCCGCTTCCCGCTGTGCTTGCCGCAGGCGCGGCAGGAAGCGCGGGGGAGCGGACGCGCGATGCGCGTTATCTACGGTCGGTGCGGGTGCCGCGGGCGCTCCGTAGGGGCCGATGCCCACATCGGCCCGAACCCGCAGGCGCAGGATGCCCCCGGGCCGTCACTCCTGGGTGGCCCCGGACAGGTCCACCGGGTGATCCGCCGGGTTGTCCAGGTCCACGCCGTTGCCGGTGAATACCGAGCCGGTGAAGTCTAGGACCTCCGATCCCCGCAGGGCCAGAATACGGATGGCCGTCTCGTTGTCTTCGAAGCGGTTGTTGTAATAGCCCGGCGCGCTAAAGCCGGATTGATTGCTTTCAAAGTGCAGGCCTGTTCCATTGTCGGAAAAGGCGCAGTCCTGCGCGACAATCCAGGCCCCGTCCCTGGCCAGGGCGGCAGTCCCCCAGCCGGAGAAGGCGCAGCCCAGGAGCATCACGCCGTCTGATGCGGAGAGGCCAATCCCGCCCTGCCCGGAAAAGCACAGGCCGGTCAGCTCTGCGATCTGCGGCTGCATGGTCTCCACGTATACGGTGCCGGTGAAGGTGGTTTGGTTTTCCCCATCGGTGCTGCCGTGGAGGGCGTAAGAGCGATCCCGCATGGTGATGCCGCCCTGATACGTCACCGGCGGTAGATAGAGGCTGACCGCCGTCTGAGGGTCCACTTCCCGGGCGATCTCGTCCAGCAGGGCTTGCAGCGCCTCCACGGTGCCCATCTCCACCTCTTCATAGTAATAGTTGATCGAGGGCTGGGGCTCCGCGCGGACGGCGTGTTCCAGGACGATGGTGTCGCCGTTTTTCATCTGGAGCGTCCAGCGGACGCGGTTGGTGCCACAGGCGTTGTCGTAGTGGATGTCCGCCATCAGGGCGGCATAGGGGAAGCTCTCCTGGCGGCCCGGCGGGGAGAACCACATGGCCTTGGCCCCCGCCTCGGGGATGGTCTCCAGGGTGTAGTCCTCCACCAACTCCAGGAAGGTCTCCGTCACATCGGCCTCGTTTCCCGCCTCATAGACGTGAAGCTGGGAGGGGAAGGCGTAGGACTCCCCGTCGGCCACCACGGCGGACGCCAGCTCCTGGGGCTGCCGCGCCACGCCCTCGGTGATGGCGAAGGTCAGCAGCAGCTGGTATGCATGCCCGTCCGCCGGATAGCTGAGTTCTGCCCCGCCCTCGTAGCGCTGCGGCGGGGCGGGTTTGTGCAGTGCCCAGGCAAGGCCTGCCGCGGCCAGCACCAGCACCGCCAGCGCGACCAGCAGGCCCTTTCTCCAGCGCCGCGGCGGACGCACCGCCCGGCGCTCCACCTGGCTCTTGGCGCAGTGGGGGCAGAAGGACGCCGCCTCCGGCAGCGTGGCGCCGCAGTTCCAGCATTGCTTTTCCATGGTTTCTCCTTTCTCACCCCAGCGCTTCCATCAGCCGCAGCACATCTGGGTAGCGGTTCTGCGGATTCATCATCGTGCATTTGCGCACCACCCGGCCCAGCTGCCCGCCCGCCAGCGCCCGGGAGGGGTGCTGCCCGGTCAGCATCACGTTCAGGAGGACACCCAGGGCGTAGATGTCCGCCCGGCCATCGGTCTGGGAGAGGCCGTACTGCTCCGGCGGGGCGTAACCCGTGGTGCCCAGCACCTGGGTATCGGCCTCCTGCCGGGGTTTTACCAGCCGGGAGGCGTCAAAGTCGATGAGAACGGCCTCGCTGCCCCGCAGGATCACATTCTCCGGCTTCACGTCCCGGTGGACGGCGCCCAGGCCGTGCAGCACCCACAGCGCCTGGCAGAGCTCCCGGGCGATGCGCCGGGCCACGGCAGGCCGAAGGCACTCCGCCTCCAGGAGGCTGGAGAGGGTGTCCCCCTCCACGTATTCCTCCACCACGGCCACCTGGTCCCCGGCCTCCGCCACCTCCAGAATCTGCGGCAGATGGGGCGAGGAAAGAGGCAGCAGCCGCCGGTACACCGCACCGCTCCCGGTGAAGCGACGGAAGAGCAGCCGTGTGCCGCTTTGCCGGTGGCGCAGCAGCGTCACGCAGCCCCGGGGGCTTTCTTTGAGGCAGCGAATCGTGTCATATTCCCGCTCCAACGCCTCCAGCAAGCTGGTATAGAGTTCCATATTCTCCCCCTCGCCCTATGCTGTGGGCATATTGATTTTCCATGCTATCGACGGTAATATAATAACAATTATATAAATTGACAGGTATTTTGTAAAGGCGGTGATGTGCATTGCCCCATGAAACGGACGATTTGCGGCAGGCGCTGATGGATGCGCCCAATCTGCAGGCGTTTCTCTCCGACCACGAAGATTCCTTTTCCCACGAAAGCGTCCGGGAATTGCTGGGCCGCCTGCTGGCCAAGAAGCGCATTTCCAAGGCCACCCTGGCCCGCAGGGCCGGCATGAGCGAAATCTATCTCCACCAGATTTTCGCGGGACGGCGCAATCCCTCCCGCAATCGGCTGATCTGCCTGTGCATCGGTCTCTCGGCCTCCCTGGAGGAGACGCAGTTCCTTTTGAAGCAGTGCGGCTGGGCGCAGCTCTACGCCAAAAACCGCCGGGACGCCATCATCCTCTACGGCATGGCCCACGGCCAAACACTCCCGGCCATCAACGACGCCCTCTTTTCCGAGGACGAGGAGACCCTCTGCTAGTGACAAACCCGCGGCAGCCCATGTGGCTGCCGCGGGTTTTGATTCTCACGCAAGCTCAGTCCTGATCCCAGTTGTGCCAGATGTTCTGGACGTCGTCGTCGTCCTCCAGCATATCGATGAGCTTTTCCATGTTCTTGATGTCCTCTTCGCTCTCCAGCTTCTGATAGTTCTGGGGCACCATCTCGATCTGGGCGGAGACGAAGCTGTAGCCCTTCTGGGTCAGGGCTTCGGTGACGGCGTTGAAGTCGTCGGGCTCGGTGTAGATCTCAAAGACGTCGCCCTCGGCCTGGAAGTCAGCCGCGCCGGCATCCAGAGCGTCCATCATCACGGCGTCCTCTTCATAGTCGCCATCCTCGTTGTCGATGACGACCACGCCCTTCTTGTCGAAGCTCCAGGACACGCAGCCGGAAGCGCCCAGGCCCTTGCCGAACTTATCGAAATAGTGGCGCATATCCGAAGCGGTGCGGTTGCGGGAGTCGGTCATGGTCTCGACGATAACGGCCACGCCGCTGGGGCCGTAACCTTCGTAGGTGATGGACTCGTAGTTGTCGCCGGAGCCGGCGCCGGAGGCCTTCTCCAGCACGCGCTTGATATTGTCGTTGGGCATATTGGCAGCCCGGGCCTTGGTGATGACGGTGGCCAGGCGGGAGTTGTTGGCCGGATCGGCGCTGCCACCCTCCTTCACCGCCACGATCATCTCCTTGGAGATCTTGGTGAACATATTGGCCCGCTTGGCGTCCTGCGCGCCCTTGGTCTTTTGAATGTTATGCCATTTAGAATGTCCTGACATCGATGCTCTTCCCTTCTCGGTCTAGTCAAAATTCTCCCGATATTTTACCATTTCTCGGGGCAAAAATCAACTATCAACCGTAGAAATTCATGTAGTCCCGGTGGTTTTCGGCACATTCCACAGGAATTTGCGGAAAAGCGGCCCGGAGCTTCGCCGCCAGCACGGCCACCACCGGGTTTTCCGTGGCGAAGTGGCCCGCATCGATGAGGTTCACCCCGGCGGCCTTGGCGTCGTAAAATTCGTTGTACTTGACGTCGGCGGTGACGAAGGTGTCACACCCGGCGCGCAGCACCGCCGGCAGCTCGTCGGCGCAGGCGCCGCCGCCCACCGCCACGGTTTGGACCGGTTTGCCGCCGTCCACGTACCGCAGGCCCTGGGCCTGGAGCCGGGCCTTGACCTGGGCCAGGAACGCCTCCAGCGGCTGCTGATCCACGGTGCCGGCCCGCAGGAGGCCCCAGGGCCTTCCCTGGCTGTCCTCCCCCATGGGCTCCAGCACCCGGATCTCCCTCAGGCCCAGGGTCTCGGCCAGGACATCGTTGACGCCGCCGGGGGCGCAGTCCAGATTGGTGTGGGCGTTGATGGCGGAAATGCCGTTTTGGGCCAGGAAGAGGATGGAGCGGCCCACGTCGTCGCCGTCGGTGACGGCCTTGCGGGGGTGGAAAATCAGCGGGTGGTGGGTGACGATCAGGTCCGCCCCCTTCTCCGCTGCCTCCCGGCAGACGCCCTCAAAGGGGTCCAGGGCCACCAAAATCTTATGGACTTCCTGCCCGGCGCTGCCGCAGAGGAGGCCCACGTTGTCCCAGTCGTACTTCATCGAGACCGGCGCGAAGGTCTCCAGAAAGTCAAGAATCTGCTGCACGTTCATAGGAATCCCTCATTTCCCGCACTTCATCCAGTGCCTGTTGATAGTATTGGAGTTTTTGCTGGTCGCCGCCGGCGCGGATGCCCGCCACGGTCCGCTCCAACGCCGGCAGAATCCGGTCGAAATAGTCCGGCAGCAGCGGGTCTCCGCTGTGCAGGAGCTGCGGCGAGAGATACTGCTCCCCCGGCGTCAGGGGCCGTCCGCCGCCGTAGCGGGCCAGGATGGTGAAATAAAGAAAGCCGCCGTCGCGCACCAGGCGCTCCGTCTCGATGAAAAACCCCGCCCGGCCCAGGTAGCGCCGCAGGTCGTTGCCCGAGGTCTGCGGCTGGAGAATCAGGGTATACTGGGGGTCCCGCACCCAGGGGGCAGCCTCCAGAATGGCGGCGATGTTGTCCCCGCCCATGCCGGCGATGACGATGGTGTCCACGGCCTCTGGGGCCACAGCGGCCAGGCCGTCGGCCACGGAGAAGTCCATCCGGTCCGCCGTGCCGAACTGGTCGGCGTTTTGGCGGGCCTTCTGGAGGGGCTTTTCCCGGAGGTCCGTGGCGACCACCCACTGGACGATCCCCTCTCGCAGGAGATAAATGCCCAGGTAGCCGTGGTCGCAGCCCACGTCGGCCACCCGGGCCCCGGCGGGCACCAGACCGGCACAGCACAGGAGCCGCCGGGAGATCGGTACTTTCATGGTTTTTCACCTGCCCTCAGAATTTTGGCCTAGCCTCACAGGACCGAGCCAAGGGCAGCAACGCATCATTTGGCAAGCGCATTCGGCCAAAGATTTTGTCTCAGCCGAAGGTTTTAAAAGAGCGGGAATACTGTATGTATTTCCCTCTTTTATAACTGCACGGATGGGGCAAAAGATTGGGCGAAGGCCGCAGACACAATGGTGCGGTGATGCCCTATAACAAAGGAGGACGCCGTGCGTCCTCCCTGTTGCCGGAATATTACTGCTGCTCCTTGGCGGCAGCCTCGGTGGCCTCAATGAAGCGGTTCACCTGAGCCAGGAAAGCGTCGGCGTCCACACCGTGGACCATGCAGGCCTCTTCCACAGTCTCGCCGCGGGAGGAGGGGCAGCCCAGGCAGTGCATACCGATGGCCATGAACAGCGGGGCAGTCTGGGGGGCGATGTCCAGCACGTCGCCGATGATGGTGGTCTTTTCGATTTTAGCCATAATACATTGCTCCATTCTTAGGGCAGCAGCGCATCATTTGGCAAGCGCATTCGGCCAAAGATTTTGTCTCAGCCGAACGTTTGAAAAGAGCGGGAATACTGGATGTATTTCCCTCTTTTCAAACGGCACGGATGGGGCAAAAGATTGGGCGAAGGCCGCAGGCACAATGGTGCGGTGATGCCCTTGATCGATGGTTTTATTATACTGAAATTCAGCGGTTTTTCAACAGGAAATCTGTCTGCGATTCTGCAGGCGCGCGGAAAGCGGCTGCGGGCGGCTGATAGCCGCCCCTACGGCAGAATCGCAGGCTGGCACATTTGGCGCAGGAACTCAGATATCGCTGGCCAGCGGGCCGATGTGGGCATCGGCCCCTACAGTTCCACCATGCCCCTACGGGAACGCGCCTATGCGTTATACCCGGGAGAGGATGGTGGCTGCGGCGGCGATGCCCTCCAGCGGGACCTCTTCCATCCGGCCCTGGTCGAAGAGCCGGGCCGTCTCCGGGTCGATGGGCAGCCGGGCCAGCACCGGGATGGAGTAGCTGAGGGCCACCTCGTCCAGCTTGCTCTCGCCGAAGATTTTGTGTTCCTTGCCGCAGTCGGGGCAGCGGAAGAAGCTGTAGTTCTCCACGAAGCCATAGATGGGCACATTCATCATCCGGGCCATCTTCACAGCCTTCCCCACGATCATCTGCACCAGGTCCTGGGGCGATGTCACCAGGATAATGCCGTCAATGGGCAGGGACTGGAAGACCGTCAGCGCCACGTCGCCGGTGCCGGGGGGCATATCCACGAACATATAGTCCACGTCGCCCCAGCAGACGTCGGTCCAGAACTGCTTGACCGCGCTGGCCAGGATGGGGCCGCGCCAGAGGACGGGGTCGGTCTCCTCGGGCAGCAGCAGGTTGATGGACATCACCTTGATGCCCTCTTTGGTGACGGCGGGCACCATGCCGGCCTCGCTGGCTTCGATCTCGGTGTGGAGGCCGAAGGCCTTGGGGATGGAGGGGCCGGTGATGTCGGCGTCGAGCACGGCAGTTTTCAGCCCCATTTTAGAGAGGGCCACGGCCAGCATCGAGGTGACGGTGCTCTTGCCCACACCGCCCTTGCCGCTGACCACGGCGATGACTTTTTTCACATGGGAGTTGGGATTGGCTTCGGCCAGCAGGCTCTCGTGCTTGCGGTCAGAGCAGCTCTCGCCGCAGCTGGCGCAGTTGCCGGAACAGGATTCGCTCATAGGATTAGCTCCTTTTCCTGATTTTTTCTTAGGCAGCATTGCGGCATTCGGCAAGCGCATTCGGCCAAAGATTTTGTCTCAGCCGAAGGTTTTAAAAGAGCGGGAATACTGGATGTATTTCCCTCTTTTAAAACTGCACGGATGGGGCAAAAGATTGGGCGAAGGCCGCAGGCGCAATGGTGCGATGTTGCCTTAATTGTATTGCCTTTTTCGCCAATTGTCAACTTGAACCCAGCCGGGTCTCGGCCCAGGCCTTGACGAAGGCGTAGACCTCCCGCACGCTGGCCGCCAGCCGCGCCGCGGTCGGCGTCTCGCAGGAGAGGCCCACGGCCTCCTGCCCCTGGGCATGGGCCAGGTACTGGGCCCGGGTTTGGTGGTAGTCGCTGGTGAGGATCAGCACCGTTTGGGTCTCGAGGCCCAGGGATTGGGCCAGCGCCCGGGAGAATTGCAGATTTTCCCGGGTGTCCCGGGCCTGGTCTTCCTGGTAGACGCGGCTCAGATCGGCGCCGTGGGATTCCATCCAATCGGCCATGACCTGGGCCTCGGTGATTCCGTCGCCGTCGGGGTCGCCGCCGGAGAGAATCAGCACGCCGTCGGTCTCAGCCAGGTACTGGAGTCCCAGCTCCAGTCGGTTTTGGAGTTCCTCGGTGGCCTGCCCGTCCTCCAGGGCTGCGCCCAGGACCACGGCGTAGTCCGGCTCCAGGGGCGCATTCTCCGGCGGGCTGTAGACAATGGCGGTGCCGATGGCCACCAGCACCAGGACCAGCAGCAGCGCGGCGTGGAGAATCCGGCGCACCGTCTTTTTCAGCAGAAAGCCCAGCAGCAGGCCGCCGGCCAGCACCGCCAGGGTAAGATAGAGATAGTTCATGACTCCAACTCCAGGGAGAGCTGCTCCCACTGCTCCATCAGTTCCTCCAGCTTCGCCTCGGCGGCCTCCTTTTCCTGGAGGAGCCGGGTCAGCTCCTGGTAGTCCGAAGCAGCGGCGGCGATCTGCGGATCGAAGCCGGCCACCAGGGCCTCCTGCTTCTCCACTTCCCGCTCCACGGCTCGGAGCTTCTTCTCCAGGGCCTTGTCGCCGCCCTTTTGCTTCGGCTTTTCCGCCTTGGGCTTTTCCGTCTTTTCGGCCTTGGGCGCCGGAGCAGCCTTGGCCTTTTCGGCCTCGTGGGCCAGGATGGAGCGGTACTTCTCGTAGCCGCAGCGGTAGTCGCGGATGGTGCCGTCCTCCAGCACCCAGATGCGGGTGGCGAAGCGGTCCACAAAGTAGCGGTCGTGGGAGACGAACAGGAGCGTCCCCTCATAGTCTTCCACAGCGGACTCAATCCATTCCCGGGAGGCAATGTCCAGATGGTTTGTCGGCTCGTCCAGGATCAGAAGATTGATTTTTTCATCCATCAGCATACAGAGCCGCAGGCGGCTCTGCTCACCGCCGGAGAGGGTGGAGACGGTCTTGAACACGTCCTCCCCCTGGAAGAGGAAGGCGCCCAGCCGGTCCCGCGCCACCTGGGGCGTGCAGTTCTTCTCGTAGAGCATGGTGTCGTAGAGCGTCCGCTCCGGGTGGTCGAAGTGGATGATCTGGGGGAGATACGCCGTCTTTACCGTGGGGCCGAACCTGATCCTGCCGTGGTCGGCCAGGGTCTCTCCCAGGAGGATTTTGAGAAACGTGGACTTGCCGGTGCCGTTGTCGCCCAGCAGGGCGATGCGCTCCCCGCCCTTGACCTCCAGGTCCACATGGTCGAAGAGCGTCTTCCCGTCGAAGGACTTGCCCAGGTCGCGGATGGTAAAAACCTCGTCGCCGAAGAAGTCCTTTTCCTCGAAGCGGAGCTTCAGCTGCTTCTCCTGCACGGGGCGCTCAGTCTTCTCGATGCGCTCCATGCGGTGCTGGATGGACATGGCGCGGCGGTAGAGACTGCGGTTGTTGATGCCCCAGCCCTTCATCCGCTCCACAGTGTAGCCCAGCTGCTTGAGCTTGGCCTGCTCCTGCTCATACTGCTTCAGCTGAAGATCGAACCGGGCCTGCTTCTCCACCACATAGGCCGAGTAGTTGCCGGTATAAAATTCCGCCTTGCCGCCCCGCAGCTCCACGATCCGCTGGACGATCCGGTCCAGGAAATAGCGGTCGTGGGAGATGGTCAGCACCGTGCCCTTGAAGCGGAGGATATACTCCTCCAGCCACTCCACGCTCTTCATATCCAGGTGGTTGGTAGGCTCGTCCAACAGGAGGATGTCGGTCTTCTCCAGGAGGAGCCGGGCCAGGTTGACCCGGGTCTTCTCGCCGCCGGAGAGCATGGAAAACTGCCGCTGGCGCATCTCCGGCGGGATGTTGAGGCCGTTGACCACCTTCTGGAGGTCCACCTCCATCTCGTAGCCGCCGCCGGTGGTGAAGCGGTCCGTCAGGGTGTCGTACTGCGCCAGCACCGCCCGGTCCGGCTGCTCGCCCATCTGGGCCTCCAGCTGGCTCAGCTGCGCCTTCCACTTCTCCAGCTCCCGGAAGGCCGTCCGCAGCACCTGCTCCACGGTGTAGTCCGCCGGGTAGTTGGGAATTTGCGAAATCAGCCCCACCTTTTTCCCGGGGGCAAACGTCACCTCACCGGAATCGCAGCCGATTTCCCCGGTGAGGATGCGGAAGAGGGTGGTCTTACCGGCGCCATTGCGGCCCATGATGCCCACCCGCTCTCCGGCCTGGACTTCAAAGCTCAGGCCGTCCAAAATATTGTCATCTGCGTCAAAGGATTTGACCAGGTCTTTTACAATTAAGTCGATCATTGTGTCTCCCGGCGCCCCCAGGGCGCCAATTCACTATTCGCTATTCACTATTCACTATTCACAGCCCCGCACGGCGCGTTTGCCGTGGGCGCTCTCACGGCGCGGGCCGGCGGGCCGATGTGGGCATCGGCCCCTACGGGGGGGACGGTGGCCTGTGCGTTCGCCGCAGCCGCGTGGAAATCGCCGCTCAACGGACGCGCCATGCGCGCCCTTGCAATAAAGGTAGCAGTTTGGCGTAGGGGCCGATGCCTTCATCGGCCCGAACCCGCCGCTGGCGGGTCACATTGCCGCAAGCGCGCGGAAATCGCCGCTCAACGGACGCGCCATGCGCGCCCTTGCGGCGTCCACAGGGCGCAACTATTCACGCTTCAATATTCAATCCCGGCCCTTACGGCTGAAATTCCTGCAAAAACGCCTCCCGGGTGTAGAGGAGGTTCAGCGCCTCCAGGAGCGCGTTGGCGCTCATGTGGGCCGGAAGGCCCAGCCGCTTTAAGAGGGCCAGGCGCTTTTCTCGACTGCCGGGGCCGCCGGAGAGGCCCAGGTCGTAGAGGTCGGCCTTGGTGATGGGCTGGCCGCCGGGGCGGGCCGCCGCTTCCTCCACAAAGGTGGCCCCGGCGCGGCGGAGGGCCTCCAGCAGCACTGCCGGCTCCATGCCCTCCACGCCCAGCTTGCCCTCCTTGCCGGGGGCCTTCTTCCGCCGCTCCTTGCCGGGGACGTCGGGGATATAGGCGTGGCGCACCCGGTCCCGGGGCAGCGCCCCTTTAAGGTAGTTGCGAATGACGAACCCCGCGCCGTCGGAGTCGGTGAGGATGATGAGGCCCCGGGCCTCGGCCACGGCCCTCAAAAAGTCCAGCAGCGCCCGGTCCTTCAGGACGCCGAAGCCGCGGGTGGGGATCACCGCCGTGTCCACGATCTGCCGGAGGGTGTTCTGGTCGTACTTCCCCTCCACCACGATGGCCTCGCGAATCTTAACCACGGCCCGCCTCCTCCCGGAGGGACAGCACCAGCAGCTCCAGCGCCCGGCCCGGATCGGCGGCGCTGCTCTTGAGCTGCCAGTCCGTCTCCATGCACCGGCGCACCGCGCCGCGGCAGAAGGCGTCCGAAAGCCGCCGGGCCGCTGACACGGTCTTGCGCAGCACGTAGGGGTGGGGCGCCCGGCCCGTGGCGGCCTTGAGCAGTTCACCCAGGGCCTCCTCCCCCTTCCCGGCAGCCAGGCAGGCCCGGGCATAGAGAAGCCGCCGCATCTGGCTTCCGATGGCGGCCAAAATCAAAATCGGTTCGGTCTGCATGGCCAGCAGCTGCCGGAGCTTCTCCAGCGCCGCGGCGTAGTCCCCGGCGGAGAGGGCGTCGGTGATTTCAAACACCTGGGCGTCCAGCACCGGGATCACCACCGCGTCGATGTCGGCCCGGGTGATCTCCCGGCTCTGGACGTAGGCCGTCAGCTTGTTGAGTTCCGACTCCAGCGTGGTCATGGCCCCGCCGGTGCGGAACGTCAGGTACTCTGCCGCCTGGTCGGAGATGTCCTTGCCGGCAGCCAGGGCGTGCTTGCGGATCCAGGCCGTCAGGTCCCGCTGGCTCTGGCGGGCAAACTCCACCGCCACGCCCCGCTCCAGCGCGGCCTTGAACTTCTTATACCGGCCGTCCACCTTGTAGGGCACCGTGTCGAAGGTAAAGACCACAGTGCAGTAGTCGGGGATATCGGAGAGAAGGGCCGTCAGGGTCTCCCGCCCGCCCTCGGAGAGCTTGGAGAAGTCCAGGTCGTCCACCTCCACCAGCGTGGCGTCGGCCATCATGGGCACCGCCTCCACCGCGTCGGCCAGGGCCTGGAGATCCACCGCGCCCTGGGGGAAGCGGTGGAAGTTGAAATCCGCCGCCGGGCCGTCCAGGAGCTTTTTTCGCAGCATCCCCAGATAATGCTCCAGCAGATACCGCTCCTCCCCGTAAAAGAGGTACAGCCGGGCAAAGTCCCCGGACTTGAGGTGACTTTTCAGCAGCGGCAGCCCGCCGGTATCCGTTGTCTTGGCCATGGCTTCACCTCCGAAAGAAAATCGTTCCCAGTTGATCGGTACGGTACACCGCGGCGCCCGCCGCCGTCAGCCGCTCCAGCGTCTCAGGCGACGGGTGGCCGTAGGGATTGTCCGCCCCCACGGAGATCACCACGCTTTCGGGCCGCACCCGATTGAGCAGGGCCTGGGACGTGGATGTCGCCGCGCCGTGGTGCCCCGCCACCAGAAGCTCCGCCTGAGGCAGGGCATAACGGGACAGGAGCGCCAGCTCCGAATCCCTGGGCAAGTCGCCGGTAATTAGCATATCATATTCTCCCACGCTTGCCAAGATGGAAAGGCCGTCGTTGTCCTCTTCTCCCGGCGGGGGCAGCAGCCGGAGG
The DNA here is from genome assembly GCA_018712245.1 of Candidatus Avoscillospira avicola. GTDB lineage: Bacteria > Bacillota > Clostridia > Oscillospirales > Oscillospiraceae > Avoscillospira > Avoscillospira avicola. The sequence continues at coordinate 70,092 of DVHE01000048.1, read as the reverse complement.
CTGCCGCCGTCGAAGGCGACCCGGGTCTCTTCCGTGACGCGCAAAACCTGTACGGCCCGGGCCTGAGCCGCCTCCGCCACCGCCCGGGCCGTGGGATCGTCCTCCGGCGCGGCGGGAAGATAAAGCCTGTCCACCGTCAGGCGGTGCAGGAGCTGCACCGCGCCGCCGGCATGGTCCAGGTCGTAGTGGGTCAGCACCAGGGCGTCCACCGTGGTGAGGCCGGCGCTGAGCAGGGTGCGGGCCATGGCCTCCCCTGCCTCCTCGGGGTAGGACCCGCCGCAGTCCACAACGGCGGTAAAGCCGCCGCTTTCCAGCAGCAGGCACTGGCCCTGGCCCACGTCCAGCGCCGCGAAGGTCATCTCCCCGGCAGTCAGGGAAGCTCTTCCCCACAGCGCCGCCGCCAGAAAGCCCACCGCCAGCAGCGACGCCCAAAGCCGGATCCGGCGTCCTCCCAGCGCCGCCAGCCCCACCGCCGCCGCGACAGCCGCCACGGCCCAGACCAGCAAGGCCGGGTTCTGAACATAGGCCGCCGCGTAGGGAAAGCGCGAAAGGGTGCGGCAGAGCCAGAGGATGCCCTCAGCCAGCCACCCCGCCGGAGCCGCCAGCACCGGTCCCAGCGGCCCGGCCAGGCAGGCCGCGATGCCCAGGACGAAGCAGCCGGTGACGGCCCAGAGGCACAGGAGGTTGGTCAGCGGCGCCACCAGGGAGACGGTGCGGAAATAAAGGAGGCTCAGCGGCAGCGTGAAGGCCGTGGCGGCCAGCGTGGTGGAAAGCGCGGCGGCCAGGCTGTCCGGCAGGCGCCGCTTCACAAGCCACTGCCGGATGGGGCCGGAGAGGCAGTAAAGTCCTGCCACCGCCGCGAAGGAGAGCTGAAAGCTGACGCTGGCGATGGCCCAGGGGTTCTGCACCGTCAGGCCCAGGCCGGCGGCGGCCAGGGCCGTGGGCATATCGTACTCCCGACGGCACAGCGGGGCCAGCAGCAGAAAAACCTGCATCACCGCGGCCCGGCAGGCCGAGGGCGAAGCCCCCGTCATCACGGCAAAGGCCGCCGCCAGCGGCACGCCCACCCAGGCCGTCAGCCGGGGATTGCCCCGGAACAGGAAGGACAGGCACGCGATGAGGATAGAGACGTGCATCCCCGACACGGCTACGGCGTGGCTCAGGCCCGCCACCGCCAGATCGTTCTGGGTCTGGTAGGAAAAGCCGCTCTGATCCCCCGTCACCAGCGCGCGGAGGAAGGACGCCGCTTCGCCGGAGAAGAGGGCCTCGATCCGCCCCTGGAGCCAGAGCCGCAGCCGCGCGTACCAGGTGGGCTGCCCCGGCGTCACCGTCAGTGTTTCCTGGGCGCTGAGGATCAAAAACGTCCCCGAGGCCCGGTGGGAAAGCCGCTCCCCGCCCTGGAAATCCACACCGGTCCGCTCCACGGTGCAGCGGCCCGTGACCGTGTCCCCCGGGGCGGCCTCCGAGAGGGCGTCGTCGCCGTAGAGGACGGCCCCGAAGCGCCGCCCCTCCAGTGTCAGCTGCACTTCCGCCTTCCAGCCGTACTGGGTGGGTTCCGGCTGGCCGCTGACGCGGGCCTCGCAGACTGCCGTCTGTCCCACGGCCCGGTTGGCCGGGCCCAGGACGGTCTGCTGATAGAAAAAGCACCAGGCGACGCCCACGGCAGCGCCCAGCAGCGCGATGGACGCCCGCCGCAGACGCCAGTGGCGCGCCGCCAGGGAAAGGAGCAGCGCCGCCCCGGCCAGCGCCAGCAGCAGAGCGTCGTGCCTTCCATAGACGTACGCCGCTGCCGCCAGGGCAAAGCCCCCGGCAAACAGGCAGAGCTTTCGCACTGTGCCCCCTCCTTCCCGCGTTTCAGCCAAGCATCGCGCCGCGCGCCCGCTGATGCAAGCAAACGAACAAGCGTCATCGGGCGGGCGAAGCGCGGCGATTGCGACGCGCAGTATCCCGGCCCGGCGCAGACCAAGGCCCCGTATCCCTGGAGAGATACGGGGCCGAAGGGTCAGTTGAAGCTCCCCAGCTCCTTGCCCGAGAGGACATGGAAGTGGAGGTGGCGGACGGTCTGACCGGCCAGGGCGCCCACATTGGTGACGACCCGGTAGCCCTCGGCAAAACCCAGCTCCCGGGCCAGCCGGGCGATGACGGCATAGATGTGCCCCACCACCGGCGCGGTCTCGTCTGTCACGTCCGCCGCCGAGGCCAGATGCACCTTGGGCACCACCAGGAAGTGGGTGGGCGCCAGGGGCGAGATATCGTAAAAGGCATAGCAGAGATCGTCCTCATACACTTTGCTGCTGGGGATCTCTCCGGCAATGATCTTGCAGAACAGGCAGTCTTCCATGGCGATTCCTCCTTTGTTTCCACTATTATAGCAGAGAATCGTCCCGTTGGCAACCGGCGGCGCACCTGCCGCCCGCCGCTTATACCACCAAAGCCGTAAACAATGTAAATCCCATCAGCAGGCACAAAAGCGCCGCGTTGAGCAGGATATAGAGGACGCTGCCCCGGCGGCCCTTGGCTTCGCGCAGCCAGCCCCGGGTGAACGCCGCCGTGAGATAGGACGCCAGGTTCGCGCCGGCCGCCACCGAAAGGAGCAGCGGGATCGCCAGCTTCACCACCTCGGAACTCGGCTGATGCAGCGTAAGCAGCGACAGCACAAACCCCACCGGCAGCAGCATCAAAACCGCCAGAGAGAGCCAATACCCGTGTCTTATCAAGGCAATGCATCCTTTCTTCGGCATTTTATGCGCAGCGGCGGACGGCTAACCGCCGCGAACGGCGCCTACGGCAGCGGCAGCCGGATGACCCGGTCAAACTTGGATAGATAGTCCCTGTCGCCGTTGTGGGTGACAACGATGCGCGTGAAACCAGTCAAGTCGAAAATCAGCTGTTCAATCGCTGCTCTGTTCTCCGGGTCCAGGCCAACCGTCGGCTCGTCAAAAATCAGCACTTTGGGCTTTCTAAGCAGCACGCGGGCCAATGCGATTCTCTGCCGCTCTCCGCCCGAGAGCATTTCTCCGGCATCGCCCAGCGGCCTGTCGCCCAGGCGCTCAGCCAGGTTGGACAGCTTCAATTGCTCCAACAGGGAAAGATAGGCCGGAGAATCCCGGCGCAGGCCATCGGCGCCCAACGTGATATTTTCAAAAAGGCTGGCATTCAAAATGTACTCGTTCTGGTTGACCAGCCCCACCTGCTGGTACAGCGCCGCTTCGGGGATTTGGCGCAGCTCCGTTCCAAACAGCGTGATGCTGCCGGTGTAGGCAGGGTCGTATTGGAGCATCAAACGAACTAAGGTCGATTTTCCCACGCCGCTCTCTCCGACGATGGCATAGCACTTCCCTGCCTCAAACGTCAGCGATACGTGGTCAAAAAGCGGCCTTTCATGGTCCTCATACGTGAAGCACACATCCTGATAGCGGATTTCCCCGTCGGCAGCGGAGGGCGTCCAGACCTCCTCGCCGCGCCGGGCCTGGGGCAGCTGCGCTTCCACCTTTTCCTTGATCGGGTGCATGGACTTTCGCGCCATATGCATTTCCAGGAAATTGTTGATGCCGCTGCACACATATGTAGAGAGCATGGTGCAGCTGAGCAGCTGGCCCGTTGTAATCTGGTCGGTGATAATCAGATATCCACCGACACCCAGCAGGGCCATTTGGGCCAGGGTGTCGATCATATCGATGGAGAGATAGGAAAGGCTCTGGAAGACCCCCAGGCGAACAGAGGCCCTTGCCTTCCGGCGGCTGCTCTCCTGGAAGCAGTGCAGAATGCCGCCGGACTTGCATCCGTTCAGCTTCAGCATCTCATAGCCCTCCACAACTTGCAGCGCGTCGGCATGAAAGCCCTCATTGGCCTGGGAGCAGGCGCTGCTGTACCGGGGGATGCGCCGTTCAAAGAAATAGGTGACGCACAGCGGCACAAGGGAGAAGACCAGCGCGACCCCAAACATCCCGACATGGATCACCAGCATGGCCGCGATAGAGCCGACGCACAAGGCCAGAAACTTGATCTCGATGGAGAAATTCATATAGTAGGACTCGCACAGATTGTCCACATCCGCTGTGAGAAGGTTCATATAGTAGGCATCCTGGCTGCGTCTGAACCGGGACAGGTTCTGGGCAAAGAAGCCCTTGACCAGCTGATTCCGCAGGCTGTCCGACACGGAATGCCCGAAGCGGTAATTGGCGTAGACCGACAGCAAAAATATCAGGTTGCTGCCGAGGGTCAGGCCCAGCAGGAGCAAGCACACCTCCCACAGGCCAGACAGATTGCCCGCCACCGCTAAATCCACCGCGCTGCCGGTGAACAGGCTCGCGGCAACGACCAGCGCCTCCGAGATCACGGCTGCCACGCAGGCTGCCACGCACAGCAGCACTTCTTTAGAGTGGGGGAATGACGATTTCATAAAAGCTGCCTCCAATCATTCGCTGTATGATTGATCTAGTTGCGCCGGAAAAATCGATACAGCAGTGTCTACTTCTGACAGGCATCTTTTCCTCTGTTCATCTGTATGGTTGAAAAGGCGCCTCTAATCCATCGCCGTTCCCCTTGTACAGGGTACACGCAAGCGATATTTATTGCAATATCGTTTCGTGTTAGCAAAAAATAACACAAAACGATATGTACATCCGTGGCGGCTGGCGATAGTCTTAAGACAAATACGTTCGAAAGGATTATCTGATATGAAAGCATTCAAAAAGTTCCTTTTTGCCGCCGCGCTCTGCCTGCTTTTGGCTATGTCGCCCCTGATGGGGACCATCCATGCTGCTGATTGTGAGACCCTTCCCACCGAAGTCAGCACGCAGCCTTGTGATGAGGGCGATGGCTCTACCAATCCGGAGCAACCCACAGAGCCGACTGAAGGAGGCGAAGAAGGAGAGGACGAAAAGGGAGGCGACGACAAAAACGTCACCAATCCCTGCGGCGCTGAAATGCCGGACGGCGAAGGAGAAAGCTTCTAATCACAGGTTTCGCAATACGATTCCCAACCTACTCCATATCAAGCCGCGCCGGCAATCCTGCGAAAAAGCCACCCAACGCAAGCATGCGCTGGGTGGCTTTTTCTGGATGCGGCATATATGCTCAAGTACAGCCGCGATATGCCCTGAGGCAATCTATCACTCCAAAATCAATCCCAAGCGCTCCCTGGCCTCAGCCTGGATGATAGACCGGTTTTTTTCATTTTTGATTACCTCATACAAATAATATGCTTGACGGTATAGCGCCGCGCTTCGGGCGGAATCTCCTATAAAGAAGCAGCATTCTGCCAAAATAGCCAGCAGGCCCGGCAAAAATTGATAGTGTCCATAGTTGATGCAGATATTCTTTGCCTCTTCCGCAATCTCAATGGCCTCCGCGTAGCGCTTGACAATTCCCAGCTCCCGGGCGTAATTGCAGGCCACCAGCGGGATATACGCCCGGTGCGGGGGTATTTTTTCCCAGCTGGTCTGCAAATAACCAAGGAGCTGGCGCAGGATATCGAGGGCCTCCACGTGTTTTCCCGCCCGGGAATAGCATAAGGCCATATTGTTGAGGAGCTTGACCTCCTGCTCTGTGTACAGCCCCTTCTCGATCTGCCGGATGTCAAATCGCGGCTTGGTCAGCCGCATAGCCTCCAGCAGCATGGCCATGCCCGTCTCGAAGTCATAGCGTCCCTGTTCGGTGCCCAGGAGATAGCGGGAGCGGAGGATCAACTGCTGGGAGAGCGTGTCATCGCCGTCGATCACCTGTTCCAGCGCCTGGAGCTTGGCCAGCGCTTCCGCCCGGGCAACTTTCTTCTCCTCGCCCTCGGCCCGTTCAAAGCGCACATTGCAGCTGACGATCTCCTTCTCCAGCCTGCTGATTTCCAGTTCCTTGGCGCTCAGGAGGCCGTAAAACCGGTCGTCAGGCAGGCCCAGCCGCTGCAGCAATGCCTTGACGCGATTGCGTGACGGCGTCTGTTTGCCGTTCTCCATCCGCGAAATTGTGATCGGCTCGCAAATTCCTTCGCATACTTCCTCCTGCGTCAGTCTCAGCTCCACCCGCCGCTGCCGGATGACCTCGCCTAAAAAGATTTCCCGCACCGTCTCCACCTCCGATCCAATTCGCCTTTTTTCTTATAATACCATATTTTCCTTTCCAGCACAATCCCAGTTCCCCGACGTTGGAACCGCGGGTCGGTGCGTTGCCGTCAGCGCTCCGGCGTGGCGGCTTCGCGGCACGGGCCGATGTGGGCATCGGCCCCTACGGTAAAGACGGGGTGAGCGTGCGTTTCCCGCCAGCGCTCCGGCGGGGCGGCATAGCGGGCGGCTGATAGCCGCCCCTACGATATCTCTCCGTCAGGCCTGGTGCGTTTGGCGCGGGCGCTCAGGCGACACAAACAAACGGACGTGCGATGCGCGCCCCTACGGTGGGAATGGGAAATCATCAGCGCCGCGTGCCCCTACAGGTAGACAACGGGCGCACCGCTGACTGCGGTGCGCCCGTTTGTGTCTATTTATTGCTCTTTCACTATTTATTACTCTTTCACGTGGGAATCGACGAAGTCGTCCAGGGCCGCCAGGCAGTCGTCCAGCTTCAGGACGTCGCTGCCGCCGCCCATGGCGCTGTCGGGCTTGCCGCCGCCCTTGCCGCCGCAGATGGGGGCCAGGTTCTTGATGATGTCGCCGGCCTTGATGCCCCGCTGGATGGCGTTCTTGCCGCAGGCGGCCAGCAGGGTGATCTTCCCGTCGTTGACGGCGGCCATCAGAGCCACGCAGTTGGGAGCCTTGTCCTTGACAAAGTCGCCCATCTTGCGCAGGTCATTGGCGCCCATGTCGCTGCGGGTCATGGTGAAGACCTTGAGGCCGTGGATTTCCTTGGCGGAGAAGAGCGTCCGCTCGATCTCGCCGGAGAAGAGCTTGTCCTTGAGCCGATCCACGCTCTGGCGCATTTCCTTCATATCCTGCACCGTGGCGGCGGCCTTGTGGAGCAGCTCCTGCGGCGTGGTCTTGAGGATGGAGGCGGCCTCGCCGATGACGGCGTTCATCTTCTCGATCTGGTCCATGACGGCTCTGCCGGTGTAGGCCTCAATCCGGCGGACGCCGGAGGCGATGGAGGCCTCGGAGAGGATGCGGAAGGCGCCGACCTTGGCGGTGTTCGTGAGGTGGGTGCCGCCGCAGAACTCCAGGGACTTGTCGCCCATCTTCACCACCCGGACGGTGTCGCCGTACTTTTCGCCGAAGAGGGCCGTGGCACCCAGCTTCTTGGCCTCGTCGATGGGCAGAACCATGGTGGAGACGTCCATGCCGTCGAGGATCATATCGGTCACGTCCCGGCTCACCTGCCGCAGCTCGTCGGGGGTGACAGCGGAGAAGTGGGTGAAGTCGAACCGCAGGTGGTCCGGCTCCACCAGGGAGCCGGCCTGGTGGCAGTGTTCGCCCAGGGTCTTCTCCAGGGCGGCCTGGAGAAGGTGCGTGGCGGAGTGGGCGCGGGCAATGGCGGCGCGGCGCTCGGTGTCGATGCTGGCGGTGACGGTGTCGCCCACCTTCAGCTCGCCGGCGGTCATCACGCCGTAGTGCATGAACTTGCCGCCCTTGTTCTTCTGGACGTCCCGCACCACAAAGGTGCCGCCGTCCGCCGTGGTAATTGTGCCGTGGTCGGCCACCTGGCCGCCCATTTCGGCGTAGAAGGGCGTCTGGTCCAGAACCACGATGGCCTCCACGCCGGAGGCGATGTCCTGGCGCTGCTCTTCCTCGGCCACGATGGCCAGCACCTGCGCCTGGACGGACGAAACGCTGTAGCCCACGAACTCAGTCTCGGGAATCTCCTGGCCGAAGTCCACGCCGGCCCAGCCCAGGTCGCCCAGGGCCTCCCGGGCCTTGCGGGCCCGCTGGCGCTGCTCCTCCATCCGCGCCTGGAAGGCGGCGGTGTCCACGGTCATGCCCTCTTCCTCCACCATTTCGGCGGTCAGGTCGACGGGGAAGCCGTAAGTGTCGTAGAGCTTGAAGGCGTCGTCGCCGGAGAAGACCGTCTCGCCCTGCTGCTTGTGGCTCTCCAGCAGGTCATGGAGGATGCGCATGCCGCCGTCGATGGTCTTGGCGAAGTTCTCCTCCTCCACGCGGATGACCTTGGTGATATAGGCCTGCTTCTCCCGCAGGTCGGGGTACTGGCCCTCGTTCTCGCGGATGACGGTGTCCACGATCTCATAGAGGAACGGCTCGCCCATCCCCAGGAGCTTGCCGTGGCGGGCGGCCCGGCGCAGCAGCCGCCGCAGCACGTAGCCCCGGCCCTCGTTGGAGGGCAGCACGCCGTCGCAGATCATAAAGGTAGCCGAGCGGATGTGGTCGGTGATGACCCGGAGGGAGACGTCCATCTTGTGGCTCTTGCCGTAGTAGGCGCCGGTCAGCTCGCTGACGCGGTGGGTGATGTTCATGACGGTGTCCACGTCGAAGAGGGAGTCCACGCCCTGGCAGACCACGGCCAGGCGCTCCAGGCCCATGCCGGTGTCGATATTCTTCTGGACCAGGTCGGCGTAGTGGCCCTCGCCGTCGTTGTCGAACTGGGAGAAGACGATATTCCAGACCTCGATATACCGGTCACACTCGCAGCCCACGGTGCAGTCGGGCTTGCCGCACCCGTACTTCTCGCCGCGGTCATAGTAGATCTCGGAGCAGGGACCGCAGGGGCCGGAGCCATGCTCCCAGAAGTTGTCCTCCTTGCCGAACTTGAAGATCCGGTCGGCGGAGATGCCGATCTCCTCGTTCCAGATGCGGAAGGCCTCCTCGTCGGCGGGGGTAGTCTCATTGCCGGCGAAGACGGAGGGGTACAGGCGGTTGGGGTCGAGGCCCACCCACTCCGGGCTGGTCAGGAACTCCCAGGCCCAGTGGATGGCGTCGCGCTTGAAGTAGTCGCCGAAGGAGAAGTTGCCCAGCATCTCAAAATAGGTGCCGTGGCGGGCAGTCTTGCCGATGTTCTCGATGTCGCCGGTGCGGATGCACTTCTGGCAGGTGCAGACCCGGCGGCGGGGCGGCTCCTGCTCGCCCTTGAAGTAGGGCTTCATGGGCGCCATGCCGGAGTTGATGAGCAGCAGCGAGGCGTCGTTCTGGGGGATCAGGGAAAAGCTGGGGAGGCGCAGATGGCCCTTGCTCTCAAAGAAGCTGAGGAACATCTCCCGCAGCTGATTCAATCCGTACTTCTTCTGTTCCATGGGGGTTCTTTCTCCTTTTTCCGAAAAAAATAATGCCCCGCCCAGCATAGGGGCGAAGCAAGCTTCACGGTACCACCCTAATTGCCGCGGCGCGGCGTCTTAGCTCACCGGGTAACGGCGGTGGACCGCCCTGCTCCTCGCAGGGATGCTCCGAAGCGGCTGCCCCAGCTGGTGTGCAGAGGGCTTGCACCGTCCCCTCCTCGCTCCGGCCCCGTGGCTGTGGCTGACTTCCTCATGGCAAATGGCCATATGTTTCACAATACCGCTATTCTACCACGATTTTTGCCGTTGTCAATAGGCCAGAGGGGGGATTTTGCCGAAGGATTTGCAAAAGCCCCCGCGGCAGACAACGCAGCGCCCCGCCGATTCCGCTGTAGGGGCCGATGCCGCATCGTTGTTCGTAGGGGCCGATGCCTACATCGGCCCGCCAACTGCCGATTCCCCCCGCGCACCCGGCACACACACCGCACCCCGTGGGGGCGTGACAGCGTGTACAGCGCGTGTACAGCGGGCCGCGTACACGCAGCCTGACTGGATTTTCCCTGAAAAGTTTCAAAGCTCCTTGGAATTGTCCAAAAACCCAACACTATCCACGCTATTTTGTTGTGACAATTTCGGCGCGGGGGGGTGTGTACGGTGCGAACAGCACTTTTGTCTAAAAAGGGTAAATTCCTAAAATCAGATTTTCTGGTTTTTTTACAATTATGCCGTACACACCGTACACAGTCCCGCAAACCCTTGGGAATACTGGGTTTGCGGGTTTTCACCCCCTAAAATTGTGCCGTACACGCGCCGTACACACCGTACACGCTATTCGATCATGTCGCACGACAGCACGCTATTGCTGCATACCCGCATGGGCAGCCTCCTCATCCGCATGGTCTTCCCTGTCAGACGCCTGCGCTCCATGCGAAGGCCCACCCGGTCCAGGGCGCGCGGGCGCGGCGGGAAGCGCCAGCTGGCGGGCGGATGTGGGCATCTGCCCCTACGAAAACTGCGCGGCGTAGAGGCGGTAGTAGGCGCCCTTTTGGGCCATCAGCGTCTCGTGGGTGCCCTGCTCCACCACGTCGCCGTGGTCCATGACCAAAATCCAGTCGGCGTTCTGGATGGTGGAGAGCCGGTGGGCGATGACGAAGCAGGTCTTGCCCTGCATCAGCGTCTGCATGGCCCGCTGGACCTGCTGCTCGGTGTTGGTATCCACATTGCTGGTGGCCTCGTCGAGAATCAGCATATGGGTGTCGTAGAGCATGGCCCGGGCGATGGTCAAAAGCTGCTTCTGCCCCTTGCTGATGTTGCCGCCGTCCTCGCGGATGACGGTCTGGTAGCCCTGGGGCAGCCGCATGATGTAGCTGTGAATCCGCGCCGCCTTGGCAGCCGCCACCACTTCCTCCATGGTGGCGCCCTCCTTGCCGTAGGCGATGTTCTCATAGACCGTGCCGTGGAAGACCCAGGTGTCCTGCAGCACCATGGCGTAGGCCCGGCGGAGGGAATCCCGGGTCAGGCGGCAGATGGGCGTTCCGTCCACCCGAATCTCGCCGCTGTCCACGTCGTAAAACCGCATCAGGAGGTTGATGATGGTGGTCTTGCCCGCGCCGGTGTGGCCCACGATGGCAACGGTCTGCCCCGGCTTTGCCCGGAGGCTCAGGTCGTGCAGCACCGTCTGCCCCGGGAGATAGCCGAAGCGGACGTGGTCCATCTCCACCTCCCCCGCCACCCGGGAAAGCACCTGGGCGCCGGGGGCGTCGGCGGTCTCCTCCGGCTGGTCCAGCAGCGCGAAGACCCGCTCCGCCGCCGCCAGGGCCGAATAGAGTTCGTTGAGGATATTGGCCACCTCGTTGATGGGGCCGCAGAACTTCCGAGAGTAGAGGACGAAGGAGGATATCTGCTCCATGCCGGTCAGGCCCAGCAGGTACAGTACCGCCCCGGCCATGCCCACCAGGGAGAGGCCCAGGTTGTTGATCATATTGATGGTCGGGCCGGTGGTCATGCCCAGGGCGTCGGCGGCCCGGTAGGCCTCGGCGGCATCGCGGTTGATTTGGGAGAAGTCCTCGCAGACCTGGTCCTCATAGGCGTAGGCCAGGATGGTCTTCTGGCCGGAGAACATTTCCTCCACATAGCCGTTCATCCGGCCATAGGCGGCACTGCGCCGGGCGTAGAGGGGCCGCGTCCGCTTGCCCATAAACCGTGTGAAGCCGATGGCCATGGGAATGGTGATGCACAGCCCCGTCACCATGGGCAGCGAGATCATGCACATCATCCCGAAGGAGCCCACCACGGTGACGACGCTGGTAAGAATCTGAATGAGGTCGGCGGAGAGGCAGGTCGTCACCACGTCGATGTCGTAGGAGACGCGGCTGATGATGTCGCCGGCCTGGTTGCGGTCAAAGTAGCTGACCGGCAGGGCCATCAGCTTGTCAAACACGTCCTGGCGCATCTGCCGGGCCACCCGTCGGCCCAGGCGCATCATGCCCTGGTTCACCAGGAAGGAGAGGAGATTCCCCACCAGATAGGCCCCCAGCATCCACTTGGCGTAGTAGGCCACCACGGCGAAGTCCACCTGCCCGGCGTCCACCGCCGCGCCGATGGCCTTGCCGGCAAAGGTCGGCCCCAGCAGGTTCCCCACGTTGCTGACGAGGGTGCAGACCAGCAGCGCCAGCAGCACCCACCGGTAGCGGGTGAGGTAGCGGGCGATCCGGCGGATCGTCCCCCGGGTGTCCTTGGGTTTTTCTTTTTTCGCGCCCAAGCCTCTCGGCGGCATGGCGTCTCCCTCCCTTCGATCTAGTAAACGCTGATTAAATCGCAAGAGCAGGCGGCGAGAGATTTTGTTTCAAATGAAAGTTTGGAAATCGCCGCAATACTGGATGTCTTGCCAGATTTTCAAACTGCACAGTTGGAACAAAAGATCCGCCGGCCGCCGCTGTCTGTTTGATCGGCGTTTACGTTAAGCCAGCGCGCCCATCTGGGCGCGGTAAATCTCCCGGTAGGCCGGGCAGGTCTCCAGCAGCTCCTGGTGGGTGCCGTAGCCGATGGCCCGCCCGTCGTCCATCACCAGGATATGGGTCATGGACTGGATGGAGCTGACCCGCTGGGCCACCATGATGGTGGTGGAGCGGCTGTGGTGGGCCTGGATGGCCCGGCGCAGCGCCGCATCGGTCTGATAGTCCAGGGCCGAAGAGGAGTCGTCCAGAATGAGGATTTCCGGATCGCCGGCCAGGGCCCGGGCGATCAGCATCCGCTGCTTCTGCCCGCCGGAGAGGTTGGCGCCCTTGATCTCCGCCTGGTGGCTGAGTCCGTCGTCCAGGGAGCCGACGTACTCCATCGCCGCCGCGTCCTCCACCGCCGCCAGCAGCGCCCGATCCTCCAGCGGGCGGCCAAAGCGGATGTTCTCCCGCAGGGAGTTATAGAACACCATGTCGTTCTGAAACACCACGCCGAACTTCCGCCGCAGTGCGTCCAACTGGTAGGTGCGCACGTCGCGGCCATCCACAAAGACGCCGCCCTCCTCCACGTCGTAAAACCGCATCAGGAGGTTGACAATCGTGGTCTTGCCGCAGCCGGTGGGGCCGATGATCCCCAGGCTCTCGCCCCGCTTCAGGGCAAAGCTGATGTCGCTGAGGCATTTTTCCCGCTCCTGACCGTCCCCGGCGTCGGCATCGTAGTGGAAGGACACATGCTCAAAACGGATGAACTCCTCTCCCTGGGGCGTCTTGGCCTCCTCCGGCAGCAGGACGCGCTGATCCGGCTCCAGGGAAAGCACCTGCTCGATGCGGTTGGCGGAGGCCGTGGCCTTGCTGAGCATGATGAAAATCCGGTTGATGCCCATGACGCCCTGGATGACCATGTTGAAATACGTCAAAAAGGCCAGAATCACGCCGGGTTTGATGGCCCCGGTGTAGACCCGCCGGGCGCCTACCCAGACCACCAGGGTGAGGCCCAGGTTCAGGCACATCTGCATCAGGGGGCCGGGGATGGCCATGATGGTGCTGGCCCGGATGTCGGCCCGGGTCATGGCTTCGTTCTCCCGGGCGAAGTGCTGCTTTTCATAGGCCGTCTTGCTCAGGGCCTTAACGACGCGGATGCCGGTGATGTCCTCCCGCATCACCCGCACCACTTCGTCCAGCCGCGCCTGCACCCGGCGGTAGAGAGGGATGCCGTAGCGGGAGACGCAGAGGATCACCACCACCAGCACCGGCACGATCACCAGCAAAATCGAGGCCAGGGGCGCATCCATGGCCAGGGTGACGGCGATGCCGCCCAGGAGCATCATGGGCATCCGCACGCACATGGTTTGCAGCGCCTGGACGCAGGACTGGACGTTATAGCTGTCGCTGGTCATGCGGCTGATGAGGCTGGGCAGGCCGAAGCGGTCAAACTGCGCGCCGGAGAGGTTGGCCGTCCTGGCGAAGAGGGCCTGGCGCACGTCGTAGGAGACGCGGTGGGCATTGTCAATGGCGATGCGGTTGGCCCAGACGTTCAGCTGCCGAGTGAGTATGGCTGTCAGAATCATCAGCGCGCTCCACAAAAGCACCAGCTCCAGCCGCCCCAGGGGCACCACCTCGTCGATGAGATGCTCCAGGATATAGGGAATCAGCAGCTCCGTCATGGCGCCCGCCAGCTTAATGGCCATGGAGATCGTGATTTTTCCCCGGTAAAGGCCCATCTGGCGCAGAATTAGTTTCATGGCTTCCGTCCCTCTCTTCCCAAGTCTTATTCCCATTGTAGCATATTCCCGGCGCGCCGGGGAAATTTTCTCCGGTGGAAAAAGACGAACCCCGCGGAGGACGGCTAGTGCCGTCCTCCGCGGGGGAATTGGAACGTGCTATTTCTCGCCCAGCAGGCGGCGCTCCATATACCGGTGGGCGCTCTCTTCCAGGGTGTCGTCCAGGGGCGGCAGCTCCACGGCGCCGTACTTCCGCGCCAGCGCGGTTTTGAGGATATGGTCGCAGAGGACCGGGTTCTTGGGCAGCAGGCAGCCGTGGGAGTAGGTGGCGAAGACGTTTTTGTACCGCGCGCCCTCGGTGCCGTCGGCGCCGTTGTTGCCGTAGCCCTTCAGGACCTTGCCCAGGGGCTTGACGCCGCTGCCCAGGTAGGTCTTGCCGGAGTGGTTCTCAAAGCCCACCACGTTGACGCCCAGCTCCTCGCAGGTGAAGGCGTAGTTGCCGATCATCCGCTCGGCGCTTCCCTCGGTATAGAGGTCCAAGGCGCCGGTGAAGTCGCACTGCTGGCCGTCCCAGGTCTTATAGTAGGCGCCCAGCATCTGGTAGCCGCCGCAGATGGCCAGGAACGTGGCCCCGTCCTCGATGGCGGCCTTCAGCTCGGCGGTCTTCCCGGCGGCCAGGTCCGGCAGCAGCACTTCCTCCTCGAAGTCCTGTCCGCCGCCGATGAAAAAGAGGTCGAAGTCGGAGGCCTTCAGCGGCTCACCCACCGAGACGCCTGTGGTGGTGACGTCGATGCCCCGCCACTTAAGGCGCTGCTCCATGCAGAGGATGTTGCCCCGGTCTCCGTAGAGGTTGAGGACATCCGGGTAGAGGTGACAGATTTTCAGTTCCATGTGCCCCTCCTATTCCCAGAAGGCCTTGAAGCCGTAGTGCTTGCTGATGGTGCCCCGCAGCTCCAGCATGGCGGTGTAGGTGGGCATGATATAGACCATTTTGCCCTCTTGAATCAGGGATTCCACCAGCTGGCCGTAGTCGCGGATGACCTCGATCTTGTCGGTGGGCATCCCGGCGTACTTGAAGCGCATGGCCATATCGTCGGCCCGGATACCGGAGACGACGATCTTTTGAAGCTGCTCCATGGCCACCAGCCGCTCGAAGTCCACGTCCCAGATCCAGCTGACGTCCTTGCCGTCCTGGGCCCGGTCGTTGAGGCAGGCCACAAAGACGAAGGGCTCGGCGGTGTCGGTGAGGAAGTTCAGAACCTGGTTGCACCCGGCGGGGTTTTTAATCAGGATCATCCGCAGGGATGTGCCGCGGATATCGAACTTCTCCATCCGTCCGAAGCCGCAGGAGAAGCTGCCCAGGGACTTGGCCGCCAGCTCCGGCGGGATGTCCAGCGCCTTGGCCACCGCCATGGTCGTGGCGGCGTTGTAGATGTTGTAGCCGCCGGGCAGGTTGATGACGGCGGGGACGGTCTTGCCGTCCAGGGAGAACTCCACCCGGGAGCACTGGGCGTCGGAGGAGAGGACGCGGGAAACGTGCACCTGGGGCGCGGGGCGATGGCTGCCGCAGTGGGGGCAGCGATAGCCGCCCAGGTGGCCGTAGGTCACGTAGTCATAGACGTAGGCGTGCTTGCAGTGGGGGCAGTAGGGCGCGTCGGACAGCTCCGCCACCCGCGTCTTGTAGATGGGCGTGTCCACGCCGTAGTAGAGGACGGGGTTGGGCATCTCCCGGCCCAGGGAGCCGGAGAGGGAGTCGTCGGCGTTGAGGCAGAGGGTGGCGTTTTTGCTGTTGCCCACGCCGATTCGGATGTTGTCCAGGGTGTGGCTCACTTCGCCGTAGCGGTCCAGCTGGTCCCGGAAGACGTTGGTCACGGCCACCACCTTGGCGTCCACAAACTTGCTGATGGCCTTGAAGGCCGCCTCATCTGCCTCGATGAGGGCATAGTCGTACTTGCATTTCCCCGTCAGGGTGGAATGCATGGCAAACTCCGCGGTGACGCCGCTGAGGAGATTCGCGCCGGACTTGTTGGCAAAGTAAGAAATTCCAGCGTCGGCCAGCACCTGCTCGATCATCCGGGAGGTGGTGGTCTTTCCGTTGGTGCCCGTGACGAGAATCGTCGTCACGTTCTTTGCCAGCACGCCCAGCACGCCGGGGCAGAGCTTCAGGGCCACCCGGCCCGGGAAGTCCGTCCCGCCTCTTCCCAGCAGCCGCAGCAGGGCCCGGCAGAGTTTGCAGGCGAGAATGGAAAGCGTTACTCGTATCATCATAGCGTAGTTATACCACATTTTGTCGCGCGGCACAACCGCGCCGCGAAAGAAAATGAAAAACCACCTTGTGAAGCGGCTCGAATTTTGGTATACTGGTTCCGTTATGGATTATGGTAACTGATTTTGAGGAGGATGGCTGATGCGGCTCATTTCCTGGAACGTAAACGGCCTCCGGGCCTGTCTGAACAAGGGCTTTATGGACTTTTTCCTGGCGTCCGGCGCGGATTTCTTCTGCCTGCAGGAGACCAAGCTCCAGGCGGGCCAGGTGGAGCTGGATCTGCCCGGCTACAGCCAGTACTGGAGCTACGCCGAGAAAAAGGGCTACTCCGGCACGGCGATTTTCGCCAAGGAACCGGCGCTTTCCGTCACCGAGGGCCTGGGCGACCCGGCGCTGGACGGCGAGGGCCGCATCCTCACCCTGGAGTACCCGGACTTCTTCCTGGTCAACTGCTACACGCCCAACGCCCAGGAGGGGCTCAAGCGCCTCGACCACCGCATGGCCTGGGACGACGCCTACCGCGCCCACCTGACACAGCTGGACGCGAAAAAGCCGGTGATCGCCTGCGCGGACTATAACGTGGCCCACCAGGAGATCGACCTCAAGAACCCCGGCCCCAACCGAGGCAACGCCGGCTTCTCCGACGAGGAGCGCGAAAAGTTCACGAAGCTGCTGGACGCCGGCTTTACCGACACCTTCCGTTACCGCAATCCCGACGCCACCGGCGCCTACTCCTGGTGGAGCTACCGCTTCAACGCCCGCAAGAACAACGCCGGGTGGCGCATCGACTATTTCCTGGTGTCCCGGCGGCTGCAAGGCCGCATCGCCGACACCCCCATCTACCGGGACATCTACGGCTCCGACCACTGTCCCATCGGACTTTCCATCGAGGTGTTACCATGAAATTGATGAAACGTACTGTCACATTGCTTTTGGCGGCGTGCCTGCTGCTGGGCGCCATTCCCGCCGTCTCGGCGGTGGAGGGCTTCTCCGGCGTGGACGCCTGGTTTGAGCCCAGCCTGCGGGAGATGCAGGAGCTGGACCTGCTGCCGGACTCCTACTACGGCATGAACGTCTCCAAAAACATCACCCGGGGCGAGATGTGCGAGCTGGCCGTCCATGCCCTGGAAAAGATCTGGGGCTACAGCATCGACCCTGAGCGGACCGACTACTTCTCCGACACCTCGGCGGACTACATCGTCAAGGCCTATGAGCTGGGCATCGTCAGCGGCTACCCCGACGGCACCTTTCGGCCCAACGCCCGCCTGACCCGGCAGGAGTTCTTCCAGATCATTGAGAACTTCTGCAACGCCGCCGCCTTCCTGCCCGAGGCCGACGAGAGCTACCTCAACAAGTTTGACGACAAGGGCGCCGTGGCCGCCTGGGCCCGGGAGGCCGCCCAAATCTGCGTGAAGTACGGCTACGTCAACGGCCGCGGCACCGACCAGGGTGCCCAGCTGGACCCCGCCGGCGCCACCGCCCGGGATGAGGCCATGGCCATGTTCCTCCGGGCCTACAAGAGCCTCAACGAGTACTACTACTATATTAAAAACGCCCAGGTCTCGGTGGACGACAACACCGGCTCCTCCGGCGGCGAAACCGGCGAGAACACTGTGGTGGACAACGTGGAGATCACCGGCGTGGATATGCACATGCTGGTGGACACCGATACCCTCAACGTCCGCTCCAGCTGGTCCACCGACGGCAAGATCCTCGGCACCGTCCGCTACGGCGCGGACCTGACCGTCACCGGCCTGTGCGCCAACGGCTGGGTGCAGATCAACTACAAGGGCCAGACGGCCTACGTCAGCGGCGACTACGTCACCGAGTACCAGGAGGTCGATCACGACGCCACCGAGGGCGCCGTGGAAGTGGCCAACTACGCCCTCTCCTTCGTGGGCTATTCCTACGTCTACGGCGGCAAGGATCCCAGCACCGGCTTTGACTGCTCCGGCCTGATGTACTACTGCTACGGCCACTTCGGCTACAGCCTCAACCGCGTGGCCGACGATCAGATGAACAATGGCACCGCCGTCTCCTACGACAACCTGCAGGTCGGCGACCTGGTGTTCTTCGGCTCCGGCACCTACGCCAACCACGTGGGCATGTACATCGGCAACGGCAACTTCGTCCACGCCGCCAACCCCTCCTCCGGCGTCCGGGTCTCCAGCCTGAACGAGACCTACTACGCCAACCGCTACATCGGCGCCCGGCGGATCATTGTCGATTGAGCCTGTGCCAAAACGCCGCCGCGCCGCCCCCATCGCTGCGGGGGCGGCGCGGTTTTTGCTGCGCCATATTTGGAGACAGCCTACATCGAAATGCGTAACCGAAACCATTGATCTCCCCGTATGAGGATTTCACTTGCGTTACTTCATCAGCAACGATTGCCGGTATTGCTCTGCCTCGGGCACATCGCCCCATTCTACGGTCTTATCAAAATTTTGCCGGACCACCGTTTTGATCTCATCCAGACTGACATGGAAAAATTCCCGACGCTTATTGATTTTGTTTACCTTGTTCGCTTCAAAAGCCGTGTGCAGCGCGTTTTCCAGCGCCGGGGCATCCTCCGTAAAAATCAGCGCATGGACATCAAAATCAAACGGTACCGACGCGTCGCCCAATTCCTCAATCCGCTCCATGGGTTCCAGCCGCCGCGTCATGCCGATTTTATAGACGTCCTGCCCAAAAGCGCCAATATTGCTGATAATGTACACATATCCTGCCTTTCGATTGGCCTCCCGGTAGTCCACATTGGCAATGGCCTTGGCCGCATCCTCCAGCTCTGCCTCCAGATTGTTCTTCTTCTCCAGCAGCTCAGGCGTCTCTCCGTTGGTTTGAATTTGCTTCATCAGCGCATCCAGCGCATTTTGATAATGTGTTTTTTCTTTTTGTAGTTTCTTCCTGGCCTCTTCTATTTCCTTTTGCACACGTTTTTCTTCGCGCTCTTGCTCTCGTAATTCGCGGAGCCGTTCCTTTTCTTCCTGCTTTTTCTGTTGAAAATCCAGTGCCAATAGCAGCTCTTGCATTTTGAGATCTATGTATCGCTGGGAAATTGAGATAGACATCATACCGCCGAGTTTTGAAATCTGCTGACTTGTCGTGATGATTCGCTCTTTTGCCCGCTCAACATTGGAGACTTTGACAGTGTCAACGATGTTGTCGCACTCCACATTAAATGCGCGCAGCAGCAGCTTCTGCATATCCTGCACCATTTTCTTTCCTTTGGAAGCACTCCCATTGACTGTCCAATTCATATTGCCCAAGCAAGCCTTGCCGTCTTTTATGCACTGCTTCTGATCAGCTCGAACTGCCTTAAGCCTCTCTGCATATAGGTCTGAATTGGCAAACTCATACGTGGGCTGATACAAACCGTATTCCTGCAAGGCAATGTCATCCGTCAGAGAAAGGAGCTGGCCTCTTTTGTACTCCAACTCTTTATCCATCTGGACAATGGCATCATTTCTCTGGCGGATTTCCTGGCGCTGCTGGTTCAGGGCATCTTCCAGCGTAATCTTCTGTTGAGACAACTCCGCAATCTGTCCTTGCAGCGCTAAAATCTCTTTCTGTTCCGGCTGCAATTGATTTTTCAAAAATGCAACCTCTTCCTGAAGCGCTCTCTCCTTTTTACTTGGTCCAAACAGTCCCATGTCTTTTTCCTTTCTCTCGTAACTCTTTTTTCAAGCGATAGGGGTGTTTCGTAATTTCTATATAAAATACGCCGATAGACATATATCACCGCCACAAGGTGGCACATGGCGGCGATATATGTCTACTATATTTTACCATTAACGTTCCTATGTGTAAACAACTTTCTTCCTTTGTATATCATGGCTCATAGAGCATAGTATCGTCTGGCGGTCAGCCTGCGGGCAGCATCGGTGCGCCTGCGCTGTCCAGCCGGAGCCGCCAGTAGCCGTCCTCCACCGAGAACAGGCAGAAGAGCGGCGGGCAGGGGCACGGCCCCTGGGGATCGTAGGGAAATTGCAGTGTCTCCCCGGCATCGTCCCGGCGGGAGAGACCCTCGGGCAGCGGATAGCCCAGCACCCGGCCCGTCCAGGGGGCGACGGCCGCGGCGGCGGGACTGAGGGAAAACTGCCCGTTCTCCGGCGGCAGCGAAGGCCACCCGGCCTTGGAAAGCCGCCGCCGCAAAGAGAGTCCCCCGTCCTCCGGCTGGAGGACCCCCAGCCGTTCCCCGCCGCAATAGAGCCGCTCCACCTGGTCCGACACCGCCTCGCACCGGCAATCAAGCGCCCAGTATAGCCCGTCGTCGGCGAGGCTGCACCGCCCAATCTCCTGTCCGTTGTAAATCACCGGATATTCCATAGAAGACCTCCTGATCTTGTTCGATTTGCAGGGGGTCACTCCCCCACCGAACGTCGTAGGGGCGGCTATCAGCCGCCCGCTTGTCAGGCTGCGATTTCAGCAGGCTGTCGCTGAATGCAGCCGGTTTCGGGCGACTGATAGTCGCCCCTACCACAGAGTCCTACCCCCATCCGTTCAGCGAACCGCTCAGGAATCGCTGCCACCCGTAGGGGCGCGGTTCCTGTGCAGCTGCTGGGAACGCTGCGAGGCGCAAGTGAAAAGTGAATAGTGAAGCGTGCATAGGTTTTGCGCCCGGTGGGCGCAAAAAAGCGCCCCTCCTGCACAAAACCTATGCAGAAGGGGCGCCCTTTATTCCATTTAAGGCGTTTGCAGGCCAAAGCTCACGGCAATGGCGGAATCAATCTGGTTCATCACTCTGTCGTCCACGTGGCCCATATGTTCCCGCAGACGGCGCTTGTCAATGGTGCGGATCTGCTCCAGCAGCACGATTGAATCCTTGCTCAGCCCCACTTCACGCCCGGTGAGCGCGATGTGGGTCGGCAGTTTGGCCTTGCCGGTCTGACTGGTGATGGCGGCGGCAATCACCGTCGGGGAATGCTTGTTGCCCGTGTCGTTCTGGACAATGAGGACGGGCCGCGTGCCGCCCTGCTCACTGCCGACGACGGGACTGAGATCGGCATAGAAAATATCGCCTCGTTTTACGTTGGTATCCATCCGCTTCACACTCCGTGAAAAAATGTGGCGCACCGGGTCATCTCCCGATCTGCTACAGTTATTCTCCCACGCAGCGGCGATTTTATACCACCAAAAGGCTCCCGAAGCATTCTATGCCAGCTGCCCGCCGCCGGTGCCCGCTCGGGCGGAATTCCGCCGCTCAGACGATGTACTGCAAGATTTCCGAGGCCTTGCCGCCCTGGAGATAGATCCGGGGGATGCGCTTGTTGATGCCGCAGAGGACCTCATAGGAGATGGTGCCCATCTGCTCGGCCAAAATCTCGCAGGGCCGCTGGGGCGAGATCACCGCCACCGTGTCCCCCTCCCGGGCCTCGGGGATGCCGGTGACGTCCACCATGCACATATCCATGCAGATCCGGCCCACCACAGGCGCCAGCCGCCCCCGGAGCAAAAATGCCGCCTTCCCCGAGAGGCTCCGCAGCAGCCCGTCGGCGTAGCCGATGGACAACACCGCCAGCCGCCGGGGGCCGCTCGTCCGGTAGGTGCGGCCGTAGCTCACGTCCACCCCCGCCGGGAAGGCGCGAATCTGCGAGACGGTGGTGTAGAGCCGCAGCATCGGCTCCAGGTCCAGCACGCCCCGGGTGTCCGGCGCGGGGTTGAGGCCGTAGGTCATGATGCCGGGGCGCACCATATCCATGGCGTACTCCGGGTAGAGGAGCGTCGCGCCGGAGTTGCAGCAGTGGCGCAGCTCCGGCTTGACCCCCACGGTCTCCAGATAGGAGAGCGCTTCGGTGAACCGCCGGTATTGCAGGCGCGTGAAGGCCACGTCCGCCTCGGCGCGGCTGTCGGCCACGGAGAAGTGCATGAAGGCCCCCTCCACGTGGAGGTGCTTCAGCTGGGCCGCCGCTGCCAGGTCCCGGAGGGCCGCCTCATCGCCGTAGGCCGTGAAACCGATGCGGGTCATGCCGGTGTCCAGCTTCAGGTGGACGTTGAGGATGAAATTGGTGCCGTTCAGCGCCTCGTTGAGGGCCTGGGCGTACTCCAGGGAGTGGACCTCCTGGGTCAGATCCAGGTAGATCATATTCTCGGCGTACATGGCCGGCGTGTAGCCCAAAATCAGAATCGGGGCGCGAATCCCGCCCCGGCGCAGCTGCACCGCCTCCTCCAGATTGGACACGGCCAGGTATTCGGCGCCCAGCTCCACCAGGGCGTGGCTCACCGGCACGGCTCCGTGGCCGTAGGCGTCGGCCTTCATCACGCCCAAGAATTTGCACCCCGCCGGAATGTGGCCGCGGATGGCGCTGTAATTGTGGGCCAGGGCGTCCAGGGACACGTCGGCCCAGGTTCTCTTCAGTAGCTTCATATTGCCTCCGTAGGATGATATCCAGAATGCTTTGTAGGGGTCGATGCCCACATCGACCCAACCGCCGTCAGGCGGCATTTCGTTCAGTTACTTTGGTGCAAACAGCTGCCGGCACGCATCCGGCCTTGCAGGAAAGGCCGCTTCGCGGCGCGGGCCAATGCGGCATCGGCCCCTACGGGTACAGCGCAAAGTCGGAAATCTCTGCCGACAGGCACTTGGCACCGTCGTAGCTCACCTCGCACCGGACCGGAAGATTCTGCTCGTCCAGCCAGGTATCCACAGTCAGAGTCTCGTCGCCGTAGCCGTGGAGGTAGGTGACGCGCTCCAGCGCGCCGTCCGCCCCGGCGGCGGAGATGTAGTCCCCCGTCCAGCTCTCGCCCAAGAGCCACGGCAGCGTCAGCGGCGCCGTCCCGTCGGCCAGGGCGCCGAAATCCAGCGCCGCGCCGTCGAAGGAGAGCTGCGTCCCGTCCGCCGAGATTTCGGCGGTAATCCCCGCGATCTCCTCCGGCGCCGTGACCGTCACATTGGCGGCGCCGTCGGCGGTGACGCTGCTCTCCAGCGTGAACTGGTACACGCGGCCTCCCACGTCGGCGGAAACCGCCGCCGTGAAGGCGCAGCCGCCCGCTTCCATCAGGGCGGTGCGAAAGTCCAGGGCCTTCTGGGTGGGGGAGCCGCTTGTCCCGGCGCAGCCCGCCAGCAGCAGCGCCGCCAGCAAAAGGGGCAGCAGTCGTTTGAAAAACAATCCCATCACATCCGCTTCATGGCAAGAGTCGCGGAAGGGCCTCGATCAAATCCCCCGGCGCCAGGCCGTACTGCCCCCTCCGGGCAGCCGCCCGGTCTCCGGCCCGGCCATGGAGCCAGGCCGCGGCGGCTGCCGCCTCCAGGGGCTTGGCCCCCTGGCCCAGCAGCGCCAGCAGGATGCCCGCCAGGGCGTCGCCGCTGCCGCCGGTGGCCATGCCCGGGTTGCCGGTGCGGTTGACATAGCTCCGCTGCCCGTCGGTGATGAGCGTCTCGTGGCCCTTTCGGAGGACCACCGCCCCGGTCTCTCGGGCCAGGGCCATGGCGCCCTGGAGGCGGCTTGTCTCCGGCTCCGGCCACAGTCGCCGGAACTCCCCCTCGTGGGGGGTGAGGATCAGCGGACAGGCTGCTCCGCGCAATCTATCTCTATGCGCCGCCACGGCATTTATGCCATCGGCGTCCAAAATCAGCGGGCAGCGGCAGGCGTCGATCACCGCGGCGACCAGCCGGTCCAACTCTGCCGAGCGGCCCAGGCCGGGGCCCAGGAGGCAGGCGTCGGCGGTCTCCAGCCGGGCCAAAAGCTCCGGCAGCGCCGCGCAAGAGAGCTTTCCGGCCCCGTCATCGGGGAGGGGCAGCACCATGGGCGCGTCCAGCTTCCCGGCCACAATGGGGTAGACCGCCCGGGGCACGGCGGTGAAAATCAGCCCCGTCCCGGCGCGCAGGGCCGCCCGGGCCGCCAGTACCGGGGCGCCGGTGAAGCCCTCGGCCCCGGCGACGATCAATATCCTGCCGTAGTCGCCCTTGTGGCTGTCGGGCCGGCGGGGCGGACAGAGCCGCCGAATCAGCGCCGGAGACGTGCGGATGCAAACAGGTACCGTCGCCATGGTCTCTCCTTTCCAGCTGAAACCCCACATGGGGGCGTTATTTCCATTGTCTGATGTTCACGCCGGAGGCGCCCAGGCTGCGATGTCAGCGTGCTGCCACCGCGCCACCGCCCCCACCATAGTGACGGACAATCTTTGCATCTAAAGCTGCCATGTGCAAAATCCAACCCCTGTTCCGAGGCAGTCGGTGCGGCCTTTGAGGAGCCCTCTGTAGCCGTAACGGTGATCTGATTCTACTGGCCCGCGCGAAGCCGGGAAGGAGCAGGGGCCAGCGAATCGTACAGGGTTGGTGGAGCGTAGCGCCATAGACTATGCCGCTCCTTGGGATGCACGCCGCGCAGCCCAAAGGGGGACCGGGGGCCGCAGCCCCCCGGCGCGTTTTCGGCACTTTTCCTCGGTGAAAAGTGCCCCGCCGGAGGCTGGTGAAAGGCCCGCGAATCGCAATCGCCGTCTCATCTGCCGAAAGTTTCGTTCGGCGAACCACTCAAACAGCGCAGCCAGGCGGACGCACGATGCGCGCCCCTACGGTAAAGACGGTTGCCTAGTGGGGGTGTAGGGGCCGATGCCCACATCGGCCCGCGCCGCGTCAGCGGCCTCTCATGGAGGGTACGGTGGTTGCGGATGGCCGTTTGTACCAGCGATTTTCCGTCGCCGTCGTAGGGGCGGCTATCAGCCGCCCGGAACCGCCTGCGTTCGTCGGCAGCCCGCCGGGATCGCTGCCTGGCAAGCGGGCGGCTATTAGCCGCCCCTACGGTGGAATCGCACTCCGGGCGCGCGGGAGCGCGCTCAGACGTTACTTGGATGATTATACTCCATCAAATTCCTTCTTGCAAGG
This sequence comes from Candidatus Avoscillospira avicola, assembly GCA_018712245.1. Lineage (GTDB taxonomy): Bacteria > Bacillota > Clostridia > Oscillospirales > Oscillospiraceae > Avoscillospira > Avoscillospira avicola. Next base: position 45,182 of record DVHE01000048.1, on the reverse strand, counting down.
CCGGGAGAAGTGTGCTATCATAGGGAATGATATCGAAATGGCGATGACCGAGTTGTCAACGACCAGAACACAGCCAAAGAGAGGGCGGGGTTGGTGGAACCGCCTGCTGTGGGTCCGCGGCCTTCCCTCGCGAGCCGCCGCCTGAACGCTTGGCGCTAGGGTGGGCCGGACTGCCCCCGTTACGGGCAAGAGTGCGCTTATTCCCATAAGCGAATGCGGGTGGTACCGCGGAAGCATGGTCTTTCGTCCCCAGGGGGACGGAGGGCTTCTTTTTTTTCGCCCTGGGCGTGTTGCTTGCATTCACCGCGGGCCAGCCCCGGCGGTTCGGGCCGATATTTTCCCTTGTAATCCACACATTATCATAAAGGAGACCGACTATGAAAGAGCAGCTGGAAATCATCCGGCGCGAGGCCCTGTCCGCCCTGGAGCAGGCGGCGGACAGCCAGGCGCTGGAAGCGTTGCGCGTCAAATACCTGGGCAAAAAGGGCGAGCTGACCGCCGTCCTCAAGCAGATGGGCAAGCTCTCCCCGGAAGAGCGCCCCGTCATGGGCCAGGTGGCCAACGCCGTTCGGGCAGACATCGAAGAAAAGCTGGAGCAGATGAAATCCGCTCTGGCCGCCAAGGCCCTGGAGGCCAAACTCCGGGCTGAGGCCGTGGACGTCACCATCCCCGGCGTGCCCGTGGCCCACGGCCACAAGCACCCCATGAGCATCGTCCTGGACGAGTGCAAGGACATCTTCGTGGAGATGGGCTTTGAAGTGGTGGAAGGCCCCGAGGTGGAGCTGGAGAGCTACAACTTCACCAAGCTCAACGCCGAGCCCGGCCATCCCTCCCGCGACTGGTCCGACACCTTCTACATCACCGAGGACAGCTCCGTGCTGCTGCGGACCCAGACCTCGCCCATGCAGGTCCGGGTGATGGAGCAGCGCAAGCCCCCCATCCGCATTGTGGCCCCGGGCCGCGTCTACCGCAAGGACGAGGTGGACGCCACCCACTCCCCCATGTTCCATCAGATGGAAGGTCTGGTGGTGGACGAAGGCATCACCATGTCCGACCTGAAGGGCTGCCTGGAGCAGATGGTCAAGAAGCTCTACGGCCCCGACTCTGTGGTGCGGTTCCGCCCCCACCACTTCCCCTTCACCGAGCCCAGCTGCGAGATGGACGTGCAGTGCTTTGAGTGCCACGGCGCCGGCTGCCGCACCTGCAAGGGCGAGGGCTGGATCGAGCTCCTGGGCGCCGGTATGGTCCACCCCAAGGTCCTGCAGTACTGCGGCATCGACCCGGAGAAGTACTCCGGCTTCGCCTTCGGCGTGGGCGTGGAGCGCATGACCATGCGCCGCTTCCAGATCAGCGACCTGCGGCTCCTGTTCGAAAACGACATCCGCTTCCTGTCTCAGTTCTAAGTTAGAAAGGGGAAATATTGCTATGAATCTCTCCAGAAAATGGCTGGGCGAATTTGTGGACGTGGACGCCAACGACAAGGACTTCGCCGAGATCATGACCATCGCCGGCTCCAAGGTCGAGACCTATGCCCGGCTGGACGCTGAAATCAAAAACGTGGTGGTGGGCAAGGTTCTGTCCATGGTCCGCCACCCCAACTCCGACCATATGTGGATTTGCCAGGTGGACGTGGGCAAGGGCGAGCCGACCCAGATCGTCACCGGCGCCCAGAACGTCCACGAGGGCGACCTGGTGCCCGCGGCCCTGCACAACTCCTACCTGCCCGGCGGCGTCCACATCACCAAGGGCAAGCTCCGGGGCGAGGTGTCCAATGGAATGCTCTGCTCCCTCAAGGAGCTGGGCCTCACCCTCAACGACTTCCCCTACGCCATTGAGGACGGCATCTGGATTCTCCAGGAGGACTGCGCCGTCGGCCAGGACATCAACGAGGTCATCGGCAACGACGACACCGTGGTGGAGTTCGAGATCACCAACAACCGCCCCGACTGCTTCAGCCTCATCGGCCTGGCCCGGGAGGCCGCCGCGGCCTTCAACCAGCCCATGCGCCACCACGAGCCGGTGGTCAAGGGCGGCGGCGACGGCGTGCTGCCCGAGCTGCTGGACGTGGAGGTGCCCGCCACCGACCTGTGCAGCCGCTACACCGCCCGGATGGTCCGCAATGTGAAGATCGCCCCCTCGCCCAAGTGGATGCGGGAGCGGCTCCGGTCCGCCGGCGTCCGGCCCATCAACAACATCGTGGACATCACCAACTACGTGATGATCGAGTACGGCCAGCCCATGCACGCCTTCGACTACCGCTACGTCAAGGGCGGCAAGATCATCGTCCGCCGGGCCGAGGCCGGTGAAACCCTGACCACCCTGGACGGCATTGTCCGGCCTCTGCAGCCGGGGATGCTGGTCATCGCCGACGAGACCCGCCCCGTGGGTCTGGCCGGCATCATGGGCGGCGAAAACAGCGAGATCGTGGAAGACACCGTGGACGTGGTCTTTGAGTCCGCCAACTTCAACGGCACCTCCATCCGCCAGACGGCCCTGGCCCTGGGCATGCGCACCGAGGCCTCGGCCAAGTTTGAGAAGAATCTGGACCCGCTGAACACCCTGCCCGCCGTGGACCGGGCCTGTGAGCTGGTGGAGCTGCTGGGCGCCGGCGAGGTGCTGGACGGCGTCATCGACATTCTCAACTGCGTGCCCCAGCCGGTGGTTTTGCCCCTGGAGGCCGACAAGATCAACCGTCTGCTGGGCCTGGAGATTCCCGAGGCCGAGATGGTGGAGTACCTCCGCCGCCTGGAGATCCCGGTGGAGAACGGCATGGTGAAGGTCCCGTCCTGGCGGTCCGACCTCAAGTGCATGGCCGACATCGCCGAGGAGGTGGCTCGGCTCTACGGCTACAACCGCATCCCCACCACCCTGCCCCACGGCGCCACCACCCAGGGCGGCTACTCCGCCGAGGCTACCCTGGCCCAGAAGGCCGGCATCGTTGCCCGGGGCCTGGGCTATTCCGAAATCCTCACCTACTCCTTCGACTCCCCCAAGATGTTTGACGCCATCCGCCTGCCCGCCGACAGCCCCCTGCGGGAGACTGTGAAGATCCTCAACCCCCTGGGCGAGGACACCTCCGTCATGCGCACCACGGCTCTGCCCGCCATGCTGGAGACCCTTCAGCGGAACGTGGCCTTCCACAACAAGGCCGCCAAGTTCTACGAGGTGGCCACCGTTTACCTGCCCCAGCCCGGCCAGGTGCTGCCCTATGAGCCCAAGGTGCTGAGCCTGGGCGCCTACGGCCCCGACGTCACCTTCTTCACCATGAAGGGCGAGATCGAGTCGCTGCTCCAGTGTCTGGGCATTCAGGAGGCCGAGTACACCGCCGTCACCGACGATCCCAGCTTCCACCCCGGCCGCTGCGCCCGGCTGACCATCGCCGGCCAGGACATGGGTATCTTCGGCCAGATCCACCCCCTGGTGGCTCAGAACTACGGCATGGACTGCGAGGTCTACGCCGCCCAGCTGAACTTCACCGGCTTCATGGCCGTGCGCAAGCCCGACTGCGTCTACTGCCCGCTGCCCAAGTACCCCACCGTCAGTCGCGACCTGGCCCTGGTCTGCGACGAGGACAAGACCGTCGGCTGCGTGGAAAAGTGCATCGCCGCCGCCGGCGGCAAGCTCCTCAAGTCCGTCCGCCTCTTTGACGTCTACCGCGGCCCCGGCATTCCCGAGGGCAAGAAGTCCCTGGCCTTCTCCCTGGAGCTGCGGGCCGACGACCGGACCCTCACCGACGAGGATTCCGCCGCCGTGGTGCAGAAGATCCTGACGAAGCTGGACCAGGACCTGGGCGTCAAGCTCCGCTAATCCGCTTTTTCCGCCTCTTACGTGAAAGGAGTCCCCATGAGCGTACACACCGTCCCCGATTTCGGCCCCGTTTCCAACGCCGCGGTCTACGGCCTGGAGGAGAGCATCGTCCGGGCCAAGTTCCCTATGGCCACCGATGTGGCGTCCCTCAACAGCGACATGACCCGCGGCATCCTGGCCCTGGCCCAGAGCGCCAAGGGCTCCGGCCACGACAACTGGCTCAACGGCGTGGTGGTCCAGTTCGACCTGACCTTCACCGTCAAGGCCTGGACCGAGGCCGAGCGGTACCACTTCCTGGATTTCGTCTCCAGCCAGTCCACCATGCACCGCATCGCCCGCTTCGATCTGGACAACCAGTATGACCCCCACACCGATCCCCGGGTGGTGGAGATCATGAAGGAGCTGGTGGCCAAGTACAACGAGACCCAGGACCCCGAGGATTACCTGCGGCTTCTGATGACCAACCCCTGCGGCTTCAAGCTGACCGCGGGCATGACCACCAACTACCGCCAGCTGAAGACGATCTACGCCCAGCGGCGGACCCACCGTCTGCCCGAGTGGCGCGCCTTCTGCGGCTGGATCGAGACGCTTCCCCTGGCCGCGGAGCTGATCCTCCCCGGCGCAGCGGAGTAATGAAAAAACCGCCCCGAAATCCACGGATTTCGGGGCGGTTCGTCTGTTAAATAAGGATTTTGGCACGCGAAACGGCCTCTATCACACAAGGCAGCTGCTGCGCACAGTTTCCCGCCACACATCGTAGATTACGCGCATCGCGCGTCCGTGCCGCGCAGCGGCCTCTCATGGAAGGTACAGTGGTTGTGGAAGGCCGTTTGTACCGCCGCACCCAAAGTCCCCTTTACATAAGAGTGCTGTCAGCCGCAAGGCTGACTGGGGGATTGTTGACCCCTCCGGCGCTGTGCGCCACCTCCCCTAACGCCCGCAGGGCGTCAGGGGAGGCTTTGGCCGGTACGTGCTGCGAAGGCGCTCTCGCAGCGCAGGCCAGGCGGGCGGCTGATAGCCGCCCCTACGGCAAGTGCGGTAGTTTGGTGAGGGACCGTAGGGGCCGATGCCTTCATCGGCCCGTGCCGCGTCAGCGGCCTCTCTTGGAGGATGCAGAGGTTACGCGAGACCATTTGTATCGCCGCACCCGAGGCTCCGCTGGAGAGGTGTCCTGGCAGGCAGGTCTGCTCGGCGAAAGCACTCTGGCTATGCGGGCTAATGCTGCCTCCGGCGGGGAACTTTTCCGCGCAGAAAAGTTCCCAAAATGCGCCGGGGGCTGCGGCCCCCGGTCCCCCTTTGGGCTGTGCGGCGTGCATCCCCGGAAGCGGCATTGCGCGGGCAGCCGCACTCCACCGGGCCGTCCCGTCCGCTGCCCCCTGCCCCTTCAAGGCTTCCCGCGGGACAGTAAAATCGCAGAGCCGTTACGGCGACGCGGCGATTCTCTAAGGCCGCACCGGCTGCCCCGGAACGGGGCGGGCTACAGCACACGGCAGCATTGCAACCCCTCAGTCACGGCTTCGCCGTGACAGCTCCCCTTACACAGGGGAGCCTTTGGCCTGTGCGGTCCGGCAGCTTGTGCGCCGTAAGGGCGGCTAGCAGCCGCCCGCCTGACTGCGCCGCCTGAGGGCTTTCGCCGAACAGATAGGCTCCTATTTTCGCCGTAGGGGCGCGGCGGCAAATGCAGCCCACAGCCTGGCGGCTTGCGGCAGACAAAGGACCCCGCCGCAGAACTTTCCTTTCTGCGGCGGGCCCGTCTTTTTTGCAATCGAGGGCGCGAACCGGCTATGGCTTTTTCTGGGAGTGGTTTTTGGGGAGGATCACGTTCAGCACCACGGCCACCAGGGTGGCCACCACCACCGGGGACTTGCCGAAGATCGTCGTCACCCACTCCGGGAAGCTGGACAGCGCCGACGAGGCCTGGGAGATGCCCATGCCCAGGGCCGCCGCCAGGCCCACGATGGAGGAATTGCGGTAGTCCATCTCCGCCGAGGAGACCAGCTTCATGCCGGTCATGGCGATACTGGCAAACACCGAGACCGTCGCGCCGCCCAGGACGCACTGGGGGATGGTGGTCAGAAGCGCGGAGAATTTGGGAATCAGCCCCGCCAGGCCGAGAATCAGCGCCGAGAGCCCCAGCACCACCCGGTTGATGACCTTGGTGGTAGTAACGATGCCCACGTTCTGGCTGTAGGTGGCCGTGGGGAGGCCGCCGAAGAGGCCACCGATCATATTCATCACGCCGTAGCCCACGATGCCGTTCTGGAGTTCCCGGTCCGTGGGCTCCCGCTCCATGGCGCCCACGGTGGTGGCCGTCAGGTCACCGATGGCCTGGACTGCGTTGATTCCAAAGAGGATGCCGATGGCCACGCAGGCGGAGATTTCAAAGTCGATGCCGAAGTACAAAAGCTGCGGCAGCTGGAATACCGCCGCCTCGCCGACGCTCTGGAAGTTCACCATGCCGAAGCAGGCCGACAGGGCATAGCCCGCGCCGATGCCCAGCAAAATGGACGAAAGCTTCCAAAGGCCCTTGCCGTAGTGGTTGAGGGCCGTCACCACCGCCAGGGTAAAAAGGGCCACCAGCCAGTTCTGCCAGGAGCCGTAGCCCACGCTGCCGACGCCGCCGGCCATGTAGTTGATGGCGGTGGGATAGAGCGAGAGGCCGATGGTGAAGACCACCGTGCCGGTGATCAGCGGCGGGAAGAGCCGCCGGAGCTTCTTCACGAATAATCCCACCAATACCGCCACGGCGCCGCCGACGATCTGTGCGCCCAGGATGGCCGCTACGCCGTAGCCTTCGGCTATGGCCTGCATCGTGGGGACATAGGCGAAGCTGACGCCCATGATGACCGGCAGGCCGGAGCCCAGCCCCAGCGGGAGCCTGCGCCCCAGGGGGAAGAGCTGCAGGAGTGTGGACAGCGCGGAGATCACCAGCGCCGCCTGGATGAGGATCACCTGTTCATTGGCCGGAAGCCCGGCAGAACCGGAGACGATGATCGCCGGCGTCACGCAGCCGACGATCATGGCCACCACGTGCTGCACGGCCAGCGGCAGCGCCCGCCGCAGCGGCGGCACTCCCTCCAGCTCAAAGAGGTTTCCCCGGAAGAGTTGCGGTTTCGACATGGGCAGCAGACCTTTCCTATGTTTTCAAGTGAAGGCAGCACCGCACAATTGTGTCTGTGGCCTCCGTCCAATCTTTTGCCCCATACGTGCAGGTTTAAAAAGGGGAAATACATACAGTATTCCCGCTCTTTGAAATCTTTCGGCTGAGACAAAATCTTTGGCCGGATGCGCTTGCCAAATGATTCGGTGCTACCTTAAGTATACCAGCAAAAGTTCACAAAAACAATTAGGAATGCTTAAAAATTTTTAGGATATAATTTGGGCATTCCTCCAAGACCTTGTCCATCGTCCCGCAGCGCCCGCCGCCGGCCCCGGGGTGCCCCGGGGCATCCCAAGAAGAGGCTTCCTGGACACAAAAACCGCGGCGTGAAGCGCGCCGCGGTTTATATTGGGACATCACTTGATTTCCGGCACCTGGGGGAGCTTGGCAAAGGAAGCGGCCAGCTCTTCGTCGGTGGGGATATAGTCGGTCATCTGGCCGTCGTTGAACTTGCCGTAGGCCACCATATCGAAGTAGCCGGTGCCGGTGAGACCGAAGACGATGGTCTTCTCCTCGCCGGTCTCCTTGCACTTGAGGGCCTCGTCGATGGCGGCGCGGATGGCGTGGCTGCTCTCGGGGGCGGGCAGGGTGCCTTCGCAGCGAGCAAAGAGTTCGGCTGCCTTGAAGACCTCGGTCTGCTCCACGGAGACGGCCTCCATCAGCCCATCGTGGTAAAGCTGGCTGAGGACGCTGCTCATGCCGTGGTACCTGAGGCCGCCGGCGTGGTTGGCCGAGGGAATGAAGTCGCTGCCCAGGGTGTACATCTTGGCCAGGGGGCAGACCATGCCGGTATCGCAGAAGTCATAGGCGAACTTGCCGCGGGTGAAGCTGGGGCAAGAGGCCGGCTCCACGGCGATGATGCGGTAATCCCGCTCACCCCGGAGCTTCTCGCCCATGAAGGGGGAGATCAGGCCGCCCAGGTTGGAGCCGCCGCCGGCGCAGCCGATGATGATATCAGGCACGATGTTGTACTTGTCCAGCGCGGCCTTGGTCTCCAGGCCGATGATGGACTGGTGGAGCAGCACCTGGTTGAGGACGCTGCCCAGGACATAGCGGTAGCCCTCCTGCTTGGAGGCGGCCTCCACGGCCTCGGAGATGGCGCAGCCCAGGGAGCCGCTGGTGCCGGGGTGGGCGGCCAGGATTCTGCGGCCCACTTCGGTGGTGTCGGAGGGAGAGGGCGTCACCGACGCGCCGTAGGTGCGCATCACCTCCCGGCGGAAGGGCTTCTGCTCATAGCTGACCTTGACCATGTAGACCTGGCAGTCCAGATCGAAGAAGGAGCAGGCCATGGACAGGGCCGTGCCCCACTGGCCGGCGCCGGTCTCAGTGGTGACGCCCTTCAGGCCCTGCATCTTGGCGTAGTAGGCCTGGGCGATGGCGGAGTTGAGCTTGTGGCTGCCGGAGGTGTTGTTGCCCTCGAACTTATAGTAGATCTTGGCCGGCGTGCCCAGCTTCTCCTCCAGGAAGTAGGCCCGGACCAGGGGCGAGGGACGGTACATCTTATAGAAATCCAGCACCGGCTGGGGGATGGGAATATAGGCGGTGTCGTTGTCCAGCTCCTGGCGGATCAGCTCGTCGCAGAAGACGCCTCGCAGATCCTCAAAGGTCATGGGCTGGTGCGTGCCGGGGTTCAGCAGCGGCGCGGGCTTGTTCTTCATATCCGCACGGACGTTGTACCATGCCTTGGGCAGCTCGTCTTCACTGAGGTAAATCTTGTAGGGAACTTCGTTGTGCTGTTTCATGGGATATTCTCCTTTCGATTTTTCCGGTGAGAAGGGCAAAAAAACAGCCCTTCTCCCAACCTTTTGCTGGGACAAGAGCATACTCTCCTGCGGTGCCACCCGGCTTGGTATCGTTGATACCCACTTTTTCTGCGCACAGTCATGCGCCGCCCTTGGTAACGGAGCGCCCCTCCGTCTCGCCTACTGGTTTCCGTTCGGCTCGCCCTCGCAAACCCATTCGCCTCTGCGACCATCACCGCACTCTCACCACCGGCGGCTCTCTTGAGATGTCGTGCAAAGGGTACTCCTTTTGCTCATCGGTTTTGTTGTTTCGCATTATACTCCGATAAAGTCCCCTTGTCAAGAGGCAAATTTCCCATCGCCCCGCACCGCCCACGCCTGACTCAACTACAAGCAAGGGAAATGATTTCTATTGGAAAGTATAAGCTGTGTACACTATAAGCAAGGAGGATCACGGCTTATGGTTGATTTTTCACAGAGACTGAAAAAGCTGCGGCAGGACAAGCACCTCACCCAGGCTCAAGTGGCTGCCCGGGTGGGCGTGACGGCGTCGATGGTGTCCAGCTACGAGACGGACATCCGTCTGCCTTCCTTTGAGGTGATGGTACGCCTGGCCGATCTGTTCGGCGTCACGGTGGACTATCTCCTGTGCCGGGAGGACCGGCGGTTTTTGGACATCTCCGCACTGAGCGACGAGGAGGCCGCCGCGGTGTGCAGCCTGGTGGAGCTTTTGAAAAAGCGCGCCGGCCCAGCCGCAAGCGACATTTGACAAGGACCCTATTTTTGGTATATGATTACACGGCACACTGGGCGCAGCGCGGCCGCCGCGGCTGGCCCAAATCCCCGCAAAGAAGGACTTTCCATGCGCATTGCAGACATTCACGCCCATATTTTCCCCCACAAGCTGGCGGAGAAGGCCTCGGCCTCCATCGGCAGCTTTTACGGCACCCACACCGGCCACCTGGCCTCGGTGGAGACCCTTTTGCCGCTGGAGGCCCAGGCAGGCATCACCTACTGCGCCGTTTCCAGCTCCGCCACCTCCGCAAGCCAGGTACAGCACATCAACGATTTCATCGCCTCCGAAGTTCAGGCCCACTCCAACCTGATCGGGCTGGGCACCCTCTTCCCCACCATGGAGGGCTGGGAAGCGGAAGTGGAGCGCATGGTGGCCCTGGGGCTGCGGGGCGTGAAGATCCACCCGGATTTTCAGCACATTCCCATCGATTTGCCCGAGGCAGTTCCCATGTACCGGGCCGTAGCCAAAGCCGGGCTGCCGGTCCTGTTCCACATGGGCGACGCCCGTTACGACTACTCCTCCCCCCAGCGGCTCACCAACCTGATTCGCCAGGTGCCGGACCTCATTGCCATCGCGGCGCACTTCGGCGGCTGGCAGGCCTGGGACAAGTCCTACGATCACGTCCAGCCGGAAAACGTCTTTTACGACACCTCCAGCTCTCTGATGTTCCTGGGCAAGGAGCGGGCGCTGGACTTCCTGGACAAGCTGGGCGCCCAGCGCTTCCTCTTCGGCACGGACTTCCCCATGTGGACGCCGGCGGAAGAGCTGCAGCGCTTTTTGGACCTGGGATTGGAGGAAGCCCTGCAAGCCCAAATCCTATTCGGCAATTTTAAGCGGCTGTTCCGCCTGTAAGGCGCGCCGCAGAAGGGAGAATCCACCATGGGAGAACACGACGGCCATCGGGAACGGCTCAAGCGGCGATTCCTGGACCACGGCTTGGATGCCCTGCCGGACGACCAGGTGCTGGAGCTGCTGCTCTTTTATGCCCTGCCCCGGCGTGACACCAATCCCCTGGCCCGGAAGCTCCTGCAGCACTTCGGCTCCATTGCCGCCGTTCTGGACGCACCGCTCCAGGAACTCAAGGCCGTCGCCGGCATCGGCGACAGCGCCGCGGCGCTGTTGCTCCTGATCAATCCCCTTTCGCGGCGATACCTCCTTTCGCGCTCCAGCAAGGGCACGGTCCTCGGCTCCACCCATGCCTGCGGCGAATATCTCATGCCGTACTTCTTCGGCGCCACCGAAGAGCTGGTATACCTTCTGTGCATGGATGCCCGGTGCCGCGTCCTGGGCTGCCGCCTTTTGCAGCGGGGCAACATCAACTCCGCCTCCTTCTCCCTGCGCAAGGCCGCGGAGATCGCCATGAGCCTCAACGCCAGCTCGGTCATCCTGGCCCACAACCACACCAGCGGCGTGGCGCTCCCCTCCCAGGCCGACTTTGAGACCACCCGCCGCCTCCGGGACGCCCTGGAACCCCTGGACATCCTCCTGGCGGATCACATCGTGGTGGCCGACAACGACTTCGTCTCCATGGCCGACAGCGGCTACCTCCGCTCGCTGTAGTTTGCCATTGACATTTTTCGCCCTGTTGGCTATAATACTCCCGAACCGCAACAACCGAACACAGGGGCGCTGAAGGCTGCTTCGGCTGAGATTGAAAGGAATGGCCCTTTCATGTCCCTTAACCTGATCCGGGTAATGCCGGCGTAGGAAGCTGTTTTGGATTTCTTTGATTCGCTTCGTACCGCACTGCCGCTCAGGTTGTGCGGTATTTTTTTCTGGAGGTTGTTTCTATGAACACCAAAACCCTGACCCGCCACCCGGCCGTACTGGCCCTGTGTGAAGGGGCGCTGCTGATCGCCCTGGCGGAAATCCTCAGCTTGTATCCCCTTTACAAGATGCCCTGGGGCGGCGCCATCGATCTGGCCATGCTGCCGATCTTCATCTACTGCGTCCGGTGGGGCTTCGGCCCCGGCATGATCGCCAGCCTGGCCCACGCCGTGCTGCAGACCCTCATGGAAGGCGGCATCGCCATCGGCTGGGAGAGCATCATCGGCGACTTCCTGGTAGCCTATGTGGTGCTGGGCTTCGCCGGCCTCTTCTGGAAGATGAAGGGCGGCTTCTTCATCGGCACCACCGTCGGCTGCGCCCTGCGCTTCCTGGTCCACTATGTGGTGGGCGCCACCATCTGGGCCTCCTATATGCCCGAGGTGTTCTTCGGCATGACCATGACCACCCCCTGGTTCTACTCTGCTCTCTACAATGGCTTCTACATGGTCATCGACTGGGCGGTCATCATGCTCATCGGCTTCCTGCTGGTGAAGACCCCCGCCAAAAACTATCTCCGGCCCTACGGCCAGAAATAAACCCGTCTGAACACTGGACACACAAGAGGATTGCGCCCCAAAAGGTTCTCGGTTTTCTTCGAAAAGCTGTCGAACCTTTTGGAGCGTAAAGTGCGATTTCCGATGCGCATGTCCCCGGAAATCGCGATTTCAATTTTATTTCGCCGCTGCGGCGGCGAAACTCTGCGAGGCTTATTTTCCGCTTCCGGAGGTTTTTTGACACGCTGCCCCGCCCGGACCTCCGGCTGATGCCGGAAGTCCGGGCGGGATTTTCGTTTTGAAGCGCGTCACCGGCGAGAACCGCCGAAGCCGCCGCCTCGGCTGGAGCCGCCCCGGGAGCCGCCGAAGCCGCCGCCCCGGCCGGAACCGCCGAAGCCGCCGGGCCGTCCGCCGCCGGGGCGCGGGCCGGGGCCGGGGCGCGGGCCGGGGCCGTGATGGGGCCCCGGAGGCGGGCCGAAGGGGCCGGGGCCGCGCCAGGGGCTGCGCCAGAAGGGGCCGGGGCCGAAGAAGAAGAACCTGGGCCGCCAGCCGCCCACCACGCGCCGCCCCACCCGGACGGCGGAGGCGGCCACAAAAGCGATCACCAGTGCGGCCAGTACGATCAACACCAGCAGCACCCGCGCAATGGAGGAGAAGACGGAAGTGTGGCTGCCCTCCTGCTGCGCCAGGGGCAGATTGTCCTGGCACCAGTCCTCCAGCTGGGTATAGAGGCTGATGATCTCCCGATCGGGGCTGCGGAACAGATCTCCCATGGCGCCCCGGAAGAGAATCTCCAGCTCATTGTCCACATAGTAGCTCAAATCGCCGCCGAAAACCAGGTACCAGTCCTGGGCGCCTCTGTCCAGGAGCAGCAGGAAGTCTCCGTCCCCCAGGCCCAGGGCGTCCTTGGCGTCGTAGGCGGCCTCCTCCATGTCACCCGCGACGCCGGCAGTGGTGTAAAGCCCCAGGATGGTGCCGTAGCGGTAATCCAGGGCAGCATTTTGTTCGGCGACGGTCTCCAGCGCGGCGTCGGAGAAGAGGCCCGCACCGTCGTCGACAAAGCGCTCGTAGGCGTCGGCGTTCTCCCTGCCCCACTGCTGGGCGGCAGAGGCGCTCTCGGGGGCGTATTCCCCGCCGCCGCGGAGGCGGTATTGGCTGATGCCCACCGCGGCAGCCACCAGCAGCACGGCCACCACCACGGCAAACCAGCGTTGTTTCAAAAGTTTCATCGGGTACCTCCCTGAAAAGGTCAAGCGCGCGTTTTTGGGGCGCTGGGATCAGCCCCGCAGCTCCAGGAGCTTCCGGCGCAGCTCGCCTTCCATGCGCTGGAGCTCCTGCGAGGCCTCTTCCCGCTTTTTCCGCCCCTCCTCCTGGATCTGCAATACCTCGTCCAGGGTGGAGATCAGGCTCTGGTTGGTGTGCTGCAAGGTCTCCAGGTCCACCACGGCCCGCTCGGACTCCTTGGCCGTCTCCACCGAGGCCATCTTCAGCATATCGGCATTGGTGCGGAGCAGCCGGTTGGTCATGTCCGTCACCTGCCGCTGGGCCTCCATGGCCTGCTGCGTGTGATGCAGCCCCAAGCTCAGCACCATCTGGCTCTTCCACAGCGGGATGGTGTTGACCAGGGAGGTCTGGATCTTTTCGGTCATCAGCGTGTCGTTGTTCTGGATCATGCGGATCTGCGGCCCCATCTGAAGGGAGATCATCCGCGTCAGCTCCAGGTCGTGGAGCTTCTTTTCAAAGCGGTCGATGAGATTGGCATAGTCGTTGGCGGCCTGGGCATCCTCGGGCCGTCCGGTCCGGGCCGCGGTGGCCCGCAGCTCCGCCAGGGTCCCCGCCCGCTCGGCCTGCACCTTCTTCTGCCCGGCCAGGAGATACATGGTCAGCTGCTTGAAGTAGGAGAGGTTTTTCTCATACATCTGGTCCAGCACCGCGATATCCTTCATCAGGGTGAGCTGGTGCTGCTCCAGGGCCTGGGAGATGCGGTCCACGTTGGTCTCGGCCTTGCTGTACTGAATCTTCATATTCTCCAGCGAGTCCGTCGCCCGGCGGAAGAGGCCCGCCAGTCCCTTTTTCTGCGGCTCCGGCGCTTCGATCCGCCCCAGCTCCGCCACCAGGTCCGAGAGCATATCCCCCACCTGGCCCATGTCCTTGGTGCGCACCGTCTCCAGGGCGCCCTGGGAAAAGTCCGCGATGTTCTTCTGGGCCGCGGCGCCGTACGTGAGAATCTGCTGGGAGTTGTGCAGGTCAATCTGCTGGACGAAGTCGTCCACGGCCTTGCGCTCCTCGGGGCTCAGCAGTGCCTCCGGCGCGGCGCTGACCTGCGGTGCCTGGGGCTTTTCCTCCAGGGAGAGGTCCGGTGTCAACGTCAGTTGGGGAATGGTATCTGCCATGTGTGTCACTCCTTAAAAGTCTCTTTGGTTGGTCAGCCCGTTCTGGGCCATCATCTGTTCCATCACCTGGATGTCCGCGGTGATGTCCACCACGTCCCGGGCAAAGAGCCCGTCCAGCTGCTTCTGAAAAGCCACGATGACCTTGTCCAGCATGGCCTCGATCCGCTCCATGCCGGTGGTGATGTTCTCCCCGGGAAGACCCACCTCCTGCAAGTTCACGTACTGCTCCAGGAGCTTAATGGTGGTGGGGAGATAGTAGTCCATAAACTGCCGGACCGCCTTGCGCTTGTCCGGCTTCTTCTCCACCTGGCTGAGGATGGAGGAGGTGAGAATCTCGATCTGCTTGAGCTTGGCCGACATCCGATAGTCGGGGATGGCGTCGTTCAGCTCCTGGATGCGGCGCACTGCCTCCCGTCCCCGGCGCAAGAGCGCCTCCAGCTCCGGATCCCCGGCAGGCTTGTCCTCCTGCTTGGGCGGGTCCTGTTTCGGTGGCTCTTGTTTCGGCGGGTCCTTCCGGGGCGGAGCCTGCTGCGCCTGGGCCTCTTGCGCGGGGCGGTCCTTTTTCACGATGCCGCCCACCAGCAGGTAAACCACCCAGGCCAGCAGGGCGCATTTGATATAGTCGCCCACGCTGCCCAGGGTAAACAGCAGGCTGTAGCCCAGCACCGTCAGCCCCAGGGCGTAGATGGGCGCCACGGATCGGTTCTTCGGTTTCTTCCCCATGGAATGCCTCCGCTTCCGCCGGCCTGGCCCAGCCGCCCGGCAGGTGATTTTCTCCAGTGTAGCACGGTCCGCGTCAAATTGCAAGAACCGCCCCCGGCCACCGCCGGATTGACAGAATTTTTAATCCTGTTATAATGAAGCTGACATCATGTTCTCATTGGAGACTGCGCACCGGCTGTGCGCAGCCTCCTATCTAAACGGCAGAGCAGGCCTGCGCGGCAGCTGGGGAGCCTTCCCCCGCACTGCCGTATACTCATTAGTATGCCGCGGCCGGCGCCGCCGGTACAGGAATCTACAAATTATTTACCTGGAGGTTAGATTATGGTCAAGGTGTCTCCTTCCATTCTTTCGGCGGACTTCGTAAACCTGGAGCGGGATATCCGCGCCCTGGGCCCCGCCGGGGCCGATTACGTCCATGTGGACGTCATGGACGGGCAGTTCGTCCCCAACATCTCCATCGGCATCCCGGTGGTAGAGGCCATTCACCGCATTTCGCCCCTGCCTCTGGACGTCCACCTGATGATCGACCGGCCCCTGCGGTACGTGGAGCGGTTCTGTAAGGCCGGGGCCGACATTCTGACCATTCACATCGAGGCGGACACCCAGGAGAACAACCTGGAAGCCCTGCGGCGCATCCGCGATCTGGGCGTCCGGGCCGCCATCAGCGTCAAGCCCGCCACCCCCGCCGAGGCCGTGCTGCCCTACCTGGAGCTTTGCAGCCTGGTGCTGGTGATGACCGTGGAGCCCGGCTTCGGCGGACAGTCCTTCATGGCGGATATGATGCCCAAAATTACGGAAATTCGCCGTTATGTCACGGAAAAAGGCCTCTCCTGCGAGATCGAGGTGGACGGCGGCGTCAACGAGGCCACGGGCCGCACCTGTGTGGAGGCCGGAGCCGACGTCCTGGTGGCCGGCAGCGCCTACTTCAAGGCCCCCGACCCGGCAGCCTTTGTGGCCGCGCTCCACGCCCTGAGGAAATGAAGCGCGTATCGTAACGCGGTGCCGCCCGAAACCGCACTCCACTTTGCACCAGTGGGCAATGCTTCTACCTTGCAGGGGCCAATGGCCCAGATTGCCGCCAGTCCTTCCCGGCCCGCGTTCCGCGATTTCCCCGTAAAGGCGCACATCGTTTTTGTGGCCGCATATACTGCAAAACCGGCTCTCCCGTATGGAAGGGCCGGTTTTGAATGTCACAGCTTTTTTTGATAGCGCAGTTCCGGTGTGCCGAACACGTTTCGAACTGCAGAATCCGGCGAAAATCCAAGGGCTTCATAAAAAGCCCTGGCGCGGCGGTTCTCCGCAAAGACCCAGAGAACAGCCCTGTGGAATGCCGCGCAGCGCATTTCCGACAGCACCCTCTGCATCATAGCAGAGCCATAGCCACAGCGCCAGCGGCTGGACAGGCTGTGTATGCAGAACAGCTCTGCAACATCCTCTGCCAAGCCATCCCGATTGACGCTCCATGCCGCAATGCAATGGGGCGTCCCGCCGACTGATCCAAGGAGAATAAAAACCGCAGGATGCTGCAGCACACGCCGGTACATGGCTTCCACCTGTACAAAGTCTGTGTGGGCCTCCAGAATTTCCGATGGGAGAAAGTCTGCAAAGGCGTCACGCCAGGAGGCCGTTTGAACCCGCGCCAGAGCAGCAGCATCATCTGGCCCGGCCTTCCGAATAATCATGGTTTCCATAAAATCCCTCCCACCTGTTGTTGCAGCGTCGGCGCGAACAGGCCGTCCGCCGTACAGTCACAGCGCCCGGGCTTTGGCGGCGCAGGCGTAGGCCGTCTGGTAGTCCTCCAGGGCCAGGGCGCTCTGCTCCAGCGCAGCCAGGCAGCGGCGGCGGTCCGGCAGGCTGAGTTCTCCGGCCTCGGCCCGGGAAAGCTGGGCGGCAGCCTCCCGGTGGCGGCCCCGGGCTGCCTCCAAAAGCCCCCTGAGCAGCGCCGTCTCCGCTGCCGGGCCTCCCTCCGCCCGGCGCAGCGCCTGAGCGGCCTCCCGCAGCCGACCTTCGGCCAGCGCCAGCCGCGCCAGCAGCAGCTGCCGCCGGGCCTCCGCCGGCGCCCAGGCCGCTTCCCAGGCCGCCTGGGCCGCAGCAATCCCCTGCCCCTGCTCCAGCGCCAGGCGGAGCCGCAGCTCGCACAGCGCCACGTCGGTCTCCGGCCCCAGGTAGAGGGCGTCTGCGGCCCAGCGCTCCGCCAGCGCCGCCATGGATGCAGCCTCCGCCGCATCGCCGCAATTCAACGCCGCCCAGCCCGCCGCCAGGGCGGCGCGGCAGCCCAGCAGCTGCCCCTCCTCGGTCAGCGGCGTCCGCTGCGCCTCCAAAAGCCGCACGCAGGCGGCAAAGTCTCCGCTTCTGTAGCACTGCCGCGCCTGCTCCAGCGCCGAAGCGCCGTCGCCGTCCTCCAAGAGCCAGCTGAGCGGCACCTCCAGCCGCGCGGCCAGATACCGCAGCGTTTTCAGGGAGGGCTCCGCCTGGTCATGCTCCAGCTGGGAGAGCATATTGCGGGTGATGGCCTCCCCCGCGGTCTGGGTCTGGGTCAGGCCCCTGGCCTGCCGGGCTGCCGTCAGCTTTTCTCCCAGGGTCATGGGCCACCTCCTTAGAAAACCGCCTGTTCGAAAAATCGCCCGGCGGTCTCCCGGCCGGGCTGTTGGATCGGAATATCGGGATGCGCTTACGCTTTCACGGTACCGTCCGGATGGAATACCGGCAGTTTCTCCAGGTAGAGGATATCGTCCCGGTTCTGGGCGTCGCCCTCGGCCAGGATGGCCATGCGGCCGCAGATGACGCCGCCGGCAGCTTCCACCAGCCGCTCCAGCGCCGTCAGGGATTCGCCGGTGGAGATCACATCGTCGATGATGAGGATGCGCTTGCCCCGCATCAGGGCGGCATCTTCTCCGTCCAGATAGAGGTGCTGCTCCCGGGCGGTGGTGATGGAATGGACCGAAACCTCCAGGACGTTGTTCATATAGAGCTTGGGAGCCTTCCGGGCCAGGAGATACTTGTTCTGACCGCTCTGGCGGGCCATCTCATGGATCAGGGGGATGCCCTTGGCCTCGGCAGTGATGAGATAGTCGTACGCCGGGGCCTTCTTCAGCAGGGCGGCGGCGCAATGCTCCGTCAGCTCCACATCCCCGAAAATGACAAATGCGCCGATGTACAGATCGTCGGACACCTTGCAGATGGGCAAATCCCGCTTCAGCCCGGCGATCTCCATGGTATGATACAGCATTTAAAACACTCCTTCTTGCGTGCAGTCCGGTACTTTTATTATAGTCCATCTTTCCTTCCGCCGCAAGTCCGGAGGCAAAATCCCCCGTATTTTGTCAATGGGCAACTCACTCAAAAACGCAGTGCAAATTTGTTACTCCTGTCCACATCATGTCTCTTGTAATTGATTCACAAAATGTTTATAATTTAAGTATCAAAATTAGCAGAATTTTCACATTTTGCAAGGAGGTCTGCTCAATGGAACAATTCTTCCACATCCGAGAACGAGGCTCCACCGTCCGAACAGAGATCTTCGCCGGTCTCACCACCTTTATGGCCATGGCCTATATCCTCATGGTCAACGCGGGCATGTTTTCCACGCTGGAGGGCCAGACAACCTATGGCGCTGTATACATCGCCACGGCCCTCTCGGCTGTGGTGGGCACCGTACTGATCGGGCTTTTGTCCAACCTGCCCCTGGCGCAGGCCTCCGGCATGGGCCTCAACGCCTACTTTGTCTACACCGTCTGCCTGGGCATGGGCCTCTCCTATGCCAACACCCTGGTGCTGGTGCTGGTGGACGGCCTGGTCTTCCTGCTCCTCACCGTCACCGGCCTCAGGAAGCTGATCTTCGAGGGCATCCCCCAGGAGGTCAAAGTTGCCATCTCCGCCGGCATCGGATTGTTCATCGCCTTCATCGGCTTCCAGAACGCCGGCATCGTCGTCAGCGACGCCTCCACCTGCGTGGCGCTGAACTCTTTCAACGTCTACTCCGGCAATGCCACCTGGGCCTCCATCATGCCCATGCTCATCACCATCTTCGGCCTGCTGGCCATCGCCATCCTGGCCCACAAGAAGGTTCGCGGCGCAGTCCTCTGGGGCATCCTGGGTTCCGCCGTGGTGTACTACATCCTGGGCCTCCTGACCGTGCCGGATTTCTACGCCACCGCCGTGGCCCCCAACCTGGCCGGCGACTTCTTCGGCGCCTTCCGTGACTTCGCCGATTTCTCCCTGTTCGCCGTCTTTAAGGAAGGCTTTGACTTCTCCGCTTACATCGCCGCCAACGGCACGGGCAGCTTCATCGTCATGTTCCTCACCACCATGCTGGCTTTCTGCATGGTCGATATGTTCGACACCTTGGGCACCCTCTACGGCGCCTGCTCCTGCGGCAATATGCTCACCAAGGAGGGCGAGGTACCCAACATGAACCGCGCCATGCTGGCCGACGCCCTGGCCACCTGCGTGGGCGCCGTCTGCGGCACCTCCACCGTCACCACCTTCGTCGAGTCCTCCTCCGGCATTTCCGAGGGCGGACGCACCGGCCTCGCCTCCCTGGTCACGGCGGCGCTGTTCTTCATCGCCATGTTCCTGGCCCCGGTGGCCCAGCTGATCCCCACCTACGCCACCGCCACGGCCCTCATTTACGTGGGCGTTTTGATGATGTCCGGCGTCAAGAACATCGCCTGGGACGATCCCGCCAAAGCGCTGCCCGGCTTCCTGACCATCGCCGTGATGGTGTTCACCTACAACATCTCCTACGGCATCGCCTTCGGCCTGATTTCCTGCGTCTTCATCAAGGTCTTCTCCGGCAAAGCCAGGGAGCTGAGCTTCGCCACCTGGATCATCGCCATCCTCTTCGCCCTGACCTTCTTCCTGACCCACTGATCCGCTCTCTGCGCATCGCCCCCGGAAGGCTCCGCCTTCCGGGGGCTCTTTTCTTTCAAAATCGTTCAAAAAAGAGGCGGTTCCCCGGTGGGCGCCGCCTCTTTTGAGCAGGGTCGATTATTTTTCGATGATTTCCAGCACTTCCATGGGACAGGCCTTGACGCAGATGCCGCAGGCGATGCACTTGCTGGCCGCCGGCGCGTCGTCGGCCTTGACCAGAACATGGAACGGACAGATGTCCTTGCACTTGCCGCAGCCCACGCAGAGCTTCTTGTTGATCATGTACACGCCCTTGGCGTTCTGGGTAATGGCGCCATGCTCGCAGACCGTGGCGCACTTGCCACACTGGACGCAAGTCATGGGCTTGGCGGCGCCGTTCTTCTCGATGATCTGGATGCAGGACTTGTCCGGGTCGAACTCCTTATAGAAGGCCATGGAACAGGCGCGGACGCACTCCAGGCACGCCATGCAGGTCTCGCCTTTTTTCACCGTGAGTCTTTTCATGGTAACTCCCCTTTTGTGTTCATAATTCTTTCTACATTATACAAGGACTTTCCCCATAAATCAATTGATATCTTTTTCATTTCTGACATCCATTCCCAGCATAGTCCGCCGGCTGCGGCAAATACTACGGCTGTACCGGATCAATTGATCGTTGAGATAGCAGGAGGGACAAAACATGATGAAACGCACTCTGGCGGCAATGGCCGCAGCCATGCTGCTGGCCGGCGTCCTGAGCGGATGCAGCGGGTCTGTCTACTATGACGACCCCTGGAACGAGGGCAATGTGTCCACCACCGACGATGGCCGGGTCAACGGCACCAACCGCGATCTGGAGCGGGGGATGTACCCCAACACCAACACCGGACGGACCACGACCTCCAACGCCAACACTGGCCGGGTCACGACTCCCAGCACCAACACCAACCGTGTCACGACCCCTAACGCCAATACCGGCCGGGACATGACCCCTAACACCAGCACCGGCATGACCGGCACCGGCATGACCGGCGGCCGCTAATCCGGCGCATAGGCACCATCTGCCTCCGTCGGACAGGCCCGCTGCAGCGCTTTCGAGCTTCTGCAGCGGGCCCTTTTTGTCTGCCGCGACGGCCACTGCGTTCGCCGCAGGCGCTCAGGCACTGTCACCAAGCGGACGCGCGATGCGCGCCCCTACGATGAAGAAGGGTAGTCGGTAGAACTGTAGGGGCCGATGCCCACATCGGCCCGAACCCGCCGGAGGCGGGTTTGTTCGTCGAAAGTACTCAAGCGACAAGGTTTGGTTGCCTCCGGCGGGGAACTTTTCACCGCAGAAAAGTTCCCAAAATGCGCCGGGGGCTGCGGCCCCCGGTCCCCTTTGGGGCTGTGCGGCGTGCATCCCAGGGAGAGGCATCTCCCAAGTCGTTACGCTCCACCGAGCCATCCCGTTCCATACTGCCTGCCCCTTCCCGGCTTCGCGCGTGCCAGTAAAGTCAGAGGGCCGTTACGGCTACAGAACTTTCCTCAAAGGCCGCACGAACTGCCCCGGAACAGGGGATTGATCTTGCACACGGCGGTTTTTATGTACAAATATTGCCCGTCCTGACCGAAGGGGCCTGGTGGGAATGTAGGGGCCGATGCCTTCATCGGCCCACGCCGCGTCAGCGGCCTTTTGCGGTGGTGCGGTGATTGCGAATAGCCGGTTGCACCGCCGCGCTGCTTTTCTCCGCCTTACATACAAACCGGCTCCAGCAAGGGGAATACCTGCACACGCAAATCCATGGTGCAGCGCCCCTGGGCGTCCGGCCGGAGGTCCATCTGCCGCAGCAGCGGCTGGAGCTCCGCGCAGCCATCCGGCACAGTCAAAGTGAGCTGCTCCTTTCCCTTGGCGCGGCAGGTGAAGACTGCCTGGCCCAAGAGCTGTACCGCCAGCCCCTGGCGGCGGTAGGGCGCGGTCAGGCCCAGATAGCGCAGCTCTCCCGCCTTGCCGCCGTCTCCCAGCACCACCAGACCGGCGGGCGTTTCTCCGCAGTAGGCCGTGAAAGTCTCGCCGTCGGGGGGTGTCAGTCCCTCCAGCGCCGTTGTGCCGGGCCGGAACCACAGGTTCGTGTCGCGGCGCTTCCCGTCCTTGCGCCACCAGCTCTGCCGGGAGAGGGTGGAGAGTCCCTCCCCCAGGTGGCTCGTGTCGTTGAAATATGAAATATGGAACCGGCCGTTCTCATACTGGAGGCACGTGACAGCCGTATTGTCGCAGTGGGGGATATCGGCCTCCGGGAACAGCGCCATCATCACGCCGCGCATCACCGCGCCGTGGGAGAAGATCGCGGCTGTGCCGCCGTCGTGGGCCCGGGCCACTCGCTCCAGGGCCGCAATAAACCGGCCTGTGTAGTCGTCGAAGGTCTCGGAGCCCTCCACCTGCCAGTGGCGGGGGTCCTGGTTGAAGCACTGGATCTGTGCCGTCTCAAAGGCATAGAGCCAGCCGAAGGCCCGGTCCTCCCAGACACCCAGGTTGATCTCCCGGAAGCCCGGCTCCAGCCGGAGCGGCAGGCCCTGGGGCGCAGCAATGGCCTGGGCCGTGGTCTGGGTACGGGTCAGGTCGCTGGCGTAGACCGCGTCCACCGGGACGGCGGCGAAGCGGCGGGCCAGGGCGGCGATCTGCCGCCGGCCGTTGGGGGTCACGTTGGTGTCGAACTGTCCGTGGATGCGGCGGTAGAGGTTGCCCTCGGCCTCGGCATGGCGGATCAGGTACAGCGTCGTCATTTACAGCACCTCGATATATTGC
Source organism: Candidatus Avoscillospira avicola (assembly GCA_018712245.1). Taxonomy (GTDB): domain Bacteria; phylum Bacillota; class Clostridia; order Oscillospirales; family Oscillospiraceae; genus Avoscillospira; species Avoscillospira avicola. The sequence continues at coordinate 22,607 of DVHE01000048.1, read as the reverse complement.
AGGATATTGTCGCGCATTTTTTCCGCGGCTCTTCGCGCCGCCTCCCGGTAGTCCCGTCCGTCGCCGCCGGATTTTTCGTAGGCGTAGAGCAGCGTCCGCCCGGCGCAGACCACCGCGCCATGGCCCGCCAGGTCGAAGGCGTGCTGCACGTCCTTGCCGTAGGCGCCCCAGCTGCCGTAGCCCGGCACCAGGAAGAAGAGCCGGTCGTATTTTTTCCGGAGCCGCTTGAGGAAGTCCGGCTGGGTCCCCGAGAGGACGACGCCGATTCCGGCGTAGCCGCTCTTGCCGTACCGCTCGCCGCACCAGCGCATGGCCAGATCGATCACCACCTGATGCACCACCCGGTCTCCCGACAGCAGGTCCTGCATCTCCCGGGCAGACTTGTTGGCGCTACGGGCCAGCAGAAAGAGGCTCTTGTCCTCGCTCAAATAGGGCAGCAGCGGCTTGACGCTGTCGCTGCCCTGGTAGGGCTGGAGGCTCAGGCCGTCGCAGGCCAGGGGGGTGAAGCGCTGCGCCCCCACCGGAATGCCGCCGAAACAGGCCTGGGCCAGGGCCTCGCCGGTGACGGGCGTAGGCGAAGCGGCGGTGTCCAGCAGGACGTAGTAGCCCAGCTCCCGGGCGCGGGCCAGCACCGTCTCCAGCGCCGCCGCGCCGTCGCGGCCCAAGGCCTGGAAGCAGCCCGCCTGTACCTTCACCGCCGGGACCAGGTCCCGCAGTGCGTCCAGAATGCCGAAAGAAAAGGTCTCGTAGGCGTGGGCCAGGGCCGAGAGCGTCTCGCCATGCTTGCCAGTGGCCTCCTCCAGGAGATGCGTCGGCAGACGCGACGCAACAGGGTCCAGGCTGACCATGGTGGGGTTCTTCTTGGCCCGAATCTGCTGCTGCAGACGTTCAATGGACATACGGCTCCATCCTTTCATCGTCCTCCTTTTGCCCGCCCCGGAAGAGGCGAGGAAAAGGACCGGGAATTTACAGTTTCATCGCTGCTTTATGGCTATTATACCTCGAATCATCCCGGGCCGCAAGGGCCCGCCCGCCTGCCAAAAAACGCCGCGGGACTTGCTCCCGCGGCGCTTAGAAGTCACTGCACGATCTCGAAGCCGGCTTCGGTGAGGCGGCGGCGGATTTCGTCGATCTGGGCGAAGTCCCGCGTCTCCATGCCCACCCGGAGGAAGCAGCTGGAGATGGCCATGTTGGGGTCGGACCGCTCGTGGCGAACCGAGATCACATTGGCGCCGCAGCTGGAGATGATGTTGCTGACGCCCACCAGCTGGCCGGGCTTGTCCTCCAGGGCGATGACCAGGTTGGCGTTGCGGCCCGACGTCACCAGGCCGCGGGTGATGACCCGGGAGAGGATGTTGACGTCGATATTGCCGCCGGAGACCAGGCAGACCACCTTTTTGCCGATGATGGGCAGCTTGTGGAACATGGCGGCGGCCACGCTGACGGCGCCCGCGCCCTCGGCGATCAGCTTCTGCTTTTCGATGGTGGCGAGGATGGCTGTGGCGATCTCATCCTCGGAAACGGTGACGATGTCGTCCACGTACTTTTCCACCAGGGAGAAGGTGGTGTCGCCGGGGTGCTTGACGGCGATGCCGTCGGCGAAGGTGTGGACCGTGTCCAGAGTGATCTGATGGCCCTGGCGGTGGCTCTCGAACATACTGGGGGCGTTGAGGGCCTGGACGCCGTAGACCTTCACCGAGGGCTGGAGCTGCTTGATGGCGAAGGCCACGCCGGAGATGAGGCCGCCGCCGCCGATGGGCACGATGACCGCGTCCACGTCGCGCATCTGCTCGAGGATTTCCAGGCCGATGGTGCCCTGACCGGCGATGACCTCGTCGTCGTCAAAGGGGTGGATGAAGGTGGCGCCGGTCTCCTCCTGGGCCTTGACGGCGGCGGCGTAGGCGTCGTCGTAGGCGCCAGCCACCAGCACCACCTCGGCGCCCAGGCGCTTGGTGGCCTCCACCTTACTGATGGGAGCGGAGTCGGGCATATAGACCACGCTTCTGGCTCCCTGGCGGGTGGCAGCCAGGGCCACGCCCTGGGCGTGGTTGCCGGCGCTGCAGGCGATGATGCCGGCCTTCTTCTGCTCCTCGGTCAGCTGGCTAATCTTATAGTACGCGCCCCGGAGCTTGAAGCTGCCGGTCACCTGGAGGTTCTCGGTCTTCAGGTACAGCTCCGCGTCCTTCACCAGGTTGGGGGCGTGGATCAGGTCGGTGCGCCGGGCCACCTCTTTCAGCACAAAGGCGGCGTGGTAGATTTTATCCAGGGTGATCATGGTCAGGAGGCTCCTTTCCCGCTAAGTAGTTGATGAATTGCTGGGCCGTGCGCCCGGAGATGCCGCCGTGCCGCAGCTCCCAGCGGTTGGCCTCGGCCAGCAGCGTGGCCTCGTCGATGGCGCCGCGCAGCTGCCGCCGGGCCAGTCCCATGACGATATCCTGGAATTCCTTGCGATTGGGCACCGAATAGTTGATGCTGACGCCGAACCGGGCCGCCAGAGAGAGCTTCTCCTCCATGGTGTCGGAGCGGTGGATGTCGTTTTCATACTCCATGTCGTTGCGGTCAGACCAGGTTTCCTTGATGAGGTGGCGGCGGTTGGAAGTGGCATAGATCAGGATATTGTCCGGCCTGGTCTCCACGCCGCCCTCGATGACGGCCTTGAGGAACTTGTACTCCACCTCGTTCTCCTCGAAGGAGAGGTCGTCGATGTAAATGATAAACCGGTAGTTCCGGCCCTTGACCGCGGCGATGACCGCCGAGAGGTCCCGGAACTGGTGCTTGTAAATCTCGATCATCCGAAGGCCCGAATCGTAGTACTCGTTGATGAGGGCCTTGACCGAGGAGGACTTGCCGGTGCCGGCATCGCCGTACAAAAGGACGTTGTTGGCCGGCAGGCCCTTGACGAAGGCCTCGGTATTCTCCACCAGCTGCCGCTTTTGATGCTCGTAGCCGATGAGGTCGCGGAGCATCACCTTGTCGGTGTTGTTGATGGGCAAGAACTCCACACCCTGGCCCCGGTTCTGGATGCGGAAGGCCCGGTTGAGGCCGAACATCCCCACGCCGTAGGCGCGGTAGAAGTCCGTCACCAGGTCGAACACCGTGTCGGCGTCGGGCGCGGCGGCCAGACGGCGGCTCAGGTCCTGGACCTTCTCGCTGACGGCGCGGTAATAGTGCTTTTCCAGCTTCACCAGGGCGTGGTAATTTGTCACGGTGGTGAAGCAGTCGATGCCCAGATCCGCCTCCAGGGGTGAAAAGTCAAAGTGGAAGAGCTTTCGGAAGATGGCAAAGTCGCCCTTGGCGAAGTGGTTGACGGAGCCGTCCCCGGCACCCACCCGCTCCGCCGTCAGGGAGAAGGAGTTCTCGTTGGTGAGGAGCAGGAAGGTGAGGTAGTTCTGCCAGAGGTTCTCATTGAAGCCGTAGCGGGTGGAGAGGTCCAGCAGCCGCTTGATCTCCACATAAATCCGGTGGATCAACTGGGGCTTGTCGCAGCGCCGGCCCTCCCAGTCCCGGTAGATGTCCGAAAGGCGCAGGAGGATGCTGTCCTCCCCCAGATTGCTGTATAAGAGCAGCCGTGCGGTGTACCGGTACATCTCACAGCTCCTTGAGGATGGCGTCGGTCATCTCGGTGCAGCCCAGGGAGGCTTCGCCGCCGCCCAGGTCCGCGGTCCGCAAGCCCTGGTTGAGGACTCTGTCCACAGCGGCCTCGATGGCGTCGGCCTCGGCGCCTAAGTCGAAGGAGTAGCGGAGCATCATGGCCGCCGAGAGAATCGTGGCGATGGGGTTGGCCTTGTTCTGCCCGGCGATGTCCGGGGCGGAGCCGTGGATGGGCTCATAGAGGCCCCGCTTGGTGCTGCCCAAGGACGCCGAGGGCAAAAGGCCGATGGAGCCGGTGATCTGGGAGGCCTCGTCGGAGAGGATGTCGCCAAACATATTGGTGGTCACCACCACGTCGAACTGGGCAGGATTGCGCACCAGCTGCATGGCGGCGTTGTCCACCAGCATATCAGTGCAGGTGACGTCGGGGTACTCGGCGGCGATGCGGTGGACGGTCTCCCGCCACAGCCGGGAGGTCTCCAGGACGTTGGCCTTGTCGATACTGATGACGTTTTTCCGGCGCTTCCGGGCCGTCTCAAAGGCGACGCGGGCGATGCGCTCGATCTCCATGACCGAATACGCCTCGGTGTCGTAGGCCTCGGGGCCGTACTTCCCTTCCCGGCGGCCCCGTTCGCCGAAGTAGATGCCGCCGGTCAGCTCCCGGACCATGACCATGTCGAAGCCGTCTGCCACAATGTCGGGCCGCAGGGGGCAATCCCCGGCCAGGGCCGGGTAGATCTTGGCGGGACGCAGGTTGGTGAAGAGGCCCAGGGCGGCGCGGAGGCCCAGCAATGCCTTTTCAGGCCGGAGGTCGCCGGGGTTCTTGTCCCACTTGGGGCCGCCCACGGCGCCCAGCAGCACGCTGTCGGCGGCCAGGCAGCCGTCCACAGTCTCCTGGGGCAGCGGGATGCCTACGGCGTCGATGGCGCAGCCGCCGGCCAGGTAGGGCGTGCAGTGGAAGGTGTGGCCGAACTTCTGGCCGATCTTCTCCAGAACGCGGACGGCGCTGTCCACGATTTCAGGGCCGATGCCGTCGCCCTTGACCAGTGCGATTTTGAATTCCATCGTAACGCCTCCTTAGCTGTCCTGCCGGGCCTTGAGGTACGGCAGCAATCCGCCGTGGCGGATGATCTCTTCAATAAAGGGCGGGAAGGCCGCGGCCTGGAAGGTCCGGCCGGTGGTCTCGTCCTCGATCTTGCCGGTGGTGAAGTCCACGGAGACGGTGTCGCCGTTCTGGATGGCTTCGGCGGCCTCCGGGCACTCCAGGATGGGGAAGCCGATGTTGATGGCGTTGCGGTAGAAAATCCGGGCGAAGCTGGCGGCGATGACGCAGGCCGCGCCGCTGGCCTGGATGGCCATGGGGGCGTGCTCCCGGGAGGAGCCGCAGCCGAAGTTCCAGCCGCCCACGACGATGTCGCCGGGCTTGACGGAGGTGGCGTAATTCACGTCAATGTCCTCCATGCAGTGCTTGGCCAGCTCCTCGGGCGAGGGGGCGTTCAAGTACCGGGCGGGGATGATGACGTCGGTGTCCACATTGTCGCCGTATTTAAAAACAGTTCCACGGGCCATGGTTATTCTCCTTTCTCCAGCTTGGCGGGGTCCTTGAGGCAGCCAGCCACGGCGGACGCGGCGGCTACGGCGGGGCTGGCCAGGACCACCTCGCTCTTGACGTGGCCCATGCGGCCGACGAAGTTGCGGTTGGTGGTGGTGACGGCCCGCTCTCCCTCGCACATGACGCCCATATGGCCGCCCAGGCAGGGGCCGCAGGTGGGCGTGGAGACGGCGCAGCCGGACTCAATGAAGATCTTCAGAAGGCCCTCCTCCATGGCCTGGAGGTAGATGGCCTGGGTAGCGGGGATGACGATGCACCGGACGCCGGGGGCCACCTTCCGGCCCTTCAAAATGGCGGCGGCGGAGCGCAGGTCGGAGATGCGGCCGTTGGTGCAGGAGCCGATGACGGCCTGCTGAATTTCCATGCCTTCCACCTCGCCGATGGTGCGGGTGTTGCTGGGAAGGTGCGGCAGGGAGACAGTGGGCTTGAGGGTATTGAGGTCGATGGTCACTTTGCGGACGTACTCGGCGTCGGGGTCGGCCTCGTAGACAGTGTAGGGCCGGTTGACCCGCCCGTCGATGTACGCGAGGGTCTTCTCGTCCACCGGGAAGATGCCGTTCTTGGCGCCGGCCTCGATGGCCATGTTGGCGATGGTGAAGCGGTCATCCATGGAGAGGGAGGCAACGCCCTCGCCGGTGAACTCCAGGGACTGGTAGAGGGCGCCGTCCACGCCGATCTCGCCGATCAGGTGGAGAATCACGTCCTTGCCGCTGACGTAGGGCTGGAGCGCGCCGGTCAGCTCCACCTGGATGGCGGCGGGGACCTTGAACCAGTTCTCGCCCATGGCCATGCCGGCGGCCATGTCGGTGGAGCCGACGCCGGTGGAGAACGCGCCCAATGCGCCGTAGGTGCAGGTGTGGGAGTCGGCGCCGATAATCAGGTCGCCGGGGGCCGTCAGGCCCTTTTCAGGGAGCAGGGCGTGTTCGATTCCCGCCTCGCCCACGTCATAGAGGTGGGTGATGGAGAAGCGTTTGGCAAATTCCCGCGCCTGATGGCACAGCTGCGCGGACTTGATGTCCTTGCAGGGGGTATAGTGGTCCAGGACGATGGCAATTTTGTCCTTGTCAAAAATCTTGGTGAAGCCGGTCTTATCGAAGGTGGTGATGGCGACGGGGGTGGTGATGTCGTTGCCCAGCACCAGGTCCAGCTTGGCCTCAATCAGGTCGCCGGCCTTGACGGACGGGAGCCCGGCGTGAGCCGCCAGAATCTTCTGGGTCATGGTCATTCCCATGGTGATTCCTCCTTATGGGGTGGAAAATAATTAGATAACAGGCTGTAATTGCACCCAATCAAAGCCTCCCCTTGAGGGGAGGTGGCACGCGAAGCGTGACGGAGAGGTGTGCCGCCCTTCGGGCGGCGGCGCGTCAGCGCCCCACTGCACACGCCGAAAACCTGCGGCAAGCCTTCGGTGCGGTAACACCTCTCAGTCAGCCTGCGGCTGACAGCTCCCCTCAAGGGGAGCCTTTAGCCCTCTCGGGAAAAATGCCGCATCAGCTTGTTGGCGGCCTGGAGATAGGCCACGATACTGGCCTTGATGATATCGGTAGAGAGGCCGCGGCCACTGAAGCTCTTGCCCGCGGCGGAGAGCTTGACGGTGACGTCGCCCAGGGTGTCCTTGCCCTCGGAGATGGAGTTGACCGAGAAAATCTCAAAGGAGTGTTCCACGGGCTTAATGATCTGGTCGATGGCTTGGAAGGCGGCGTCGATGGGGCCGTCGCCCAGGCAGACCGCCTCGAACTTCTCCTCCCCGCGCTGGAGGGAGATGGTGCAGGTGGCGGTGGTGAAGTTGGTGGTGTGGACGGCGAACCAGTCCAGCTTGTAGCCGCTCTCGTCCTCCTCCACGCGGCTGGAGTGGCGGACCAGAGCCTCCAGATCGTCGTCGGTGATGGTCTTTTTCTTGTCGCACAGGGCCTTGAAGCGGACAAAGAGGGCGCTCAGCTCCTCGGGCGTCAGGTCGTAGCCCAGCTCTTTGAGGCGGGTCTCGAAGGCGTGGTGCCCCGAGTGCTTGCCCAGCACCAGGTTGTTGGTGCGGATGCCCACGGATTCCGGCGTGAGGATCTCATAGGTCTTCTTGTTGGCCAGGACGCCGTGCTGGTGGATGCCGCTCTCGTGGAGGAAGGCGTTCTTGCCCACGATGGGCTTATTGAGGGGCGCCGGCTGGCCGATGATATCGTAGACGGTCTTGCTGGCGCGGTAAATCTGGGTGGTGTCGATCCGGGGCGCGGCGTCGAAGACGTCGGCGCGGGTGCGCAGCGCCATGACCACTTCCTCCAAAGAGGTGTTGCCGGCCCGCTCGCCCAGGCCGTTGATCGTGCATTCGATCTGGGTGGCGCCGCCCTGGACACCGGCCAGGGAGTTGGCCACGGCCAACCCTAAGTCGTTGTGGCAGTGGACGGAGAGCTCGATGTCCCGGGCCTCCTCCACGTGCTCCAGGACGTAGGCGATCAGGGCCTGCATCTCGGCGGGGGTGGTGTAGCCCACGGTGTCGGGGAGGTTGACCACGGTGGCGCCGGCGCGGATGGCCGTGCGGACCACCTGGGCCAGGAACTCCGGGTCGGACCGGGTGGCGTCCTCAGCGGAGAACTCCACGTTGGAGGTATATTTCTTGGCGTGGGCCGTCATGGCGGCGGTCCGCTCCAGTACCTGCTCCGGCGTCATCTTCAGCTTGTACTCCATATGGAGGGGGCTGGTGGCGATGAACAGGTGAATCCGCGGGTCGGCGGCGTCCTTGACGGCCTCCCAGGCGGTGTCGATGTCCTTCTCAGTGGAGCGGGCCAGGGAGGCCACGGTGCAGTCCTTCACCTGCCGGGCAATGGCCTGGACCGACTCAAAGTCGCCGGGCGAGGCGATGGCGAAGCCCGCCTCGATGACGTCCACCTGGAGCTTCTCCAGGCACTCGGCCACTTGGAGCTTCTCCTTGAGATTCATGCTGCACCCCGGGGACTGCTCGCCGTCCCGGAGGGTAGTGTCGAAAATTTTAATTCGCTTCATATGGCACCTCTATATCAAGCCTGCAAGATGGCGCCCTTGTCGGCGGAGGAGACCAGCTTGGCGTACCGGAGGAGGTAGCCGGATTGGATCTTCGGCTCCGGGCAGACCCAGGCGGCGCGGCGCTTTTGAAGCTCCTCGTCGGAAACCTTCAGCTCGATCTTGCAGTTGGGAATATCAATTGAAATCAGGTCGCCCTCTTCCACCAGGGCGATGGTGCCGCCGGCGGCGGCCTCGGGGCTGATGTGGCCGATGGACGCGCCGCGGGTGGCGCCGGAGAAGCGCCCGTCGGTCAGCAGGGCCACGCTCTCGCCCAGGCCCATGCCGCAGATGGCCGAGGTGGGGTTGAGCATCTCCCGCATACCGGGGCCGCCCTTGGGGCCCTCATAGCGGATGACTACCACGTCGCCGGGCCGGATCTGCTTGCCGTAGATGGCCTCGATGGCCTCCTCCTCGGAGTTGAATACCCGGGCCGGGCCCTCATGGACCATCATCTCCGGGGCCACGGCGGACTGCTTGACCACGCAGCCGTCCACGGCCAGGTTGCCCTTCAGCACGGCGATGCCGCCGGACTGGGAGTAGGGGTTTTCCACGGGGCGGATGATGCTGGGATCGCGGTTCTGGGCCGTTTCCAGGTTCTCGCCCATGGTCTTGCCAGTGCAGGTCATCACCGAGAGGTCCAGGAGATTCTTCTTGGTCAGCTCCTTCATCACGCCGTAGACGCCGCCGGCCTGGTCCAAGTCCTCCATAAAGGTCTCACCGGCGGGAGCCAGGTGGCAGAGGTTGGGCGTCCGGGCGCTGATGGCGTTGGACTCGTCCAGGCTGATGGTGATACCGGCCTCGTGGGCAATGGCGGGCAAGTGGAGCATGGTGTTGGTGGAGCAGCCCAGGGCCATATCCACGGTCTCGGCGTTGCGGAAAGCGGCCTCGGTCATGATCTGGCTGGGGCGGATGTCCTTTTTAATCAGCTCCATCACCTGCATACCGGCCTTCTTGGCCAGCCGCAGCCGGGCGGAGTAGGGCGCGGGGATGGTGCCGTTGCCCGGCAAAGCCATGCCGATGGCCTCGGTCAGGCAGTTCATGGAGTTGGCGGTGTACATACCGGAGCAGGAGCCGCAGGAGGGACAGGCGTTTTCCTCGTACTCCTTGACGCCGTCCTCGTCCAGGGTCCCGGCGTGGTAGGCGCCCACGGCCTCGAACATATGGCTCAGGCAGGTGCGGCGGCCATCTTTGAGCTTGCCGGCCAGCATCGGTCCGCCGGAGCAGAAGATGGTGGGGATGTCCAGCCGGGCCGCGGCCATCAAAAGGCCAGGGACATTTTTATCGCAGTTGGGGATCATCACCAGGCCGTCGAACTGGTGGGCCATGACCATGGCCTCGGTGGAGTCGGCGATCAGGTCCCGCGTCACCAGGGAGTATTTCATGCCCACGTGGCCCATGGCGATGCCGTCGCAGACGGCGATGGCCGGGAACATAATCGGGGTGCCGCCGGCAGCCCGGACGCCGGCCTTGACGGCCTCGGCGATCTTGTCCAGGTTCATGTGGCCGGGGACGATTTCGTTATAAGAGCTGACGATGCCGACCAGAGGCCGGGAGAGTTCCTCCTCCGTCAGGCCCAGGGCATATAAAAGGCTTCTGTTGGGAGCGCGTCCCACGCCGCGTTTGATCTGTTCCGATGGCATAATGACCCTCCAAATTTACAAAATATTGGCCAATCGACCGGGGAAAACGGAAAGGGAGCCTCTCCCCTTTCCCCCGCCGATTCGCAAAGCAGCTTTCGTAGGGGCCGATGCCCACATCGGCCCGCCGGGCTGCGCGTGTAAGGCAGTACGCCGACACAATGCCTGGGCGCGGGCGGCTAATAGCCGCCCCTACGCCGCTGCCTGAGATCATTCCGTAGGGGCGACTATCAGTCGCCCGGAACCCGGTGCGTTGTCGCCGCAACCGCGATGTCCCGCAGGCGGGCGGGGTTTCCCCCGCCCGGAATTGCCTTAGTTGGACGCGTTGTCCAGGTTGGAGTCGTTCTTCCAGAGCATCTGCTCGCGCAGGCGCTTGCCGACGACTTCCATGGGGTGCTTGGCCAGGGCTTCGCGCTTGGAGTTGAAGAAGCAGCGGCCGTTCTTGTTCTCGGCGATCCACTTCCCGGCGAAGGTGCCGTCCTGGATGTCCTGGAGCACGGCGCGCATGTTGGCCTTGACCTGCTCGGCGGGCAAGACGCGGGGGCCGGAGACGTACTCGCCGAACTCGGCGGTGTCGGAGATGGAGTAGTTCATGGCCGCGACGCCGCCCTTGTTGATGAGGTCCACGATCAGCTTCATCTCGTGGATGCACTCGAAGTAGGCGTTCTCGGGCTCGTAACCGGCCTCCACCAGGACCTCGAAGCCGCAGCGCATCAGATCGACGACGCCGCCGCACAGGACGGTCTGCTCGCCGAAGAGGTCGGTTTCGGTCTCGTCGTGCATGGTGGTCTCCATGATACCGGCGCGGGCACCGCCGATGCCGGCGATGTAGGCCAGGGCGATATCATAGGCCTTGCCGGTGGCGTTCTGCTCCACGGCGATCAGGCAGGGCACGCCCTTGCCGGCGACGTACTGGGAGCGCACGGTGTGGCCGGGGCCCTTGGGGGCAGCCATGAAGACGTCCACGTCGGCGGGGGGCACGATCTGCTTGTAGCGGATGTTGAAGCCGTGGGCGAAGGCGATGGCCTTGCCGGCGGTCAGGTAAGGGGCGATGTCCTTCTTATACATATCGGCCTGGGCCTCGTCGTTGATGAGGATCATGATGATGTCGGCCTGCTGGGTGGCCTCGGCCACAGTCATGACGTTGAAGCCGTCAGCTTCGGCCACGGGCCAGGACTTGCCGCCCTTGCGGAGGCCCACGATCACGTCACAGCCGGAATCTCTGAGGTTCAGCGCGTGGGCATGGCCCTGGGAACCGTAACCGATGATGGCAATCTTCTTGCCGTCCAGCTTGCTGAGGTCGCAATCCTTCTCATAATACATTTTTGCCATAATCGAACTCTCCTTTTTCTTTGGTCGCTTCGTAGATTGTATCTGTACCGCGTTCCAGCGCCACCATGCCGGTGCGCACCAGCTCGAGGATACCGAACTCCTTGACGAGGCCCACAATGGCCTCGGCCTTGCTCTCCTCGCCGATCATGGCGAGGGTCAGCGTCGTGGGCGAGACATCGATGATGGACGCCCGGAAGATATTGGCCACCTGGATGACCCGGTTGCAGGCCTCGGAGGAGGCCGCGTTGACCTTGATGAGAATCAGCTCCCGGCGGATGGAGTTCTCCGGGTTCAGGAGCTTCACCGAGTGGACCGGCAGGAGCTTCCGCAGCTGATTGCAGAGGAGATTGGTGTGCTTTTCGTCGGCCATGACCTCGATGGTGATACGGGATACCGCCGGATCGTCGGTGGTGCCCACGGCCAGGGACTCGATATTATACCCCTTCCGGGAGAACATCCGGGAGACCTGGGAGAGGACACCGGCCTCGTTGTCCACCAGGACGGAGAGGGAACGTCTTTCCATTTGATCCATAGCTGCCTCCTTAATCCACCAGGAATTGGGTGATCCGTCCGCCGCCGGGCACCATGGGCCGGACCATCTCGTCCATCTCAATGGCGCAGTCAATGACGTAACCGCGGCCGCTCTCCAGCGCCTCCTGGACGGCGGCCTCCAGCTCCGGCACGGTGCAGACCCGCTTGCCGCCCAGGCCGTAGGCCTCGGCCAGCTTCACGAAGTCCGGGCCGCGGTCCAGGGTGGTCTGGGAGTAGTTGCCGTTGTAGATCAGCGTCTGCCACTGGCGAACCATGCCCAGGGTCTGGTTGTTATAGATAAAAGTAATGATGGGCAGCTTGTAATACTGCTCCGTGGCCAGTTCGTTGCAGTTCATGCGGAAGCTGCCGTCGCCGGTGACGTGGATGACGGTCTTTTCGGGGTTTCCGACCTTGGCGCCGATGGCCGCGCCCAGGCCGAAGCCCATGGTGCCGAAGCCGCCGGAGGTCAGGAGCTGGCCGGGGTAGTCGTAGTGGAAGTGCTGGGCCACCCACATCTGGTGCTGGCCCACGTCGGTGGCCACGATGGTGTCCTGGGGGCAGATGCGGGCGATGACGTCGGAGATCTGCTTGGGTGTCAAGGTGCTGCCGCCCTGGTCGTACTCAGTCTCAGTCTTAAAGGAGAAGACGTACTTCTTCCACTCGCTGTGGTCCTGCTGGTCAAGCATCCCATCCAGCAGCTCCAGAACGCGCTTGGCGTCGCCAATGATGTGGTGGTCGGTCTGAACGTTTTTATTGATCTCGGCCCGGTCAATATCGATCTGCACGATCTTGGCCTGGCTGGCGAAGGTCTTGGGGTCCAGGGCCACCCGGTCGGAGAACCGGCAGCCTACGGCGATCAGCAGATCGCAGGCGTCCACGGCCATATTGGAGGCCTGGGAGCCGTGCATGCCGATCATGCCGGTGGTCAGGGGGTTGCGACCCCGGAAGCCGCCGGCGCCCATGACGGTGATGGCCACGGGAGAATCGATCTTCTCGGCCAGCCGCAGGAATTCCTCGTGGGCTCTGCCGCGGACGACGCCGCCGCCGCAGATCAGGAGGGGCTTTTTCGACGCCCGGATCATGGCGGCCAGCTTCTCCACGTCGCCCATGTCCGGCTCGGGGAGCTTCAGGTCGTGGGAGGCCCGCTTGATGAGGGCGCCCAGGCGGCCTTCGCTGGCGTGCTCCTCCCGGGGCAGGGGGGTGAACTCGGCAGTCTCCGCCGTAACGTTCTTGACAATGTCGATCAGCACCGGCCCGGGCCGGCCGCCCCGGGCGATGGCGAAGGCCTCGCGGACGATGTCGGCCAGCTGGTTGACGTCCCGGACCATGTAGTTACACTTGGTGATCGGCATGGTGATGCCGGTGATGTCCACCTCCTGGAAGGAGTCCTTGCCGATGAGGTTCTCACTGACGTTGCAGGTGATGAAGACCACAGGCGAAGAGTCCATATAGGCCGTGGCGATGCCGGTGGTCAGGTTGGTGCAGCCGGGGCCGGAGGTGGCGAAGCACACGCCCACCTTGCCGGTGGAGCGGGCGTAGCCGTCGGCGGCGTGGGACGCGCCCTGCTCATGGGCCGTGAGAATATGGCGGACCTTGTCGCCATAATTGTAAAGCTCATCATAGACGTTCAGAATGGTGCCGCCGGGGTAGCCGAAGATCGTATCGACCCCCTGCTCCAGCAGGCATTCCATCAAAATCTTCGCGCCTGTCATTTGCATAGGTACTTCCTCCTTTGTTTCCTGTATACCAGACGGCGGCAGGTTGAAAAAAAGCCCTGAAGCCTATCGGCTTCAGGGACGAATTATCGCGGTACCACCCTGATTATCGCATCCTGAGGGATGGACGATCACTTTGTTCGAAGCTCCAGCAAGCTCCTAGCCTGTAACGGGGCAGCCGTGACGCCCTACTCATGCGACTTTTGGGGCGCCCTACTCGGGAAGCAGACTGCACAGGGCCTTCGGTACCGGCTCGCAGCAGCCGCCGGCTCTCTGAAACGCTCCAACCCAGGCAAAATTCCGTCATGGTATTTGCTATGTGTCGATGTTGGAGTTATACTACCACACCGCCGGGGTCTTGTCAAGCGGGGAAGGCACATTTTCTTTAGCGATGCAATGTGGTTTGCCGCTCCGGGGCTGCGCAGTCCGGCGGGCATCCCTCAGATTTCGATCTCTTTCATCGCCTTGGAATTCAGGAACACTACGAAAAGCAAGCCCATGATTCCGCCGCAAAACACGTAGATTCGCAATGTATCGCTGCTTCTGGACAACAGTTCAATTAAAATCGAGGCGATGGGCGACGCAAGCAGGACCATGGTATCAAACGCCGTCAGAACGCGCCCCTTGATCGCGTCAGCAACATATATCTGCAAGTACGAGAACAGCGGAATTGCTAGTGCGTCGGACAGGGCAAACAAGAAGAAGCACACCACCGCCAGGAACAAGCTGCTGTTGACGCCGATGACCAGAAGCACAGCTCCCTGGAACAGCAGGCCCCAGATCATCACCTTGCCGGGATGCCGGATTTTCAGCACGCCGACCAGCGCAGAGCCCACCAGCATTCCAATGGAAATCGTACTTTGCAGGAAGCCATACCCTTCCGACCCCACGTGGAGGGAGGATTGGGTATAGACAGCCACCAGTCCGTAGGCAATCGTATAGAGGATATTGGTTGTGAACACGATGGCCACGAACTGGCGCAGAAAGCGATCCGTGAAGATTTCCCGATACCCCCGCGTCAGCTCCGGCCAGTTCGCCTTTTCCACACACCGCTCCTGTATGGACGCTGGCAGGAAGACAATCAATCCCGCGGAGACCACATAGAGCGCCGCATTGATGCAGAGGATTTTGTCAAATCCCATGGCTGCCACGGCAATGCCCGCCAATCCCGCAGAAATAATGTCCAGCGCGTTGTACACGACGCTGAACAGGGAATTGGCGCCGATCAAGTCTTCTTTTGCAACAATCGTCGGAATATACGCGCTGGCAGCGGGAGAGTAAAACACATCCATCAGGGAGAGGAAAAAGCGGACCCCCAACAGGAGCCACAAGTTCAGTCCCGTCGCCTGCATGACAAGCATGAGAACCACCAGCGCCGCGCCGCTGAGGCAGTCGTTGAGAATCATCATGTGCTTGCGGTTGAACTGGTCGATCAGGTATCCGCCCCAAATGCCCACGATCAGCCGGGGCAGATAGGATACAAAGAGAACGGCAGCAACGGAGGACATAGCGTCCGCCATGCCCGCAACGTACCACATCAGCGAGATTTTAAACAGGCTGTCACTGAATACGCTCAAAATCTGCCCCGATAGAAAGATCGCAAAATTCCGGTTTTTCAGCAGCCTTATATACGTAGCATTCATTACAAAAAACTCCGTTTATGAAACTGTGCGGCCCATCCACAGCCTCGCCCGATCTTCCCCCGCGGCTAGGCGTCCGCGGCCAGCCGCTGTAAGTGCAGGGGCATAAGGCCGCCTTCATCATCTTCAATCTGTACTTTTCAATAAGTACGCCTTAATATCCCCGACAAACTGATTGCCGCACCGGGTAAGTTCCCCCAACACGCGATCAACTCCCTGTTCTGTCTTGAACCAATTGTCCTTCGTGATGTTGTAGCAAGATACGGGACAAACCTTGAACGTGACCTCCGGAAATGCCATTTGGTAAAGCATCAGACAGCGCCGGGCGTGAAACGCCTTGCACACAATCAAAGCAGTCTCGATCCCAATTCCCTTTGCGTCAACGAGCTTCCGCGACAAAAATGCATTATCGCGTGTATGGCCCGACTGATTTTCTCCGATGATGGCACTGGCCGGTACGCCGTTCTTCACAAGCACATCGGTGAGGAACTCGCAATCCGATTGGTAGTCGCCATGGTATATGTCCGCCTTTGCTTGCACGCCGGGCCATTTTTCTCTTTTTACGCTGATTCCACCAGACGGAATTAACCATCTGGCATATCCTTTCTGGTAGAGACAGGCAGCATATTCCGCTGGCGTGGGGTGCGAGCCACCAGGCAGAAAGATTGCGTCAGCCTGTTCCGGCTCATCGGAAACAAATATGTAGTTTGAAATGTCTGTTATGATTCTGTTTTCCATCTTTGCTCCTGTTCAGACCTCCCCGCGGCCAGCCGCTCCAGCCATACTTCAGCCTGGGAGGCGATAGTGACGACACTCTCCACGTGGATGAAGTCGGTCGCGTTTTTGTCGAAAAGCAGGTTGGCCTGGGCTTGGAATTCGTCGTCTGCGTCCCAGAAGAGGACGCGCATGGGAAAGTCCGGGAAGACGTCGATCTCGTAGCCCACGTCGCCGGAGGGGAGCTTTCGGCCACCCAGGGCCAGCAGCGCCCGCTCCAGGGCTTCGGGCCGTCCGGCGAAGGACGCCGCCAGCGTCTCCAGGTTCCCCCGGCGAAAGGCCGGGCCGTAGGGCGCGGCGTGCGTCAGGCGGTCAAAGGGGACAAACTCCCCGGCGCGTACAGCGCCCTCCTTGCAGTACCACAGGAGGGTGAAAATGTTCATCTCGTCGTAGAGCTGGAGGTCGATGGGCGCGGTCAACTCGCCGGTGGCGCCGTCGATCTCCACGTCCCAGATGAAATAGCGCACCAGAAGGCCGCGCCGGGTCTGCCGCAGCCACGGCAGCTTCCGCAGCAGCGCCTCCCGATCCAGCGTCAAAAACCGGGCGCGCCAGTCCCGCCGCCAGGTCTCGTAGTTGTCTTTCCGCTCCATATGATTTCTCCTTTCCGTATGGCGCCTCCCAAAGGCGCAGACCTGATAGAGGATGCCGTAGGGGCCGCTCCGAAACGCATCAGCCCCATCCGCGCCGCGCAGCGGCCTCTCGCGGAGAGTACAGTGGTCGCGGAAGGCCGTTTGTACCAGCGATTTCCCGTCGCCGCCCGGAACCGGCTGCGTTCGACGGCAGCCCGCCGGGATTGCTGCCTGGCAAGCGGGCGGCTATTAGCCGCCCCTACGATGTGGCCGGGAACCGCTGCGTTCGGCGGTGGCACTCTGACGATACAGCCAGGCGGACGCGCGATGCGCGCCCCTACGGTGAGAACCGGTGGCCTGGTGGGAATGTAGGGGCCGATGCCCACATCGGCCCGAGCCGCGTCAGCGGCCTCAACAGCCGGGGCGGCATCTGCGCACTGGCTGTCTTTCCCCGGCCTCCGGCGGGGAACTTTTCACCGCAGAAAAGTTCCCAAAATGCGCCGGGGGCTGCGGCCCCCGGACTCCCTTGGGCCCCGCGGCGTGCATCCCAAGGAGAGGCATTGCCTAAGCTGCTACGCTCCACCGGGCTGTCCCGTCCCATACTGCCTGCCCCTTCCCGGCTTCGCGCGGGCCAGTAGAATCGGCCAGCCGTTACGGCTACAGAACTTTCCTCAAAGGCCGCACAGACTGCACCAGAACAGGGGTTAGATTTTGCACGCGGTAGCGTTACAACCCCTCAGTCACGGCTTTGCCGTGACAGCTCCCCTTACACAGGGGAGCCTTGGCGGGTGCAAACCGGCAGTTTTACGCACGATTTTCCCATTTTCACCGTAGATCACGCGCATCACGCGTCCGTGCCGCGAAGCGGCCTCTCGAGGAGGGTGTGGTGGTTTGATATGGCCGTTTGTACCAGTGATTTCCCGTCGCCGTCGTAGGGGCGGTAGTTTGGTGAGGCCGCCCCTACGATGTGGCCGGGAGCCGCTGCGTTCGGCGCAGGCGCTCTGGCAGCGCAAGCAGGCGGGCACACGATGCGCGCCCTTACTGCACAATGTAAGATGCGGCGGAAAATTTGCGGCAGCGTCCCCTGGGAATCATGGGCACTTCGCCCGCTCCAGGGCCCGGAGGGCCTGGGGCGTGTCGGCATCCCACAGCTCCGCCGCCGGGACCTCCACCAGCAGCAGCCGCGCCGCCTCGGCCCGGATCACCGCCGCGCCGCCCTGGTCGCCGGTCAGGCGGCGCAGCTGCGGAAAGCACGCCGCCGGGAAGGTACACGGTCCGCCCCGCCTGCCCGACGCCGCCGGAGCAACGATGGCCGCCGGGTGGGCGAAAAACGCTTCGGTCAGGCGGCGCACCGTCTCCGGGCGCAGCAGCGGCTGGTCCGCCGCCAGGAACATGGCCCCATCCACGTCCCCCAGGGCATCCAGCCCCAGGGCGATGGTGCGGCTGACGCCCAGCGCCGGGCGGTCGTTGACCACTGGCAAAAACCCCCGCGCCGCCGCCAGGGACAGCATCGGCTCGATGGCCGTCACCACCGCCGTCCGGTGAAACACCCCTTCCGGCACCGCGTCCAGCGCCCGGGCATAGAGCGGCGTCCCCTGAAACGGCGCCAGCAGCTTCCCGCCGCCAAAGCGCGTCCCGGCCCCCGCCGCCATGACGACCAGCCCCAATTTCATCTGCCTCGCCTCCCGCTCCGCAGCGCGCCGAAACCGCGCCACGCGCCCAAATCTCCAGGAAATTTCCGACTTTCCTTTGCGAAATCCTGCGAGATTCCGGCCCGGCGTCCCTTTCGCACCGCGTTTGTCACTTTCTGATAGTATACCCCCCGGCGCCGCCGGGGTCAAGGGCGGCGGAATTTGTGCAGTTCGATATTCTTTGAAAAGATAACGGCTATTTCTTTCGCCGACGCCGAATCTGTGGTATCATAGAACCAAGAAAAGCTCGAACCAACTACAGTGTAAGGAGGGTTATCCATGCGTGCAAGCGTAGGCAAGTCCATCCCCCGGGTGGACGCCTTTGACAAGGCCACAGGCCGGGCCAAGTACACCGATGACCTGTGCGACCGCAGCGCCCTCGTCGTCAAGATCGTCCACTCCACCGTGGCCAACGGCCTGGTCACGGCGGTGGACACGGCGGAGGCCGCGCGGATTCCCGGCGTCGTCAAAATTCTCACCTGCTTCGACGTGCCTGACCGTCCCTTCCCCACGGCGGGCCATCCCTGGAGTACCGACCCCAGCCACCAGGACGTGGCGGACCGGCTGCTTCTGAACCGCCGGGTCCGGTACTACGGCGACGACGTGGCCGTGGTGGTGGCGGAGGACGAAGTCGCCGCCGCCCAGGCCGTCCGGGCCGTCAAGGTCAGCTATGAGGAATACCCGGTGCTGCTGGACGTCTTCGACGCCATGAAAGAGGGCGCCACCCAGCTCCACGAGGGTTCCCCCGGCAACATCCTGGCCCACACGGGCTTCCGCAACGGCGACTATGAAGCCGCCATCCGGGAGCCGGGCCTCATCAAGGTGGAGGGCTGGTACGACACCCCCACCGTCCAGCACTGCCACATCGAAAACCACATCTGCTTCGCCCAGATGGAGGCCGGGCGGGTGGTGGTGACTTCCTCCACCCAGATCCCCCACATCATCCGCCGCGTCGTGGGCCAGGCCCTGGGTATCCCCTGGGGCAAGGTGCGGATCATCAAGCCCTACATCGGCGGCGGCTTCGGCAACAAGCAGGACGCCCTCTATGAACCCCTGTGCGCCTGGGTCTGCACCCAGGTGGGCGGCCGGCTGGTGAAGCTGGACTGCGCCCGGGAGGAGACCTTCGTCTCCAACCGCGTCCGCCACGCCATCCGCACCCACATCATCTCCTGGGTCCGGCCGGACGGCTCCTTTGCCGCCCGGAAGATCGAGTGCTACTCCAACCAGGGCGCTTACGCCTCCCACGGCCACGGCGTCGGCGCCAAGGGCATGAACTGCTTCCCGCAGCTCTACCCCTGCGCCAATGTCGAGGGCGACTGCTGGACCGTCTACACCAACCGGCCTGCCGCCGGCGCCATGCGCGGCTACGGCATCCCCCAGGCCATGTTCGCCGGGGAGAGCCACATCGACGACATCGCCAAGACGCTGGGCATTCCGCCCCTGGAGTACCGCAACCGCTTCGTGATGCACCAGGGCTACGTGGACGGCTTCTCCAAGAACGAAAACTACTACGACACCTTCCGCCAGGTCCTGGAAAAGGGCGAGGCCGTGCTGGAGTATCAGAAGAAATACGCGCAGTATCAGAACCAGACCGGCCCCATCCGCCGGGGCGTGGGCTGCGCGGTGTTCTGGTACAACACCGCTGTCTGGCCCATCTCCCTGGAAAGTAGCTCCTGCCGCATGGTTTTGAACCAGGACGGCTCCATCCAGGTACAGACCGGTGAGACCGAGATCGGCCAGGGCTGCGACACCGCTTACAGCCAGATGGCCGCCGACGCCGTGGGCATCCCGGTTTCCGACGTCCACATCGTCTCCACTCAGGACACCGACGTCACTCCCTTCGGCCTGGGCGCCTACGCCTCCCGCCAGACCTACATCGGCGGCTTCTCCATCCAGCAGACCGGCCAGCTCTTAAAGGAGCGGATTCTCAAATACGCCCAGGAACTGACCCGGATGCCCGTGGCCAATCTGGACTTAATCGACGGCAAGATCGTCCGGGTGCCCGACGGCCGGGTGCTGATGACCCTGGGCGAGCTGGCCACCGAGGCTCTCTACTCCATGACCCACTCGGAGCATATCACCGCCGAGAGCACGTACCAGATCAAGTCCAACGCCTACTCCTTCGGCTGCTCCTTTGCCGAGGTGGAGGTGGATATCCCCATGTGCAAGGTGAAGCTCCTCAACATGGTCAACGTCCACGACTGCGGCAGCCTCATCAACCCGGCGCTGGCCGAGGCCCAGGTCCACGGCGGTATGTCCATGGCCATTGGCTACGGCCTCTCCGAAGAGCTGAAGTTCGACCCCAAGACAGGCCGCGTTCTCAACAACAACCTGCTGGACTACAAGCTCTCCACCACAATGGACCACCCCCACCTGGAGGCCCGCTTCGTGGAGAACCCCGAGCCCACCAGCCCCTACGGCACCAAGGCCCTGGGCGAGCCGCCGGCCTGCTCCGGCGCCCCGGCCATCCGCAACGCCATTTTCCAGGCCACCGGCGTGGCCATCAACCAGTGTCCCATCACGCCCCATGTCCTCTTTGCCAAGTTCCAGGAGGCCGGGCTCTTTGAGGAGGTGTGACCATGTACGATCTTGCAGCACTCTATGAAGCCAAGTCCGTGGAAGAGGCCGTGGCGCTGCGCTTAGCCCACCCCGAGGCCCAGATCATCGCCGGCGGCACCGACGTGCTGGTGCAGATGCGCGAGGGCAAGCGGGCCGGCAAGGCTCTGATCTCCATCTTCGGCATCGACGCCCTCCGGGGCGTGACCCTGGAGGCCGACGGCACCATCCGCATCGGCTCCCTGACCAGCTTCTCTCACATCACCCGCGATCCCATCATCCAGCAGTACATCAACGTCCTCGGTGAGGCCGTGGACCTGGTGGGCGGCCCGCAGATTCGCAACGCCGGCACCATCGGCGGCAACACCTGCAACGGCGTCACCTCCGCCGACTCCGCCTCCACCCTCTTCGCCTGGGATGCCGTGGTGGAGCTGACCGGAAGCCACGGCATCCGCCGCCTGCCCATCCGGGACTTTTACATCAAGGCCGGCGTGGTGGACTTAAAGCCCGACGAAATTCAGACCGCCATCCTGATCCCGAAGGCCGCCTACGAGGGCTACTTCGGCCACTATATTAAGTATGCCATGCGCGAGGCCATGGACATCGCCACCACCGGCTGCTCCGTGAACGTGAAGCTCTCTTTGGACAAGAAGACCATCGAGGATGCCCGCATCGCCTACGGCGTGGCCGGCCCCATCCCCATGCGGGCCGAGACCGCCGAAGCCGCAGCCAAGGGAAAGCCGGTCAGCAAGGAGACCGTGTCCGCCTTTGCCAAGGCCGTCCTGGAGGACGTCCATCCCCGGGATTCCTGGCGGGCCTCCAAGGCCTTCCGGGAACACATCGCCGTGGAGCTGGCCCGGCGCTGCCTCACGGAATCCATTCGTCTCGCAGGAGGTGAGCTCTGATGGCACAGTTCAAGGAAATTCATTGCACCATCAACGGCAAGCCCGTCACCGCCATGGTGGACGTCCGCGCCAGCCTGACCGATCTGCTGCGCAACGACTTCCGCCTCACGTCGGTGAAGAAGGGCTGCGAGGTGGGCGAGTGCGGCGCCTGCAACGTCATCATCAATGGCGAGTGCTATAACTCCTGCCTGTACCTGGCCGCCTGGGCCGACGGCAAGGAGATCCGCACCCTGGAGGGGCTGCTGGGCCCCAACGGCGAGCTGTCCGACATCCAGCAGGCCTTCGTAGACGAGGCCGCCATCCAGTGCGGCTTCTGCACCCCGGGCTTTATCATGACTGCCGTGGAGATTCTCGAGAGCGGCAAGCGCTACAGCGACGACGAACTCAGAAAACTCCTCTCCGGCCACCTGTGCCGCTGCACCGGCTACGAGAACATTCTCCGGGCCGTCCGCAAGACCATGGAGGCCCGCCTGGCCAAGCAGGCAGCTAAATAACAAGCACAGTTTAATAAATCTATTGAACGCAGGGGCCGATGACAGCATCGGCCCCTGCGTAGTTTTTCCGGCAGCGCGGCAAGCCGCAATCCCGCCGGGCTGCGATGTCAGAGCGGTTCGCCGAACACACCGGGAGTAGGGGCGCGCATCGCGCGTCCGCTTGGTCGCGGTGCCGGAGCGATTTCGCTGAACGTACCAGCCCAAGCCTCCCCTAACGCCCGCAGGGCTTTAGGGGAGGCCCGCAAGGGAGCCTTTGGGTGCAGCGGTACAAACGGACATACAAAACTACCGCGCCCTCCGCGAGAGGCCGCTGCGCGGCACGGGCCGATGAAGGCATCGGCCCCTACTTCCCCTATCCTCACCGTAGGGGCGCGCATCGCGCGTCCGCTGGGCAGCCTTGCCTGAGCGTCACCGCCGAACGTGCCAGCCATCGGCCACATCGTAGGGGCGGCTATTAGCCGCCCGCTTGCCAGGCCGAGATCCCGGCAGACTGCCGCCGAACGCAGCCGGTTCCGGGCGGCTGATAGCCG
>DVHE01000047.1 GCA_018712245.1 Candidatus Avoscillospira avicola | reverse complement strand
TCCGCTCCGCCACTGCCATACTGATTGCCCTCCTGTTATTTGGATGACACCAGTATACTGCGGCTTGTGTCCAATAAATTGGATAGATTCTATTTTTGGGGTGGTTGCTGAGTTAAGCCGATAAGCACATATGAGAAAAGCGATTTTCAGCATAAGGAAAGCTGAAAATCGCTTTTTTGCTATTCAGATTCTTTAAGCAGATAGGATGTTGATTTGTGGCACTTTTTGCGCTTTGTTAAGCGCCTATTAAGTTTAAGTTAAGGCTTTGGCGCTATGCTGAACCAAAATCCGAAGGAGGTTTTGCCATGGAGTTTCGCCACGAGTGGAAGCACGAGATCACCCGCGCCGACCGGCTGGCGCTGCGGGCCAGGCTTCGCGCCGTGATGGCCCCGGACCCCCACGCCGTCGAAGGGCGCTACCAAATTCGCAGCGTCTATTTTGACGACCCATGGGACACGGCGCTGCGGGAGAAGATAGACGGCGTCAATTGCCGGGAAAAGTTTCGCATCCGCTGGTATAAAGCCGATACTTCCGCAATTTTTCTGGAGAAGAAATCCAAAATCAATGGCCTTTGCAGCAAGGAGCAGGCGCGCATCTCGCTGGAGGAGGTCCGCGCCATCGCCGCCGGGAGGCCGGAGGCCCTGGCTGACGATCCCCAGCCGCTGGTGCGGGAGTTCTGCCGCAAGCAGCGCATCAGGGGCCTGCGGCCCAAAACCGTCGTGGACTACACCCGCGACGCCTTCGTCTTCGCGCCGGGCAACGTCCGCGTTACGCTGGACTACGACATCCGCACGAGCGTGTTCTGCAAGGGCTTCCTCGACGACCGCTGCCTCACCGTGCCGGCCCGGTACGCGCCCATCATCCTGGAGGTCAAGTGGGACGCCTTCCTGCCCAACGTGATCCGGGACATCGTCCAGGTGCCCACCACCCACACCTCCGCCTTTTCCAAGTACGCCGCCTGCCGGGCTTACGGCTGAAATCAAAGTAAGGAGCTATTTCCATGACATTTCAAGACATTTTTAAATCCAGCTTTCTGGAAAACGTGAACAGCGTATCCATTCTGGACATGGTCCTGGCCATGGCGCTGGCCTTTGGCCTGGGACTCTTCATCTTCCTCATTTACAAAAAGACCTTCGCCGGCGTGATGTACTCCTCCAGCTTCGGCGTGACCCTGGTGGCGCTGACGATGATCTCCACGCTGGTGATCCTGGCCGTCACCTCCAACGTGGTGCTGTCCCTCGGCATGGTGGGCGCGCTGTCCATCGTCCGGTTCCGCACCGCCATCAAGGAGCCGCTGGACATCGCCTTCCTCTTCTGGTCCATCGCCGTGGGCATCGTGCTGGCCGCCGGGATGATCCCCCTGGCGGTGTTCGGCAGCGTCATCATCGGCGTGATTTTGCTGATGTTCGCCAACCGCAAGTCCCACGTGAACCCCTATATCGTCGTGCTGCAATGCGCCGACCACCAGAGCGAGGAGGCCGCGGTCCGCTTCCTCCGGGAACACGTCCAGCGGATGGTGGTCAAGAGCAAGACCGTCCAGCGGGAGCTGGTGGAGCTGAACGCCGAGGTGCGCCTCAAGGACGAGAATACCGACTTCCTCAACACCCTGTCCCAGATGGCCGGCGTCTCCAGCGCGGTGCTGGTGAGCTACAACGGCGACTATATGGGCTGACCGGGGAGCGACGCCATGTCAACGCATAAACTCATCGACAGAATCTGCTGCGTTGTCATCCTCCTGGCTCTGGTGCTCACGGTGGTCTTTTGGAACGCCGAGAGCCTGGGCATCCAGGCGGCCTCCCGCGCCAAGGGCTACGAGACCCGCCTCTTTGACACCGCCGAGGTCCACACCATCGACATCGTCATGGACGACTGGGAGGGCTTCCTGGAGACCTGTACCGACGAGGAGTACGTTCTGTGCGACCTGGTGATCGACGGCGAGGCCTACACCAGCGCGGCCATCCGGGCCAAGGGCAACACGTCCCTCTCCCAGGTGGCCAGCTACGGCAACGACCGCTACAGCTTCAAGGTGGAATTTGACCACTACGACAGTACCAAGACGTACCACGGCTTGGATAAGCTGTGCCTCAACAACATCATCCAGGACAACACCTATATGAAGGACTACCTCACGTATCAGATGATGAACGCCTTTGGCGTCAGCGCCCCGCTGTGCAGCTTCGTGTATCTCACCGTCAACGGGGAGGACTGGGGCCTCTACCTGGCGGTGGAGGGCGTGGAGGAGGCCTTCCTGGAGCGCAACTAAGGCAGCGGCTACGGCGAACTCTATAAACCCGACAGCATGAGCATGGGCGGGGGCCGCGGCAACGGCGCGGACTTCGACCTGGAGGGCTGGATGGAGAGCCGGGACGACGGAGACGAAACCGACTCCGCCATGCCGGACTTTGAATTGCCGGAGCTGCCGGACTTCCAGCCGGGCGAAGCGGGCGCGCAGCTGCCTGCGGCACCGCCGGATGACGCGGCGGCTTCCGGGGAAGCAGCCACGGCAGGGGAGAGCGGCCAGTCCGCCCCACCGGCGGCGGGCGGCAGCAGTTCGGCGGCATGGGCGGCGGCACGATGGGCAGCGACGACGTGTCGCTGGTCTATACCGACGATGACTACGAGAGCTACTCCAATATCTTCGATAACGCCAAGACCGACATCACCGACGCGGACCGGGACCGGCTGATCGACGCCCTGAAAACGCTCAACCAGGGGAGCGACCCTGCCGAGGCGGTGGACGCGGAGCAGGTGATCCGCTACTTTGTGGTCCACAACTTCGTCTTGAACTTCGACAGCTACACCGGCACGATGATTCACAACTATTATCTCTATGAAGAGGACGGCGTCCTCTCCATGATCCCCTGGGACTACAACCTGGCCTTCGGCGGCTTCCAGGGCGCCCAGGACGCCACGGCTCTGGTGAACTACCCCATCGATACGCCGGTGTCCGGCGGCAGCGTGTGCCAGCGAGGCATATACCGCGCTCTACCACCAGTACTTCGCGCAGTTCCTGGAGACCTACTTTGAAAGCGGCTACTTCTACCAGATGATGGAGGAGGCCTATGGGCTGATCGCGCCCTATGTGGAGCAAGACCCCACCAAGTTCTGCACCTACGAGGAATTTGAGGCCGGGTTTGAGACGCTGGAGACCTTCTGCCTGCTGCGGGCCGAGGGCATCGCCGGACAGCTGGACGGCACCATCCCCGCCACGGAGGCGGGGCAGGCGGCGGATTCCACCGCGCTGATCGACGCCTCGGAAATCGACGTCACGGCCATGGGCAGCATGAACGCAGGCGGCGGCATGGGCGGCCGGGGCGGCATGGGGAACATGGGTGGCAGAAACCCCTTTGACGCTGGCGGCGACTTCTCCAGCGGCATGACGCCCGGCGGCGACACCGATGCCACCGGGGATACCATCCCGGCGGATGATAGCACTGACAGCGCCGCCACCGAGGAGACCGCACCAGCGGATGACACCACCGACAGTGCTGCCTCTGGGGTGGAAACTACGTCGGCAGAAGACACTGCCACAGACGCGGCAGCGCCCGCAGAGGCACCCGACACTGCGGCAAGGGAGACCGGCGGCGCCTGGGGCGGAGCCGGAGATCGTTTTTCACTGGATGATGGCGGACAGCGGCCCACTGGCGACGAGATGCCCTGGCAGCAGGGAACGGAGAGCACTGCCGCGGCGGAGCCTGAATCGCTGGTGCTGCTGATCGCCTGCGTCGGCGTGCTGGCTGCCGGAATCTTGGCGGCGGCGCTCTACCGCCGCCGCGGCTGACCGAACCGCCGACGCACCCGCCTGGCCGCTCTGCCAGAGTGCTCGCGGTGTTCGTACCGTCCAAAGCCTCCCCTAACGCCCTGCGGGCGTTAGGGGAGGCATCCGTATCACAAAAGGCCGGCTGGGAAGTTCCCAGCCGGCCTGAACCGTTCTGTTTCCGTATGATCGTTCGGGGGCATGGTCAAATCCCCGCGAACTGGCCTGGGCCAAACCCTCAATAGGCGTCGGCGTGGATTTCAAAATAGCTTTTGGCGTAGTGGCAGGTGGGGCAGACCTCCGGCGCGGCGGTGCCCACCACGATGTGGCCGCAGTTGCGGCACTCCCAGACCTTGACCTCGCTCTTTTCAAAGACCTGGGCCGTCTCCACGTTGTGCAACAGCGCCCGGTAGCGCGCCTCGTGGCGCTTCTCGATCTCGGCCACCAGGCGGAACTTGGCGGCCAGCTCCGGGAAGCCCTCGGCCTCGGCAGTCTTGGCGAAGCCGTCGTACATATCGGTCCACTCATAGTTCTCACCCTCGGCGGCGTGGAGCAGGTTTTCCTTTGTGTCACCGATGCCGCGCAGCTCCTCCAGCCACAGCTTGGCGTGGGCCATTTCATTCTCCGCCGTCTTCAAAAAGAGCGCCGCGATCTGCTCATAGCCCTCTCGCTGGGCCACGGCGGAAAAATACGTGTACTTGTTGCGGGCCTGGGATTCGCCGGCGAAGGCGGCCTGCAAATTCTGCTCCGTCTGGGTGCCGGCGTACTTGCCGGCGGCCTGGGCGGGCGCCTCCGCCTGGAGGGGTACAAAGGCCGAGGCGGGCTGCTTGCAAACGGGGCAGGTGAAGTCCGGCGGCAGGGTCTCTCCCTCGTAGACGTAGCCGCAGACGCTGCATTTCCATTGCTTCACAGGGGTCACTGCTCCTTTCTCGTCTTGCTCTGTCGGTTCGTTGCAGGGGATGCGGGCCAGCAGCTCCCGGGCCGCGGCGGCGGGGAAGTCCGGGGCAG
This sequence comes from Candidatus Avoscillospira avicola, assembly GCA_018712245.1. GTDB lineage: Bacteria > Bacillota > Clostridia > Oscillospirales > Oscillospiraceae > Avoscillospira > Avoscillospira avicola. The sequence goes on along the minus strand of DVHE01000047.1, from coordinate 5,299 downwards.
GGGGATTCTCGGCCAGGTCCCGGAGCAGCCGGTGGGTGTTGGCGCTCTGGGGCAGCATATAGCCGGACTCCCGGGTCAGGTCCTCGTTGACCAGCCGGACGGATTTCTCCACGGCGGCCATCAGCCGGGCCAGGCCCGGCGCTTGAGCCTCCCGGGCCAGCTGGCGGGCCATCTGCTCCTGGCTGGCCTTGCCGGCGGCCAGGCCGTCGGCCTGGGCCAGGACGGAGGCCGCCTTTTTCTGCTGGGGCGGGTATTCGGTGGGCACCATGGAGATGGCGCCGCTGGGGCAGGCGTCGGCGCAGACGCCGCAGCCGATACACTTGGCGACGTCAATGACGCTGTTCTCGGTGTCGGTGGCGCCGGTGGGACAGACGTACAGGCACAGGCAGTCCTTGGTACAAAGGCGCAGATTCCGAACGGCAATGTTACCCATCGCTCAAAGCCTCCCTTCCACTGCTTCAAACTTCCACGCGGGGACCTTGCACACGGGGCAGAGGGCCGGGGGCTCCTGTCCCACGTAGACGAACCCGCAGCCGGTGCAGACCCAAACCTGGGTGTTCTCCAGGAAGGCCTCGCCCTCCCGCAGGTAGCGGGCCACCAGGGACTCCAGCATCCGCGTCACCTTCTCGCCCCAGACGCAGACGCGCTGGGCGCCCCGGTCTCCGGCGACCTGGGCGGCGGCGTTCAGGGCGGGGTAACCCTGCTGCAGATCCGCCCGCAGGAGGTCCAGAAGGGCCTCCACTCCGGCGTCGGCCGCCGGCGGCGCGGCGGCGGTGAAGTAATCCGCCAGCTCCCGGAAGAGGACCGCCTCCCGGTCCCGGTACTGCTTTTCCGAGCCGCGGGCCAGGTTGGATAAGACCGCCGCCAGCACGCCCGCCGGGAGCTTGACCAGGGCGTCCTGGTGCGGCTGGGCCGGAAGCGGCGTCACAGGCGCGGGGGTAGGCTGCTGCTCCACCGGGGAAAAGGCGCTCTTGTCGGCGCCGCAGAGGGGACAGGTCCAGCCCTCCGGCAGCGCCTGGAAGGGCGTGCCTTCCCGCACCTCGTCGTAGACGTAGCCGCAGATAGCGCATTTCCATTGACTCATGTGCTTGCCTCCTTCTCTTTTATGTAATTTGCTGACGCAAGGTTGCGCGGGAGAGGGGGGCGGCAGATCAGCGGGGTTTGCCGCCGGCTTTGCAGCCTTCACAGAGATACGCCAGCTTCAAGTCATAGCCCAGGAGAGAGACGCCGGTCTGCCGCTCCAGCCGGTCCGTCAGATCCTCCAGGTCCACATCCACCAGCTTGCCGCAGCGCTGGCACAGCAGATGATCGTGCCGGGCGGTGCGGTCGTACCGGTCCGGCAGCCCCTCCACCGACACCTTGCGGATCTGCCCCGCCTCCCACAGCCGGTTGAGGTTGTTGTAAACCGTGGCCATGGCGACGGTGGGGTAGGTCCTGCGCAGCTCCTGGAAGACCTGCTCCGCCGTCAGGTGGGCGTAGGAGGTTTGGACGATCTCTAAAATTTTTTTCATGTACTTGGTCATGGTGCGCCTCTTAAAGATAATTAGAATTATTTTAATTTTATTATACAAAAAGGATGCAAAATGTCAATCCAAAAATTGCGCCGGACGCGGCGGCTATGCAAGAAATAACTTCCGTACTGCGGTTCGAAGCCGACAGAACGGGAGAAGGCTTTCCCGGTGGGGGAAACGGGACGGAGTGGGTTTCCAGGTCGGCAGCTGGAAGGGCATGATCGACCGGGACTTCCGAAATCGAAGCAGATGACGCCGGGAATCAAACAATGGTGGAGGCGCCTGAGACGCAGAGCTGGGAGAGGACGCCGTTTTCGATGCGGTATGCTTCGCCGCAGATGGTTTCTCTCCCGTTTTCGAGATAGAGATAGCTGCCGTCCACCATGGCCAGGAACGATCGCCCAGAGCTGTCTGGATAGGTGATCTCCTCCATCAGCCGCAGGCCGTCCAGTGTCTCATCTTTCAGCATTTGATAATGGGGGAGCAGCATTTGTTTTGTGAGACCGAGGCCGGGCAGAAATCGTTCATACGTGGGATCGAGGGCTTCTCCTTGCAGCTCTGGCTGCGCATACACCAACGAAGCGCAATTCATCGAGCCTGCACTGATTCCGATGAGGACGCCGTCAAAGCCGGAGAGGCAGTCCTTCAGGCCGATTTGGGCAAAAAATCTGTTTTGTGTCGGGACGTGTCCACCCGCGAGGACCAGGCAGTTTGCCTGCGCAATCAACGAAGCCGCCTCATTCTGGGTGCGGCGGTCCAGGACTAAAAAGGACTGAAACGAAAATCCGGCTGCTTCAAAGCTCCGTTTGACGGAGGCTGCAAAGCGATCTGTGCGGGCAAATCCGTCCGGATCGGCGCAGACAAACACGGCACGGCAGGGCTTGGGCATACAAAGCCGCAATCGCTCCAGAAATCCGTTGGCTGGGTTGAGTTCATCGGTACCGGGCAGCACGGTACTGCTGGTCAAAAAACAAATCATGGCGCTTCCGTCCTTTCCAGCTTCCAGCCGCAGTCGTTGTGGTAGATCATCTGGCGGGTCATGCCGCCGTCGATGCAGATGTTCTCGCCGGTGATGAAACCGGCCTTGTCCGAGCAGAGGAACAGCGCCATGTGGGCGATGTCCATGGGATTTCCCACCCGGCCCACCGGCTGCTGGATGGCGTCGGGGCCTTCGTAGACGGTGTAATCCGTGTCGATCCACCCGGGGGAGATGGAGTTGACCCGTACCCGGCCCGCCAGACTCACGGCTAGCGCGTGGGTCAGGGCGGCGATGCCGCCCTTGGCCGCCGTGTAGCTCTCGGTCTGGGGCTGACTCATCCGGTCCCGGGAGGAGGAAAGGTTGACGATGGCCGCGCCGGGGGCGAAGTGAGGCGCAAAGAGCTTGGTCAGGTAAAAGGGCGCAGTGACGCCGACCCGCAGGGCGTAGTTGAAATCCTCGTAGCTGCACTGGTCGAGACCCCGCATCAGCGGCGGGGCGTTGTGGATGAGATAGTCCACGTGGCCGTGGTCCGCCAGGACCTTGGCCGCGAAGGCCTCCAGCACGGCCTGGTCGGCCAGGTCGCCGACAAAGTAGTCGTTGGACTGCTGGTCGATGATGCAGACCTTAGCGCCCTCTGCCCGGAAGGCCTCGGCGATGGCTTTGCCGATGCCCTGGGCGCCGCCGGTAATGACGGCGATTTTTCCTTGAAACATGGCGCTTCCTCCTCAGTCGGCGTCCTCGTCCAGGGCTTCCACCAGGAAGCTCACCGGGCGGAACCCGTCGTTACAAGAGAGCATGGCGGATTTGGGGTTGCGCATCCAGCCGTCGTAGAAGTTCTCCCCGCCGTGGCTCAGAGCCAGCACGAAGGGGGAGAGGGTGTCCCAGGCGCTCTGACAAAAGCCGGCTGGCTTTTCCCATCCGTTGGCCACAAATACCTGCCCTACTTCCATGTCGCAGGCGTGGGAGATGGGGTTTTCGTATTGGGCCATCAGGTCGTGGTACTGCGTGATGCGCATGACGGTGATTTTGCATTTTTTCATATGAGAATGCCCTCTAAGTGGTCAATTTCATGCTGGATGATCTGGGCTGTCCAGCCGGTAAAGGTTTTGATCCGCACCTGGAACTGCTCATTCTGCCAGCGGACTTTGATGCTCTGCCACCGCTGGGTCTGCCGAGTGCCGGAGAGGGAGAGACAGCCCTCCTCGGTGCGGTAGGAGCCGGACTTTTTGAGAATCTCCGGGTTGAACATGACCTGGTAAGTTCCCTCATTGTCGAAGGCGATGATGCGCTTGCAGACGCCGATCATATTGGCCGCCATGCCCACGCAGCCCTGCCGATGGTATTCCAGCGTCTCCAGCAGGTCTGCGGCGACAGGCAGGTCCTCCGGCGTGGCAGGCGAGGACACCTGCGCCAGGATTGTTTCGTCTTTACAGATCTCTCGAACCATGGCTTGCGCTCCTTTTGCGCCGGGATGGGGCGGCGGGTGCCCTGTGCTGCTGCGCCGCAGCGGCGCGGTTAACTTTATTCTTATTATAGTGCAAACCCGCTGCCCGTCAAGCTCCATCGGGGCAGGAATGCCCGGCGGGGGGAAGAGAGCGGCGCCGCTGCCGGAATGCGGCATTGCGGCGGCGCGCCGGATGTGGTAGGATGGAAGCAGGAGGGATGCCCATGGAACTGCGCGTATTGCGATATTTTTTGGCGGTGGCCCGGGAGGAGAACATTACCAAGGCCGCTGCCATGCTCCACCTGACCCAGCCAACGCTGTCCCGGCAGCTGATGCAGCTGGAGGAGGAGCTGGGGGTGCAGCTCTTCCAGCGCAGCCGCTACCGGATCATCCTGACCAACGACGGGATGCTGCTGCGCCGCCGGGCCCAGGAGCTGGTGGATCTGGCGGACAAGACGGCCCGGGAATTTTCTGAACGGGAGACGGAGCTGATGGGGGAGATTGCCATCGGCGCGGGAGAGACCCGGAGCATGACTGCGCTCTCCCGGGCCATACAGTCCTTCCGCACCCTCTATCCGAAGGTGGTCTTCCGAATTTTCAGCGCCAATGCCGACGATGTGAAGGAGCGGCTGGACATGGGTCTTCTGGATATGGGACTGCTCACAGAGCCGGTGGACGTGGGAAAGTACGCGTTTTGCCGGATGCAGGAGAAGGACCGGTGGGGCGTGCTGGTGCGGGCGGATTCGCCCCTGGCCGCCCTGGAGGCTGTGACGCCGGAGGACCTGGAAGCGGTGCCGCTTTTGTGCAGCGGACGCGAGGGCGTGCAGCGGGAGCTGGCCAATTGGTTCGGGGACCGGTGGGAGCGGCTGGAGATCGCCGCCACGTTCAATCTGATCCTCAACGCGGCCAATATGGTGCGCTGCGGCGTGGGAGCGGCCCTGGGGTTCGACCTGAACCTGGCTTTTGACGACTTACGGTTTTTACCCCTCTCTCCGGCCATGGAGACCGGCACCGTGCTGGTCTGGAAAAAGGATCAGGTGCTGTCGCCGGTCATGGAGGTCTTCCGCCGCCACGCCAAGTCCGCGCTGTAGCTGTGACAGGGGAGACGTCGTCGAACGGGCGGCTTAAAGCCGCCCTGAGCGTGTAAAAAAACCTCCGGAAGCGGGAAATAAGCCTCGCAGAGTTTCGCCGCCGCAGCGGCGAAATAAAATTTAAATCGCGATTTCCGGGGACATGCGCATCGGAAATCGCACTTTACACTCCAAAAGGTTCGACAGCTTTTCGAAGAAAACCGAGAACCTTTGGGGGTGCAGCCTTTTGCGCTATTGTTATTGGATATACCACTTGCCGGCGACCTGTACGGCC
>DVHE01000046.1 GCA_018712245.1 Candidatus Avoscillospira avicola | reverse complement strand
AGTATTCCCGCCCTTTTATAACTTTCGTATGAGGCAAAATCTTTGGCCGAATGCTCTTGCCAAATTGTGCGGTGCTGCCCAAAGACTTTAAGATGCTGCCCTGGGTTAAATTCTGCGATTTCATATGCTTTCCTCCTCCAGTAAACGCTGATCCAATAGACGGCGGCAGCCGGCGGATCTTTTGCTCCGACTGCGCAGTTTGAAACAAAAGCTCTCGCCGTCTGCGCTTGCGATTGAAACGGCGTTTATTCAAAAAAGAGCCGGATAAGAAAACGGGGATTTTACCCGCCATCTTATCCGGCTCATAACCTACCGCGTGTTATTTGCCCTCCGATGATACACATGTATTTTATCATAATGCCGTAAAAAAGTAAAGAGCTCTTGCAATTTTCGACAAGTGGGGGAGTTCATTGACAAATGAGGGGAATATGATAGAATAAATCCACAAAACCATTGGGAGGCATGGATATGTGGTCTGATGTCTGGAGAGGCCTGATGATCCCGCTGCTGGGCACGGTGCTGGGCGCGGGGTGCGTCTTTTTTATGCGCCGATCGCTGAGCAGGACGGTGCAGCGGATTCTCACGGGGTTTGCCGCGGGCGTCATGGTGGCGGCCTCCATCTGGAGCCTGCTGATCCCGGCCATGGACCACGCCGCCGCCATGGGACGCTGGGCCTTTTTGCCGGCGGCCATCGGGTTCTGGATGGGCGTCCTGTTCCTGCTGCTGCTGGACCGGCTGATCCCGCACCTCCATCAGAACTGCAACCAGGCCGAGGGCCTGCCCTGCGGCCTGGGCCGCTCCGCCATGCTGACGCTGGCGGTGGCTCTGCACAATCTGCCTGAGGGCATGGCGGTGGGCGTGGTCTATGCCGGCTGGATGGCCGGGGAGGGGAGCATCACCCTGGCCGGCGCCCTGGCGCTGTCCCTGGGCATCGCCATTCAAAATTTCCCCGAGGGCGCCATTATCTCCATGCCGCTGCGGGCGGAGGGAAACTCCAGAGGAAAGGCGTTTCTCTACGGCGCCCTCTCGGGCGTGGTGGAGCCCCTGGGGGCGCTTCTGACCATCCTGCTGGCGGGCGTGATGGTGCCGGTGCTGCCGTATGCGCTGAGCTTCGCCGCCGGCGCGATGCTCTACGTGGTGGTGGAGGAGCTGATCCCCGAGATGTCTGAGGGGGAGCATTCCAACCTGGGCGTGGTGTTTTTCTCCGTGGGCTTTACGCTGATGATGATTTTGGACGTGGCGCTGGGCTGAGATCAAGGGCGCTTTCGAGCTTCGCGCCAGGCCAGCAGCGCGTTCATCGTGCGCGTGGCGAGAAACGTCAGGAGGCCCAGGCGCAGGTAGTCCAGCGCTGTCATGGCTGTAACGATCCACTGGTCGGTGGAAGCCAGGGGAAGCGGGATGTACAGAAGCCCCAGCACGATCCAGCCGCCCAGGAGCAGTAGGAGGCGCTTTCTTGAGAGCGCAAAGGGCTTCCTGCGCAAGATCCAAACCGTAATCACTGCCAGCAGCAGCCGCGCGCCCAGGATACCCCAGGCGAAGGCCAGCCGCGTAACGCTCCAACTGGCCTGATAGATGCGCGTCAGATAGACGAGGCTCCAGGTGATGCCGGTGGCGGCGCGCCCTCAGGCGCGGCGGCATAGGATCGATTTGAAATGGAGGTACTTGCTGTGAAACATACGCTTTTCATTTTCAGCCCCACCGGCGGTACGGCGCGGGTGGCCCAGGCACTGACGGAGCCCCTGGGCGGCGTCCGGGAGACGGTGGATCTCTGTGACCGGCGGATCGATTTTGACGCCGTGGCCCTCTCCCCGGCGGACGTAGCCTGGATCGCCGTGCCGTCCTTCGCCGGGCGCGTCCCGGTGACGGCCATGGAGCGGCTGAGCCGCATCCGGGGCGGCGGCGCCCGGGCAGTGCTGGTGTGCGTGTACGGCAATCGTGCCTATGACGATACGCTGCTGGAGCTGGCGGACGGCGCCAAGGCCGCCGGATTCCGGGTGGCGGCAGCGGTGGCGGCGGTGGCGCGGCACTCCATCCTCGGCCAGTTCGGCGCGGGACGCCCCGACCAACAGGACTGGGATGAGCTGGGAGCCTTCGGCGAGAAGATCGAAGCGGCTCTGGCGGCAGCGTCCCAGGAACCGACCCTGCCCGGCAGCCGCCCCTATCGGGCGGGCGGACGCGGCGGCATGGTTCCGCTGCCCACGGAGCAGTGCAACCGCTGCGGTGTGTGCGCCGGCGGCTGTCCCGTGGGGGCCATTTCCGCCTCTGATCCGGCGCGGGTGGACAGCGAGACCTGTATCGGCTGTATGCGCTGCGTCGCGCTGTGTCCGCAAAAGGCCCGCGTGGTCGCGCCGGAACAGCTGGCCGGCCTTGCCGCCAAGCTGGAGAAGGCCTGCGCCGGACGGCGGGAAAATGAACTGTTTTTGTAAAAGCGGCATCGAATTTCCGCTGCGAGCCCGGTTTGAAAACGCGAGCAGAGCATGACTTGTGCGTTTTGCCTCCGTCGCACCGGAACGGTAATTTCTAGCGGAATGAAGCGTGCAGCCGAAGAAGGAGGAAAACCATGATCTACAAACCCTTTGAGACATTGTCGCTCTCGCGCCTGGGTCTGGGCAATATGCGCCTCCCCACCCAGGGGGACAAGCCCGACGCGCCCATCGACTATGACCGGGCCAAGCAGATCGTAGACCTGGCCATGGCCCAGGGCATCAACTATTACGATACGGCCTACCGCTATCATAGCGGCGAATCCGAGCCCTTCCTGGGCCGTGCCATGGCGGACTATGACCGGAGCAGCTACTGCCTGGCCACCAAGTTCAGCTACGCCGCCAACCCGGACTACAAGGCCGTGCTGGAGGAGCAGCTCACCAAGCTGCGGACGGACTATATCGACTTCTACCTGCTCCACGCATTGTCGGACGACAATTTTGCCGATTACACCACCTGCGGCTGCATCGACTACTTCCTGGAGCAGAAGGCCAAGGGGCGCATTCGCCGCCTGGGCTTCTCCGCCCACGCCAGCGTGGAGACGCTCAACAAGATGCTGGATTTGGGCGTGTGGGACTTTGTGCAGATTCAGCTGAACTACTTTGACTGGCTCTATGGCACGGCCAAGGCCGAGTACGAGGCCATCACGGCCCGTGGCCTTCCGGTGATGGTGATGGAGTCGGTGCGGGGCGGACGGCTCTCGAAGCTCTCGCCCGAGGCCGAGGCCATGCTCAAGGCTGCCCATCCCGACTGGTCCATCTCCTCCTGGGCGTTCCGCTGGCTCAAGGGTCTGCCCGGCGTCCAGGTGGCGCTGAGCGGTATGTCCAATTTGGAGCAGCTGCGGGACAATCTGGCCACCTTCAGCGACGACCGGGCGCTGACGGCGGAGGAGGAGCAGCTCCTCTTCGCGGCCTGTGCCGCCTTCCGCAAGGAAGTCAGCGTGCCCTGTACCGGCTGCCGTTACTGCTGCGACGACTGCCCGGCGCAGATCAACATTCCCGCCGTGCTGGAGGTCTACAACAAGTATAAAACCGACGGCATTTGGGCGCTGGAGCGGCTTAAGACCATCGAGTCGGTGGGCAAACCCGCGGATTGCGTCGGCTGCGGCGCCTGTGAGGGCCGCTGTCCCCAGAACATCCGGGTGCCCCAGGTGATGGAAGCGCTGAAAGGACTGCTGAAAGACAAGGCGTAACGCTTATGGAATCGTATCGCCCCCGGGTTCGCTTGTGCGAACCTGGGGGCGATTTTGCGCGACGCACAGTCATGTCCGCTTCGGGACGATCTCCAGCCAGTAGCCGTCGGGGTCTTCAATGAAATAGATGCCCATTTCGGGATTTTCAAAGCAGATGCAGCCCATTTCCGCGTGCTTGCGGTGGGCGGCAGCATAGTCCTCGGCCTCAAAGGCCAGGTGAAATTCCCCCTCGCCCAGCTGATACGGCTGCGGGTGGTCCTGGAGCCACGTCAGCTCCAGCTCAAACTGCCCGGTGGGGTCCTGGAGATAGACGATGGTGAAGGCGTCGTTGGTGATGCGCCGGGCCTCCCGCAGGCCCAGGGCTTCGCCGTAAAAGGCCGGGGACGCCTGCAAATCCTTGACATTGTAGTTTTCGTGAATCATTCTAAAGTTCATAGACGCGATGCCTCCAGGGAAAGAAGATGTTGTCGTGCCGCGGGAGCTTTGGAATCCGCGCCTCCATGGTGGCGGTGTCGCCGCCCGCGTGCATGGGGAAGATGGCCTTGGTGCGGGTGAGGCTGTTGAAATAGGCGATGCCGCCCAGGGCGTCGACCTCGGCCTGGCGGCTGTCCAGCACCAGAAAGGCCGCGTCAATGGCCCGGCCCCGGAGCGGCTCCAGGGCAGCATGGTAGCGCCGCTCCATGTCCCGGCGCTCCTCGGCGGTGTCGTCGTCCCAGTACCAGAGATGCAGGTCGCCGGCGTGGAAGATCGTCTTGCCCTCCACCTCCACCAGAAACGCGACGCCCTCGTCTGTGGAGGGCAGGGCGGTGACGGTGAGGTCGTCCAGCGTCAGCACGTCGCCGGGCTGCACCGGCAAAAAGACTGGGTCCGGGATGCCGCTGCCCAGAAAGGTCCGATGGCGATAGTAGGATGTGACGGCCACAATATCCCGGCGGTAGTGGTCTGCGTGGCTGTGGGAGACGAAGACGTAGAGCGGGATCTCCGGGTCCAGCTGCGGCAGCTCGCCCTGGTAATCGTCGAAGAGCAGATAGTGGTGCGGGAGCGCCAGGAAAAAGCCGCTGTGGTAGAGCGGATAAATCTCCATCGCGCCGCCTCCTTTCTTGTGATACCTGGATCATACCCCAAAGCGCGGCGGATGGCAAGGGGGGAATCCGCCGTCGGGGCTATACCGTGAACGCGGCGCTCAAGCCCTCCACCACCAGGCGGTAGGCGCCGGCGGGCAGCGTGCCGTAGAAGCTGAGATCGTAGGTCTTTTCGCTCTGCGCCCCGGGAGCCAGGAGAATGCCGATCTCGTTGAAGCCCCAGTTGCCCGGCAGCATAGGGATGCTGTACCAGGTCCCATCCAGCAGCGCCTGCACGGAGAAGGCCTCCCCGTAGGCCCACTCGGTATCAGTCGTGTTTTCCAGGGTGACCGTCAGCGTGCCGTCCGTCTGGTCGGTCAGCGTCATGGAGATGCCCGCCGGCGGCTGCAAATCCTCTGCCGGCGTCAGCAGTGCTGTGTTCCAGCCCGCGTCTCCGCAGGTCATGGCCCGGGCACAGGGCATCACGGAGAAGTCGCTGTGCTGGTCGCCCGCTTCCCAGCTGTACGCCGTCAGCAGAGCTGGGAAGTCGAAATCAAAGGTGTAGACCGCGCCGTCCGCCGTGATCCAGTGGCCGTCGGACCAGGCGCCCACCCGAGGCAGGCCGTCCTCACCACCGATCTCCAGGGCGTAGATGGGGGCGGCGGCCTGGGTGGGGAGAAAATCCTCTGTTGCGGTGGCTTGGACTTCGGCCAGCTGATCCAGCAGCTTCTGCACAGCCTGGCTGTCAAAGAGGTACTGCCAGGTGACGGCCTCGCCGTCGTAGACGTAGAGCGTCATGGCGCTGGTGCCGGGGGAGGCGCCCTCCAGAAGCGTGTTGCGGCTGCCGCCGCAGCCGGCCAGGAACAAAAGGAGAACCGAGACCCAGAGCATCGAGCGCACAAATTTCATAAAGAACCCTCCTGTCTTCCGCTTTCAAATGCTTCTTTTGATAATTTAGACGTGTTTTTTTACGGTTTGTTCCAGTGAAGACAGCGGGGAACGCATACAAGGCTGGTGACTGCTGCGCCGCCGTGATAAGGGCTGTTTCTGACCCAGGGCGGCACGGGTCGCCCAAGTCAGAACGATAAAAAGTGCCGTTTCCCCGGCTTTTTTCGGGGAAACGGCATTTTTTACTGCCTCTGCTGCCAAGCGGCCTTCAGCGCGGTTCTGGCGTCGGCGGAGAGACCTCGGGCCGGGATCCAAAGCCCCTTGGCAGGGTCTTCAGGCAGACGGGAAACCAGTTCCGCGGCCCAGGCCTCGGCTTCGGCGCCGGCGAGGTCAGGGCACTTGATATTGTAGGTAATGACCAGTTGGCTGCCGTAGCGCTCTAAGAGGCCGTAGATGTCATTGAGGAGCTGGCCGTCCCACTTGTCAACGCCGGCCTCGATCATCAGCGGCACAAAGGACTCTACCTTGCCGCAGCAGTGGAAATCGAAATACATACCTGCCTGATGGCAGGCGTCCACGGTGGCCTTGAGGTAGGGCAGAAGCAGATTGAGGCAGACCCGCTCTGAGAAGAAGGTGCCCCGCTGATGGCCCCAGTCGTCGTGGAAGGTGACGATGTCAATGCCGCAGCAGGTGTGCAGTTTCTGGAAAAGAACGGTGTAGTAGGAAACCAACATTTGGAAGAAATCCCGGATGGCGTCTTCCTCATCTTCGTCGATCAGGGCCACGGCAGCATTTTCAAAGTCCAAAAGGGAGATGAGCCGCTCAAAGAAGCCGGTAAAGACCATGGTGCCGTTGAGCTTTTCCTGGGAGACCAGGGGAAGGCAGCGCCGGGCGATGTCGTCCCAGGGGAGGGCCTCCAGATCCGGCACGGCGATGGTCTCGCGCCAGTCGACCATGGTCTCCAGCAGCGGGGCGCCGGGGGGTACCATGGAGCCCCGCGCCTCCGGCTCGTAGACCCAGCGGACGCCGAACATATCCAATCCGCCGGCGTCTTCTTGAGGGGAGAAGGGGAGGGCGTCTGCCACAAAACCCCGGGCTACATTGTCCAAAATCTCCCGGGGGAAGATCATGTTGACTTCCGTGTCCAGCCAGGCCGGACGGCGGTGGCCCAGCAGAGCCAGGGCATTTTCGCGTTGGGTGCAGATGTTGGTAGGCATATTGTCGCTCCTTTTCAGCAGGATAATAATTCCTCGACCCATTGGTCGAGATTTTCGATCCAGGCGCCGGAGTGGCTGCCGCCGGCGATGGGGTGGAAGGTGATGGAGAGGCCCTGCGCCCGAAGTGCTTGGTAGGCGGCCTCCAGGTGGCAAAAGCCGTGGTAATCTTCGGTGCCTGCCGTGAAAAAGATGGGCAGGCCCCGGAGGGGAGTGGCGTCAAAGCGCGAGACATCCGGCGCGGCGCCGGCGGGGGCGATGGCGCGGAGCATCCCGGGGTGGGTTGCGGCGAAGTAAAAGGTTCCAATACCGCCCATGGAATTGCCGGCCATGTAGAGCTGCTGCCGGTCCACACCGTAGGCAGCGGCAGTCTCCCGGATTACGGCCTCCAGCGCCTGGAGAGAGAGGCGCTTACCTTGGAGGATTTCCGGCGTGTCGTCGAAGAGATGGCTGTCGGCAGCCAGTCCCTGGGGCGGGATGGGGCAGCCATAGGAGCTGTTCTCCACGGCGGCATCGGCGCACAGCAGAAGAAAGCCCCGTTCCTCCGCCAGCCGTTGGATTCGCCCGCCGGAGAGAAGAATCAGCTCGTCTGGGCTGCTGCCGCCGCCGTGGAGTACCACCAGCATCGGCAGCGGCTCACGATCCCAGTTGACAGGTATATAGAGCCGGTAGGGGATCAGCCGTTCCAGCGGTGCGGACCAGAAGAGCCGGGAGAGGTTGCCTGTTTCGGAGAGCGGCGTTGGCGGCGGGGCGGTGTATCCGGGCGGCGCAAAGACGGCGCAGGAATCCGTCATGGTGAGTTCCCAGCCCAAGAGCGCTGCCATGGGCGCCCGGAGGGTGATCTCCTGCCGATTGATCCGGCAGTCGCACCGGCCTGCCGGACCGGCCAGGGTGCAGCTGTCGGCGCCGCGGCGCTGCAGCTGCACTGTGGGAGAGAAGAGAAACAAAAAAGTGTTGAGATCCACCGCGACGTCGTCAGCCAGCCGCCGGGCCGGACGCGGCAGAAATGGGTAGGCGTATTGCTCCAGATAGCAGCATGGCTCATCCCAGGGAAATTGCGCATAGCTGGGCTGAAATCGAAATGGCCGACCTATATTTAGCATAATTTAGCAACTCCTTCCCACGAGACTGCTTTTGCATTGTAGCATTATCCATGGAAAATGTCAATAGATTTGGCGAGATTCACAGGAATAGCCTGTGCAATTTGTACAGTATTTTGCGCTGCACCGGATTGACAAGGTGCTACTCCGGTGCTAATATCTAGTTGCAATAGCAAAACGTTAGCAAACAACAATGATGGGAAACGGAGGATTAAAATGAAAAAGGCACTGGCACTACTTTTGGCACTGACCATGGTGCTTCTGGTGTTTGCGGGCTGCGCGAGCCAGAACGACACCGAGGAACCCCCTGCGGAGATCAGCGAGATCGGCGCGACGGACGAGAGCAAGGATACGACCACCGATGAAGCAAATACCGAGGAGGAAACGACTTCTGAGGACAAGTACGGCGGCGTTCTGGTCTACAGCCCCGGCGTGCAGAGCGAGCAGAACCTGGGCTATCCCGCGGGCGACACCAATATGCTGACTACCTGTAATGCCGCTCCCGCGCTGGAGAGCCTGGTGCGCATGGACACCCAGGGCAACATCGTCTGCTGGCTGGCGGAAAGCTACGAGACCTCTGAAGACGGCCTCACCTACACCTTCCACATCCGCCAGGGCGTCACCTTCCACGACGGAACGCCTCTCAACGCCGAAGCGGTGGCCTGGAACATCCAGATGTGCGTGGACAACGGCAAGCCTCAGTATGCCCGGGTGGAATCCGTGGAAACGACGGATGAATACACCGTGGTGATCCATATGAGCCAGCCGGACCTGCTGCTCCTTTCCAACATGGCGGCTGATCCCAGCGGCCTCATCATCTCTCCCACTTCCTTTGAAGAAAACGGCGCGGAGTGGGCAGAAAAGAACCCCGTCGGCACCGGTCCCTTCGTGTTCGAGAGCTGGGAGAACGACGTGGAGGCTGTCTACACCCGCAACGAGAACTACTGGGGTGTGGACAGTGAGGGCAACCAGCTGCCTTACCTGGACGGCGTCCGGGTGGTGTACATGGCGGAGACTGCTGTGACGGAGGCGGCGCTGGAGGCCGGCGACATTCAGCTGTGGCTCCGGGCCGACGCCGACTCCCTGGTGAAGTTCAACGGCAAGGAGGGCTTCATCGCCGAGAAGGCGGCGGTGCCCTCCTGCAACTACAACCTGGTGCCCTGCACCCAGACCGACAATCCTGCTGCCAACAAGGCCTTCCGCGAGGCTTTCCGCTATGCCGTGGACTTTGAGACCATCGTGGACAGCCTCTTCGGCGTCAACAGCGTGGCCACCAACCAGAACTCCATCCCCGGCCGCGTCTACTACAACGAGGACATCACCACCTATGAGTACGACCCCGAGAAGGCCCGGGAGAAGCTGGAGGAAGCCGGCTACGCCGACGGCGTGGAGATCAACCTCTACGCGGAAAATGCAGCGGTCCAGGAGAAGATGCTCACGGCCATGGTGCCCTACCTGGAGGAAGTTGGCATTACGGCCAACGTCCAGCTGCTGGACAGCGGCGGGTTCTTCTCTCTGATGACCTCCGACTTCCAGGACGGCTTCCTGGTGGGCGGCTACAACTACTCGCCCGATGAGTTCGGCAAGATGTACAGCCTGGCCAGCGCCTCGGCGGCACTGCCGGTGGACAACTTCTCCATGGACGAGGCCACCTACCAGCTCTTCGAGGACGCCAGAAGCTGCACCTCCCAGGAGGAGGCCGCCGAGATCGTCAAGGAACTCCAGGAGCAGATCTACGGCACCAATCTCTACATGATCTCCGTGATGACCCAGTCTGAATCGGTGATCCGGTCTGACACGGTGCAGGATTCCGGTTTCTATCTGTATTCCGGTTATCACTGGACGCCGGAGACGGCCTATCTGAGCAAATAATCGGCGCATCCTTATGAGAAACGGGCAGGGGATTCACATGGGATTCCCTGCCCGTCTCATAGAGACACATAAGAGAAAAGGGTGAAACACTTGGTAAAATACATCGCAAAAAAGCTGGCCGTGTCCATTGTGATCCTGCTGGTGGTGTCGTTTCTGGCTTTCTGGATCATGTCGGTGCTGCCGGGCGACGCGGCGCTCATTTCTCTGGGCACCGAGGCCACGGCGGAGCGGATCGAGGAGCTGCGGGAGGAGTGGGGCCTCAACGATCCGCTGCCGGAACGCTACGGCGCTTGGCTCTGGGATATCCTCCACGGCGACTTTGGCTACTCCACCCACTATAAGACGGCCTGCTCCGAGGTCTTGGCCCAGAGAATGCCCATCACGCTGCTGCTGGGCCTGATTTCCCTGGTCATCAGCGTGGTGTTCGGCATCCTGTTCGGCCTGGTCGCGGCGCTCTATCGTGGCCGGATTCTCGACACCATCGTCACCTTCTGCGCCAATCTGGGCGTGTCGCTGCCGGTATTCTGGCTGGGCATCCTGCTGACGTATCTCTTCGCAGTCTGGCTCCGGATCCTGCCGGTGCAGGGCTACCAGTCTCCGTCGGAGGGCTTTGGCGGCTTCCTCTATTTTGCCTGCCTGCCGTGTATTTCCATGGCCTGGGGCTCCATTGCCACCATCTGCCGTCAGACCCGCTCCGCTGTGCTGGAGACGCTCCACCAGAGCCATGTCAAAACGGCCCGGGCCAAGGGCCTGTCTGAGGGAAAAATCCTCAGCCGCCACGTGCTGAAAAATTCTCTGATCCCCGTTATCACCCTGCTGGGCTTCCAGGTGCGCAACCTGGTGGGCGGCTCGGTGGTGGTGGAGCAGATCTACAATATCCCCGGCATGGGCCGTACGCTGATCCAGGCTGTCAACTCCCGGGATACCGACATGGCCCTGGCCTGCCTGATGATCATCGCGGCCATCACCATCCTCTCCAGCCTCCTGGTGGATATCGCCTATGGCATCGTGGACCCGAGAATTCGCAGAGGAGGTAGTCAATAATGGGCGCAAAAGCAGTTTTAAAAATTCTCTTTTCCCGGAAGGCCACGGCCATTGCCGCCATTTTCATTTTGGTTCTCATTCTGGTGGCGGTGTTCGCCGATGTGCTGGCCCCCTACGGCCTCAATGAGCAGGACCTGCGCCACCAGAAGGAGACGCCTTCCGCCGCGCATCTTCTGGGAACCGATAACTATGGCCGCGACGTTCTCAGCCGCCTGATTTACGGCTCCCGCATCTCTCTGGTGGTGGCCTTTGTGTCGGTGGTGGTGGCCGGTGTGGCCGGCTCCGTCATCGGTCTGATTGCCGGCTACGTGGGCGGCGTGGTGGACGGGATCATCATGCGCCTCACCGACGCGCTGATGGCTTTTCCCACCATCGTCTTCGCCCTGGGTATCGCGGCGGCCCTGGGGCAATCCACCACCAATCTGGTCATTGCCATCGGCGTGTCCACCATCCCGCCCTATATCCGCACCATTCGGGGCGAGGTGATGAAGGTGCGCAGCCAGACCTATATCAAGGCCAGCAAGGTCATCGGCGCATCGGTGCCGCGGCAGCTCTTCTCCCATATCCTGCCCAACTGTGTCGCGCCGGTGATCGTCACCGCCTCGGTGGGCCTGGGCGGCGCCATTATGACTGAGGCCACGCTGAGCTTCCTGGGCATGGGCATCCGCACACCGGACACCTCCTGGGGTGTGATGGTCAGCGACGGCTTTGAGTTCATCACCAGTGCGCCCCACCTGGCCATTATCCCCGGCGTCGCCATTGCCCTGGTGGTGTTGGCCTTCAATTTCCTGGGCGACGGCCTGCGGGACGCCCTGGACCCCCATGTCCGCGGAACGCTGTGAGGAGGGAACGCCAGATGGAAGAACGTATTTTGGAAGTCAACCATATTTCGACGGAATTTCGCCTGAAGCGCAAGACCACCTATGCCGTCAACGACGTCTCCTTTTACCTGAACCGCGGCGAGATCATCGGCGTGGTGGGGGAGTCGGGCAGCGGCAAATCTGTCACCCAAATGAGTGTGCTGGGGCTGATTGAAAGCCCGCCCGGCCACGTGGAGGGAGAGAGCGCTGTTTTTGAGGGGCAGGACCTGCTGGCGCCGGAGAACCGGCGGCTGCTGCGCCACATCCGCGGCCACAAGATCGCCATGATCTTTCAGGACCCCATGATCTCCCTGAACCCCTCCATCACCGTGGGCGAACAGATCTCCGAGACCATCCGGGAGCACCTGGGCCTCAACCACGCGCAGGCCAAGGAACGGGCCATCACCTATATGAAAATGGTGAAGATTCCCGACGCGGAGATGCGCTACGACAACTACCCCTTTGAATTCTCCGGCGGTATGTGCCAGCGCATCATGATCGCCATGGCCATGAGCTGCGACCCCAGCGTCCTGATCGCGGATGAGGCCACCACGGCTCTGGACGTGACCACCCAGGCGCAGATTCTGGAGATGCTCCAGGACATCGTCAAAACCACCAACACCTCTCTGATCATCGTCACCCACAACCTGGGCATCGTGGCCCGGTACGCGGACAGGATCTACGTGATGTACGGCGGCACCATTGTGGAGACCGCTTCCACCGACGACCTCTTCCGCCATCCGTCCCACGCCTATACGGTGGGCCTGCTCAACTCCGTGCCGCGGCTGGACGACAGCAAGGACCGGCTCCTGATGCCCATTCACGGCCTGCCGCCGACGCTCCACGAGAAGCCCCAGCGCTGCCCCTTCTATGACCGCTGCACCCAGCGGGTAAAGGCCTGCGACGAGACGCTGCCCCAGCTGCGCCCGGTGGCGCCGGGACACCTCAGCGCCTGCCTCAATCCGGCGCTGGACACCAGCCTCAAGCTCAGCGACGCCGCGTCCAAGAAGAAGATCGACTGGGACAAGTGTGTCCTCTCGGTGCGGGACCTGCGGATGGAGTTCCCACTCTACAAGGGCGGCCTCATTAAAAGGCGGATTGGTACGGTCCGGGCAGTGGGCGGCGTCTCCTTTGACATCCACAGCGGCGAGACCCTGGGCCTGGTGGGAGAATCGGGCTGCGGCAAGTCCACCGTAGCCAACTGCTTGGTCAACCTGCTCAAGCCCACCGCCGGAGAGATTTACTTCCAGGGGCAGAACATCGCCGGCATGGCGGAGCATGCCTTCCGCAAGTACCGCAAGAACATCCAGCTGGTATTCCAGGACCCCTTTAGCTCCCTGGACCCCAAGCAGACCATCGGCGACATCGTGGGCGAGCCGCTGAAGATCCACCACCTGGTCTCCAGCCGTGAGGCCTATGAGGCCCGGGTGAAGGAGCTGTTCGAGATGATCGGCCTCAACCCGGAGCTGAGGCACCGCTCGCCCCACGAGCTGTCCGGCGGTCAGCGGCAGCGAATCGGCATTGCGCGGGCGCTGGCCAGCCAGCCGGACCTCATCATCTGCGACGAGCCGGTCTCGGCGCTGGACGTGTCGGTCCAGGCCCAGATCATGAACCTCTTGGAGAGCCTCCAGCAGAAGCTGGGCGTCAGCTATCTCTTTGTGGCCCATGACCTCTCCGTGGTGCGCCATATCTCCGACCGCATCGCGGTGATGTACCTGGGCCAGATCGTGGAGATGAGCGATTGGAAGACGCTCTATGAAAACCCCAAGCACCCCTATACCAAGACGCTGCTCTCAGCCATTCCCATCCCCGACCCGGAGGTGGAGCGGCAGCGGGAGCGGCAGAAGGTGGTGGGGGATATCCCCAGCGCGGCCCATATCCCGTCGGGATGCAGCTTCCACACCCGCTGCCCCTATGCCACGGACCGCTGCAAAACCCAAGTGCCGGACCTCACCTGCGATCAGGACGGCCACATGGTCCGCTGCCATCTCTACAGCGACGGCGCGGACGGCAAGGAGGCGTGAGCAATGGAGCAAAAAATCACAGTTTGGTACGACGTGGAAACCCCGATGCGCGACGGCGTTGTGCTGCGGGCCAATGTCTACGGCCCCGCCGATGACCGGCCCTATCCGGCCGTTTTGCTGCGGTTTCCCTATTTGAAGGACTCCTTTGAGTACAAGTGGGGCCGCCTCAATCCGCTGCCTCTGGCCCGGGCGGGCTACCGCGTGGTGGTGCAGGACTGCCGCGGCACCGGCGCGTCCCAGGGAGAGATGGACTTTGACGGCCCCTGCCAGGCCCGGGACGGCTACGACACCGTGGAGTGGATCGCGGCCCAGCCCTGGTGCGACGGCGGCGTGGGTATGTATGGCCTTTCCTACTACGGCTTTACCCAGCTATTGACGGCGGAGGCCCAGCCGCCCCACTTAAAGGCCATCTGCCCGTGGCAGCAGACGGGGCTATACAAGTATTCCGGCGGCTTCACCACCGGTTCGCTCCACCTGATGTGGCTCCTGGAGCGGGCGCGGGACCGACTTTACAGCCCCGAGGCCGCCTGGAGCGAGGAGCAGCGGGAGACGCTCCGCCGCACGGTAGAGGGCTACCTGGGCAAGTTCGGCCAGGTGGTGGCCTACGTGCCCGAGGGGGAGAATCCGGCGGCCAAAATTGAAGGCCTACCCTTTTTGGAGGACTATCTCCGCCGCATCCGGGAGTACGACGACCCGGCCTGCCCGGCCCGGGAGGGGCGGCCCATCGACTTTTCCAAGTTCCAGGTGCCCTGCTTCTTCCTGGGTGGCTGGTACGACGATACCTCCAAAAACGGCCCCCTGGAGAACTGGATCGCCCTGGGCCGGACGGAGGCCGGGCGGAAGCTCCGGGAGAAGAGCCGCCTCCTGATGGGGCCGTGGAACCACGGCGAGGCCATGCCGGACACCGTGGGCTGGCGCTCTTTTGGGGCGCAGGCCGGCTATCCCATGGGCCGGAGCATCACCGAGCAGCTGCTGCGGTTTTTCAACTGGCACCTTAAGGGCCTGGACGACGGCATCTCCCAGGAGCCGCCGGTGACGCTCTTCTTCATGGGGGAGAACCGATGGGAGCAGGCCCCGGCGTGGCCGCTGCCGGATACCGCGACAAAAGCCCTCTACCTCTCCAGCAGCGGCCGTGCGGCCACAGAACCGGAAGACGGGCGGTTGCTGCTCCAGCCTGAAACGGAGCCGGGCCAGGACACCTATATCTCCGACCCAGCCAATCCGGTGCCGGCCAGGGCGCCCGGTATCTCCTCGGAGTGCCAGGATCAGTCGCCCATTGAGGCCAGGGCGGACGTGGCGGTCTATACCTCTGAACCCTTGACAGCGCCGCTGGCGGCGGCAGGGCCGGTGAAGGCGGTGCTGTACGTCTCTTCTTCCTGCCCGGACACAGACTTTGCCTGCAAGCTGACGGAGGTGTTCCCCGATGGGCGCTCGCTCAACATCACCGACGGCGCCGTTCGGGTCAGTTATGGCAACACCTGGGAGCGGAAGCTGCTCACGCCGGGGGAGATTCGGCCGGTGGAGGTGCTGCTGGGCAACACCCTCAACGTTTTCCAGCCCGGCAGCCGCATTCGGCTGACGGTGGCCGGAAGCATGTTCCCGAAATTTGACCGAAATCATCACCTGGCGGACCGGATCGGTACCTCGGCGGATATGGTGCCCGCGGAGGACACCATCCACCACGGCGGCGCGTATTTGTCGCGGCTGGAGCTGCAGGTGCTGGAGCGGAAATCATAAAAGAGGTGTTGCAGTAGCATGAACCAGCAAACTTCCAATCCAATCCGATCCCTGTTTAATCCGCAGTTCATCGTGCTGATGGTGGTGAGCTTCTTTATCTCCGGCAGCTTTTACCTGGTCAACACGTCCCTCTCGGCCTACGCCGTGTCCCTGGGTGCATCCCTGACGCTGGCCGGTGTCATCGTCGGCTGTTTTTCCATTACATCCTTGGTGGTCCGGCCTTTCAGCGGCGTGGTGGTCAACCACTTCTCCAAAAAAGGCGTGATGCTGGCCGCCTGCGGCTTTATGCTGGTGGCGTCCCTGGCCTATATCCTGGTGCCCACGCCGGAGCTGTTGATCGCCGTGCGCATACTTCATGGCATCGGCTTTGCCCTCAACAGCACCGTGTCACTGGTGCTGGTCAGCTATACGATTCCCACCGAGCAGCTGGGCCAGGGCGTGGCCTACTTCGGCTTGGCGCAGATGTTGGCCTCTGCCGTGATGCCGGCGGCAGGCGCTTGGCTGGCCGAGCGCTGGGGCGGTACGGCTGTGTTTTTGGTGACGGCGGCCATCGTGGTGGTGGGAGCCGCAGCCCTGGCCAGCCTGCGGATCTCCGAGCCGCCGCGGGAGGTGTCCGGCCCGGAGAAGCGCCTGCATATTTCCCTGGGGGAGATCCTTTGCCTGAGCCTGCTGCCGCTTTCCATCCTGGGGGGCCTGTTCTCCATGTTCAACGGCATCAACAGCTCCTTTATGCTCCAGGTGGGCGACCAGCGCGGCATCTCCAACATCTCTCTTTACTTCACCGTCAACACTGTGGCCATCGTCTCCATCCGGCTGCTGCTGGGCCGGGTGACGGACAAGCGGAGCATCTTTTTCGTCCTCATACCGGCGACGATCTCCGCCGTACTGGCAGCTGTGCTGCTGGGCGCAGCCTATACGCTGCTGGGGATCATCGTGGCGGCGGTGTTCCAGGCTGCCGGCCAGGGCATGGCCCAGCCCAGCCTCCAGGCCGAGTGCATCAAGCGCACCGCGCCGGAGCGGCGCGGTACCGCCTCCAGTACTTATTTCATGTGTTCAGATATCGGCCAGGGCCTGGGAACCATGTTGGGCGGCGCCATATCGGATCACTTCGGCTATGGCACAATGTACAATTCCATTGCGGGAATATTTGTCATTGCAGCTGTCCTGTGTGTGATTTTCGGTTTACAATCCCGACGCAAAACGGTATAATTATTATAATATGATCGACATATCGTTATAAGAGCTGGAAGGAGCGAAGGGCTATGGAAGAAAAGACGTATGTGAGCATCAAGCAAATCGCCGCCCTCGCTCACGTTTCACCCTCCACGGCGTCTCTGGTGCTGAATGAGCGAGGGGACGAGGTGCGCATTGCGCCCGACACCCAGGCGCGCATCAAGAAGATCGCCGGAGAGCTGAACTACCACCCCAAGGTCCGCCAAAAGCGCACCGTGCCGCGGCCCAAGGTGATCGGTGTCCTCTGGCCCAGTGATTTGGAAAAGGGCCCCATGACGCCGTTTTTCACCGGTGCCCGCCGGTGGATCAAAGAATCGATGCAGGGCTACGAGCTGATGATGGTGGTCTATGAGAAGGGGAACCTGGCGGAAAAGGCTTATCTCCTGGAGGAAGCAAACTACTTTTCCGGGGCCATCATCATGGGCATCGGCGCGGATGATGCCACATTCCTCCGGGACTTCCAAAGTGGTGTACCGGTGGTGGTGTTCAACCGGGACGTCCGAGGCTACAACACGGTCATCATTGACGACTATGAGGTGGGTCAATTTGCCTGTACCCATTTTCTCCGGCGCGGTCGGAAGACGCTCTCCGTCGTCAGCCCCAACTACGCCAGTAAGGCGCTGAGCCTGCGGGTCATCGGCTACGTGAATCGCGCCAAAGAGCTGATGGGCAATGGCTATCGCGTCAAAAGCCTTCAGGTGGACAACAGCGATGAGGGCGGCTACGCAGCCGCCATGGAATTGGTGGCCCAGGAGCCCCGGCCCGACGCTGCCTTTGTCGCCAACGACCGGATGATTAACGGCTTTATCAAGGGCCTGCTCCACGCCGGGCTGGAAATCGCCAGGGATATCGAGGTGATTTCCTTTGGTAACAGCATGGGCAATCTCTGGATAGTTCCCTCCGTCACCAGTTTCGATTACCCGGTGGAAGAGATGGCCCGGGAGAGTATGCAGATCCTCGAGGCTGCCATTGACGGTACTTTGAAGGCCCCTGTCACCAGAAATTTCTCTGTCTCCTGTATTTTCCGCGACAGCTCCCCCGCAGTGGAGGAGCCTGCCGCGATCTCCGCTGTCTGAAAGCGTGACCGCAAATAATGCTCCCCCCCGCTTCGCGAGGGGGAGCATTATTGTATAACGAAAACCACGCGATAGTCGCGTGGTTTTCGTTATACAAAAAAACGTCGGAGCAAAGCGAACTTTGCTCCGACGTTGGTGCGCGAGGCGGGACTTGAACCCGCACGTGCGTAATGCACACTAGAACCTGAATCTAGCGAGTCTGCCAATTCCACCACTCGCGCGTCTTTGCCATCGCTCTTGCGACAGCTCCAATATACTACCACTTTCGGCAAGGTTTGTCAACCCCTATTTGTGGGATCAGAAGACACACTGCACCAAAACCATATATAGGATGGTGCCGCCGGCAATGGACAGCAGCGTCTGTCGCTTCCACAGGTGGAGCGTCACTACGGCGGCGATGGCAATGGCCTCGGGGATGCCGTGGGAGCCGGAGAGGAGGGAGACATTCTTCAGGCAGTAGACCACCAGCAGGCCGAACACAGCCCCCGGCAGGACCCGACCGAGATACTGGACCACGGGCGGCGTGGGCTTGTCCGCGGGGAAGAGGAGAAAGGGGAGAAAGCGGGTGGCCATAGTGCCCAGCGCCACCAAGCCGATGGTGATGATTTGCTGTGTCAGTGTCACGGCTGCGCCACCTCCTGTTCCATAGGTTTCCTGAGCAGCAGCAGACAGGCCAGGATGGAGAGCATGGCCGGGAGCATAAACCCGTCCGGCCCCCACAGCGCCAGGCACACCGCCGACGCGCCCAGTCCCAGAAGAGCGCTGAAGTGGCGCGTGTCCTTCTTCCACTGCTCCAGGAATATGACTACGAACATGGCAGTCATCACAAAGTCCAGTCCCTCGGTGTTGACCGGCAGCAGCGCGCCAAAGACGCCGCCCAGGGTGGCGCCCAGGAACCAGTAGCAGTGATCCAGCAGGGTGACGAAGCAGTAAAACCAGCCCCGGTCCACCCCTTCCGGCGGCTGGGCCGTACAGTTGATGGAGAAACTCTCGTCGCACATCCCGAAGATCAGGTAGAGCTTCTTGAGCCCCAGACCCTTGTAGCGCTCCAGCATGGCGATACCATAAAAGAGGTGGCGGGCGTTGACCATCAGCGTCAGGAGGAAGACCTCCAGAGGCTGAAAGGGGGCCAGCAGCAGATTGACTGCTACAAATTCCATCGAGCCGGCGAAGATCACCAGGCTCATCACCATTGGGTAGTAGAAGGGGAAGCCCGCAGCGTGCATATACATCCCGTAGGTGAAGCCCAGGAAGAGAAAGCCGGTGAGAATGGGAATGGTGTGGGGGAAAGCGGCGGCCAGGGCCTTCCGCCGGGGCGAGGTGGAGGACATGGAAAAATCTCCTTTGCGCAGAAAATTTTGCGCGGAAATATCCCGGCGTGTTGCCACGCCGGGGTTGTGTTATCGCTCTTTATAATAGAGCATACAGTGGCAGTAGCCCTCGAAATCCGGGTCTTCGATCTGCCGGCGGAACTCCTCGCACATACACTTGTAGGCCTCGGTGCGCTCTACCCGACAGGGGCAGTAGCCGCCGGTGCGTTTGAGCCCGTCCTTGACGGTTTTGACCACGGCTTCGTTTTCGTTGAGGCGAACTTTCCCCATATCAGCCCTCCAGAAATGCTTCCAGCTCCGCCTTGGGCCGATAGCCCATCGACTGCCGGACGGCTTCGCCGTTTTCAAAGAGAATCAGCGTGGGAATGGAGACGATGCCGAACTGCCGCGCCAGCTCCGGCTCTTCATCCACGTTGACCTTGCCCACCTTGTGGGTCTCAGCCAGCTCCTCCACAATGGGGGAGAGCATCATGCACGGGCCGCACCAGGTGGCCCAGAAGTCCACCAATACCGGCTCCTGGCTTTCCAGTACCAGCTCTTGGAAGTTATCTTTCGTCAGGGTATATTCCATGGTAATTGCTCCTTTTTTCAACGTGCCGCCCGAAGGCGATGCTTCATACTATTTTATTATAGCATAATTTGCTGCATCTGTCATCCCTGAGACGCCCCTACCCCGGAATTTGCGTTGCGGGACCGGGCGGCGTATGGTATCATGGGGAAAAGACAGGGGAGGCGAAACCATGGAAGAAAACAATCCCAAGAAAAAGAAAGACGAGCCGGAACACGAGCACGGCAACCGGCAGGCGCTGGGACTTTCCCTGGGGCTCTGCTTCGGCGTCGCCTTTGGCGCCGCGCTGGACAACCTGGCCCTGGGAATCGCGCTGGGCCTGGCGCTGGGCCTGTGCTTTGGCAGTTGTCCGCCGCGCAAAAAACAGCGCAAGCCCGGGGACGATTCCGGGCAAGCTCCGTAATTCGGCTGCGTCGCTTGTGGCTGTCCAAAAGCCTTGCTGAGGAAGGACGCGGCAGAGCGGCGGGCGTGCGCGGGGGCAATGGGCCCGCAAAGGTGAATTGTCCGCAGGGCAAGAGAAGCCGGCCTGGGCCGCGCGCATTCAATCAGGTCGTTTTTGCAGCTTTTGAAGCTGCAAAAACGGGGGACAGCGGGGAGAAAATACCTTATTTTACGCTGAGGCGAAAAGGATATGCGCGTTCCCGGCCGTGGAACGCGCATATCCTTTTGCTACGAAACCGCTGCCCCAAACCGGCTGACTATGCCGCAGCGGAAGAGCGCTGCGGCGTAGTTCCGGCGCGCTTCCTCGTCCATGCCCCGGATGACTGACTCATCGCAGGCGGCTTCGATATCCCGACACAGGAGCGGGTAGGCCACCCACAGCAGCGGATGAAACCAGTAGATTGACAGCAGTACAAACCCCACCATTTTCCAAAGGGGGTCCTTCCGTCGGATGTGAGCCCGTTCGTGGGCCAGAACGTGGACCCGCAGCGAGGCGTCCAGCTGATAGGGAAGGTAGATGGTGGGACGGATCAGGCCCATCACAAAGGGGGACGCGATGAACTCACTCTCCTTGACGCCCTCGGCCAGCAGCGTGGCGGTGGCCACCCGGCGGCGCAGCAGAAGCGACGTCACCAGCGCGTAGAGCAGCATGGCACAGACACCGGCCAGCCAGACCCAGGCGAGAATCGCCGTAATCTGCTGCACGGGCCGCGGGTTGCCGGGGGCGGGGGCCGGGTACTGGGCCAGGACCGGGTTCACGGCCTGGTCAATGACGGCCAAGCCGGAGGCAATTTCCGGGGTCTGGGCGGTGAGAAATTCCTGAGGCAGGGGATGGGCGCTGGGGAGCAGGCTGACCGCGCTCTCGATGGACATCGGACACAGGAGGCGCAGAGCCACCAGACCCCAGAGGCAGCAGCAGATCCACCGGGGCGCCCGGCGCAGCAGCAGCCGGAGTACCAGCACCGCCAGCACCAGCCAGCCGGCATTGATGCTGAGATTGACCAGCTGCAAAAATACCGCTTCCATGGAGCGCCTCCTACTTCTCGATGAGCCGGCGGAGGGCCTCCGCCTCATCCTCGGAGAGGGATTGCCGCCGGGCAAAGGCGGCGATAAAGGCCGGCAGAGAGCCCTCGAAGGTTTTGTCCAGCAGCTCGTCCATCTGGGCGATCTGCACCTCCTCCTTTGTCACCAGGGCGGTGACAGTGGCATTCTCATTCCGCACGACGCCGCGATCCCGCAGGCGCTTGATGACCGTGTAGGTGGTGGTGCGGCTCCAGCCCAACTCCTCTTTGCAAATCTTGGCCAGGCGGGTGCTGTTGATGGGCTCTTCCCGCCAGAGAATCAGGCAGAATCGGTATTCACTTTCAAAAATCTTAGGGGTTGACATGATGTTTCTCCTTTCGCGGGAATTGATGGGACGGTACTTTGCCAAACGGGATCAATCGACGGACGCGGCTTGCTCGAACCATTGCAGCGCCGTCACCATGGACCCACCATAGAGATAGAGGCCGGATGTGCCGGGGGAGTCCGGCTCCGTCTTCGGGTAGGAGATATATGCATCGTGCCAGGAGATATACGCCGCCGGACGGGCCAGGTAGGCTGCCAGCTCCTTGTCCGGATCGTCACTCTGGATCGACTCCAGGTAGTCCCGGTAGGCAGCTTGGCCCTCCTCGGAGAGGACATCCTCCAGCAGAAGCTGGGAAAACCAATAGTGCGCGCCCGGCGCCTGGACGTATTCCTCCGGCTCGCCGGTGATCACATCGTATAGGGTATAGCGCTCTGCCTCGGGGCCGTAAGTTTCCCGGACGTTGTCGAGGATGGCGGCTTTGTCACAGGAATCCGGATAGAGCAGTGTCACCGAGGAAAGACCGTAATAGTCGGTGGGCTCCGGCGTGGCGTTCATAAAGGTAAGCGTGACCTCCGATGCTGTCTCTCCAAAGACCTCCCAGTCATAAATATACACGAGCTTTATGTCGTAGGGCTCCGCTTCCACGCCGCTGCCCCCCGGCTGAGACAGGCGGGTATAGACGTCGGGCATCTCCCAAGCCACGCCGGACGCGTCCAGCCAGTCGAGGACTTCCTCCATGGGCATATTCCAGGGGAGATCCTGGAATTGCAGGGTGGGCGATACGCCCTGGGCCGGGACGGTGAGAAAGCACACCGCCGCCGCTATGCACACCGCCACTGCCGCAATTGCGATCCAGAAAGGGGGCTTTTTGTAGTGCATGACGCGGCGAATCCGCGACTTCACGCCGGTTTCGCCGAAGGCCAGCGGGCAGACGGCGGGCAGTGCGCGGCAGATCACCGCCGGACTGCATTCGGTTTCTTCTTCTGCCACTGCTGCAGCGACCATTCCGTCCCGGTGGCGCACCATGCCCTGGGACTCCAGCTCCCGCAGCAGCCGCCGGGCGGCAGTGCGCCGCCAGCCCAGTTCCTCCTGGCAGCGCGTCAGCAGCTGCAATTCGTCTATGGGGCCGTCCCGCCAGAGAATACGGCACAGATGGTACTGACTTTGGGTGAGTGTCCTGGGTGCCATAGGATTCCCTCCTTGCTGTCTAATATGTTAGACTCTGCAATGAGTCTAACACATTAGACGCAATCTGTCAAGTGCGGCGCTGCAATTTTGACGGACAGGGACAGGTTTACAACTTGTTCAGAACTTTCGTCACTTTGCCAACAGACAACAGGCCACAAATTTTGTATAATGTCGCCAAAAACACCTACCGCATCGCCGGAGCCGCCCTGCGCAGCCCGGCAGAAGGAGAAGCTATGGAATTCATCATTGAACATCTCTCCAAGTCCTTTGGGAAGAAAGAGGTCCTGCGGGACATGGGCTTTACGTTTGAAGCGGGAAAGATCTATGGGCTGCTGGGCCGCAACGGCGCCGGCAAGACTACCTTCTTCAACTGCATCAACCGCGACATCCAGGCCGACAGCGGCAGCTTCCTCTTGAAGGAGGATGGCCGGACCCGCCAGGTCCGCCCGGAGGAGATCGGCTACGTCCTTTCCACGCCCACGGTGCCGGAGTTTTTGACAGGCCGGGAGTTCCTGAAATTCTTTTTGGACGTCAACCGCGATTCCATCCGGGATCCCAAGCCCCTGGACGCGTATTTTGACGAAGTGCGCATCGACCCGGAGGACCGCGATAAGCTCCTCAAGGACTACTCCCACGGCATGAAGAACAAAATGCAGATGCTGGTCAACATCATGGCCAGACCCAAGCTCCTTCTGCTGGACGAACCGCTCACGTCGCTGGACGTGGTGGTGGCCGAGGAGATGAAGCAGCTGCTGCGGAGTATCAAGGCCGGACGGATCACCATTTTCTCCACCCATATCATGGATCTGGCCCTGGACCTGTGCGATGAGATCGTGCTGCTGAGCCATGGGACGCTGGAGGCGGTGGAGAAATCCCACCTGGATCAGCAGGCTTTTAAGGAAAAGATTCTGGAGGCGCTCCGGGAGGAAGACCATGGTTAAGACGCTGCGGCTCTCCTTTGCCCTGAAGAATACCTACCGGGTTAATTCCATCCTCTATGCCGTCAAGCAGATTCCCATTCTCAAGCGGCTTTTGCCGGATTCGCTCTACCGAATCCGGGGCTTTAAGATTTTTGCCAATGTCCTCACCGGTATTTGGGAATTGCTCTCCATTTTCCTGGGGAAGTTCCTCTATTTCCTCACGATGGTCTGCGGGATCGGCCTTCTGTACGACAAGGCGCCGCCGGAGGCGGTGTTCCTGCATATCCTGCTGTTCCTCACGGTAATCGGCGCCTTTACCAACACCCATCTCTTCAATCCCACCCGGGACAAGTATTACGCCATGATCCTCCTGCGGATGGACGCCCGGGCCTATACGCTCTCCAATTACGCCTATGCCATGGCCAAGGTGGTGGCGGGCTTCTTGCCCCTGGCGCTGCTGTTCGGCCTCCAGCGGGGTGTCGCCTGGTGGTGCTGCCTGCTGCTGCCCCTGGCGGTGGCCGGGGCCAAGCTGACGGTGGCGGCAGTCTCCCTGCGGGACTATGCGCGCCGTGGCTTCGCGTACAATGAAAATAAGCTGACGAAGTATGTCTGGCTGGCCGCGGGACTCCTGCTGGCGCTGGCCTACGGTCTGCCGGCCCTGGGCGTGGTGCTGCCCGTCGGCGTATCCATGGCGGCCTTTGGCCTGTTGATTGTGAGCGGCGCGGTGTCGATCCGTACCATCTGTACCTTCCAATCTTACCGCGCCGTCAACCAGGAGCTGCTGGCTCAGATGCTCCAACAGATGGACAGCGCCAAGACTGCAGCCAAAAAAACGGTGGAGAAGTCCATCTCCGCCGATACCTCCATCACCAGCCGCCGCCAGGGCTTTGCGTACCTCAACGAACTGTTCATCAAGCGCCATCAGAAGATCCTCTGGAAGGCCACGGAGAAGATCACCGCCGTGATTCTGGGCCTGGCGGCCGTGGGGCTACTGGCCATCCGCCTTTCCCCTGAGGTGGGGGAGACCCTCAACGGAATTCTCCTTCTGTGGCTGCCCTACTTTACCTTTATCATGTACAGCCTCAACCGCGGCACCGGCTTCACCCGGGCGCTCTTTATGAACTGCGACCACAGCCTGCTGACCTACGCTTTCTTCAAGGAGCCGAAGTGCATCCTGGCGCTCTTCCGCATCCGCCTGTGGGAGATTATCAAAATCAACGCAGTCCCGGCGCTGACGCTGGGAGGCGGCCTGGCGCTGCTGCTCTACGCCTCCGGCGGCACGGAAAATCCCTTGGACTATGCGGTGCTGGTGGTAACGATCCTGGCGCTGAGCGTCTTCTTCTCCATCCACTATCTGACGATCTACTATTTGCTCCAGCCCTACAATGCCGGCACAGAGCTGAAAAGCGGCACCTATTCCCTGGTGATGATGGGAACGTACCTGGTGTGCTTCTTTTTGATGAACGTGCGCCTGCCGATCCTGGTCTTCGGCCTGGGGTGCATCGCGTTCTGCCTGATCTACTCCGTGGTGGCCTGTGTCCTGGTCTACCGCCTGGCGCCCAAGACCTTCCGCATCCGCGCATAACGACAACGCGCCCCTGCCGCCGAACTCGGCGGCAGGGGCATTGCGCGTGGAAGCCGTTTGGTTTCGGCTGGGGGTACATTTTTAGGACGGAGAGACGCGTGAATAAAAAAATTCCGCTGACAACCGTCAGCGGAATTTTGGTGGAGACTACTGGACTCGAACCAGTGACCTCTTGCGTGTGAAGCAAGCGCTCTAACCAGCTGAGCTAAGCCTCCGTAACTTGCTTCGTTATTATACATCGGTACTTTCAAAAAAGCAAGTCTTTTTTTCGGAAAGCTGATTATTTTTTCTCCACCAGCGATTTGAGCTGGGCGTCCACCTCCGGCAGGCGCCGGCGCAGCACGATGGGGCGGCGCTGTTCGTCCAGGAAGCAGTGGCTGGAGGTGCCGTCAGCGGCCAGGACGCCGGTGTCGTGGAAACGCACCTCGTAGCGGTAGCACATCTTGACGCCGTTGAATTCGGTGAGGAAGGCGTAGATGTCCAGCACATCATCGTACCGGGCGGAGACGTGGTAGCGGCAGGAGACGTCCACCACCGGGACGATCAGTCCAGTCTCTTCCAGCTGGCGGTAGTTGAGGCCTACCTGGTCCAGGAAGTCCAGCCGGGCTTCCTCAAACCAGCGGATGTAGTTGGAGTGATGGACAATGGCCATCTGGTCGGTCTCGTAGTAATTCACCCGGCGTTGATAAGGGCGAAGTTCCATGGAAAAGCCTCCTTATTCGTATCTGCCCACGATGACGCTGGAGTTCTGCCCGCCGAAGCCGAAGGCGTTGGACATGGCATAGCGGATGGTGGATTTGCGGGCCTCGTTGGGAATGACGTCCAGGTCGCAGGCGGGATCAGGCGTTGCGACGTGCAGGGTGGGGGGCAGAATGCCGGTCTCCACGGCCTTGATGCAGGCGATGACCTCTGTGATGCCACCCGCGCCCATCATATGGCCCGTGGCGCCCTTGGTGGAGCTGACCGGCGGGGGATTGCCGCCGAAGACCTTCTTCACCGCGGCGGCCTCGATGGCATCGCCCATGGGGGTAGAGGTGCCGTGGGTGTTGATATAGCCGATGTCGGCAGGGGAGAGGCCGGCGCGGCGGAGGGCGTCTTCCATGCAGGCGATGGCGCCGATGCCATCCGGATGGGGCGCGGTGACGTGGTGGCCGTCGGTGTTGTTGGCCGTGCCGCAGAGGACACCAAGGATCTTCGCGCCGCGGGCCTGGGCATGGGAGAGGGTTTCCAGCACCAGCGCGCCGCCGCCTTCGCCCATGACGAAGCCGTCCCGGTGCAGGTCAAAGGGGCGGCAGGCCGTCTCTGGGTCATCGTTGCGGGAGAGAGCCCGGGCCGAGGCCAGGCCTGCCAGCACCACGGGGCAGATGGAGCTTTCCGCACCCACGGCCACCATGGCGTCGGCCTCGCCGGCTTTCAGGAGCATGGTTGCCAGGCCGATGGCGTCGCCGCCGGAGGAGCAGGCGGTTTGCACGGTGAAGCTGGGGCCCTGGATGCCGAAGCGGATGGCCACCTGGGCGGCGGCGATGTTGCCCAGAGCCTTGGGCACAAACCGGGGCGAGACCCGGAGCTTGCCGGTTTCGTCCACCTCGTGCTGGGTTTCAGCGATATGGGTCACGCCGGCCAGCGCGGTGCCCAGGGTGACGCCGACGCGGCGGGGCTCGGCGGCGGGGTCGAGACCGCTCATAGCCAGGGCTTCCTGGGCGGCGGCATAGCCGAACTGCATAAAGGGCACGGTCTCCCGGGGCAGCCCCTTGGGCAGCAGCGCGGCGGCGTCAAAGCCCTTGACCTCGGCGGCGACCTTGACGGTCAGCGCTGAGGTGTCACACTGGGCAATGGGGGCGATGCCGCTGACGCCGGCAATGAGATTGTTCCAAAAGGCTTCCACACCGATGCCGATGGGCGTCACAGCACCCATGCCGGTGATGACAATGATCTGATCCATACGCTTCCGTCTTTCCCGAACGGCGCGGCGTTCCCTCCGCCGGCGTTCGCAGCATAATTTCACACACAGAATTATTTTACAGAAAATCATTCCGCAAGTCAATCCCCGGCGCTGCCGGTTCACGGCTGTAAAGAAAACGCAAAAATCTTGCCGTACCCCTTTTACAAACTTGTCAAAATATGATAAACTAACCATAATGCGGAGAGTTGGCAAATAGTTTCCAATCGGAGAAACGGTCCCGATTCTTCGCCATGAAATTTTATTATATCATCCTGGTATGATAGGGAAATGAGGTACGAATCAATGGATTACGCAAAGGAATCCCTCCGTCTGCATGAAGAATGGAAGGGCAAGATTGAAGTGGTGGCCACGGTACCCGTGGAGACCAAGGACGACCTCTCTCTGGCCTACACCCCCGGCGTGGCGCAACCCTGCCTGGAGATCCAGAAGGACGTGGAGAAATCCTACGACCTGACCCGGCGGCACAATCTGTGCGCCGTCATCACCGACGGCTCCGCCGTGCTGGGCCTGGGCGACATCGGCCCCGAGGCCGGTATGCCGGTCATGGAGGGCAAGTGCGTCCTCTTCAAGTCCTTTGGCGGCGTGGATGCCTTCCCTCTTTGCGTCAAGACCAAGGATGTGGACGAGTTCGTCGAGACGGTTTACAATATCTCCGGCTCCTTCGGCGGCATCAACCTGGAGGATATCTCCGCGCCCCGCTGCTTTGAGATCGAGCGCAAGCTCAAGGAAAAGTGCGACATCCCCATCTTCCACGACGACCAGCACGGCACCGCCGTCATCACTCTGGCCGGCCTTCTGAACGCGCTGAAGGTCGTGGGCAAGAAGAAGGAGGATGTGAAGATCGTTACCTCCGGCGCCGGCGCCGCCGCCATTTCCATCGTGAAGCTGCTGCTCTCCGCCGGCTTTAAGAATGTCACCATGTGTGACCGCAAGGGTGCCATCTATGCCGGCCGCGAGGGTCTCAACTGGATCAAGGAGGAGATGGCCCAGGTGACGAACCTGGATAAGAAGCCCGGCACCCTGGCCGATCAGCTGGTGGGGGCCGATGTGTTCATCGGCGTGTCCGCCCCCGGCACCGTCACCACCGAAATGGTCAAGACCATGAATCGCGACGCCATCATCTTCGCCTGCGCCAACCCCACCCCCGAGATCTTCCCCGAGGATGCCAAGGCCGGCGGCGCCGCCGTCATCGCCACGGGCCGCAGCGACTTCCCCAACCAGATCAATAACGTGCTGGCCTTCCCCGGCATTTTCCGCGGCACCTTCGACGTCCGCGCCCGGGATATCAACGAGGAGATGAAGATGGCCGCCGCCCATGCTCTGGCCGATCTCATTACCCCCGAGGAGCTGTCTGCCGACTATATCATCCCCAAGGCCTTTGACAAGCGGGTCGGCCCTGCTGTGGCCAAGGCCGTGGCGGAAGCTGCCCGGAAGAGCGGCGTCGCCCGGATCTGACCACGCTCTGACACCGCGCCCAAACCTGGGCGCGGTGTTTTGCTGTATTTTCCTTGCCCTGCGTCAGTCCGCGGGCAGTTCGGCCTGAAAAACAAAATAAACCGCCGCACCATGAGGTGCGGCGGAAATTGAAACGCGCCCCATCTCTTTGGATGGACGGCGCGTTTTGCGTTATGCGTCTGCTGGGATCAAAGCCGCTTCAGCTCACGCATACAAGCAGCGCAGACGTTTTTACCTTTGTAGGTGGTAACACCGTTGGTGTCGTTACAGAACACACAGGACGGGGCGTATTTTTTCAAAATAATCGAGCCACCATCCACATAGATTTCTAACGCATCCTTTTCGCCGATATCCAAAGTACGGCGCAGTTCGATGGGCAAAACGATCCGGCCCAATTCGTCCACTTTTCTTACGATCCCTGTCGATTTCAAAATTGACACACATCCTTCCGGCGCAACGAAAAGCCATTAGTCGATTTAGACCATTATAACAGGAAGAACAGTCAATCGTCTATAGAGTTAATTCACTATTTTCGGACACCTGACTAGAGATAAATTGTGTAAAACGTCTGTTTTTTGAACGATATAAGGAAATTAAATACATATTATACAAATAACGGAGGAGAGGGTATGGATAAGATTTACGTACTATTTTTGGCACTTTCATTGCTATGCGCGGCTGCCAACGGCTCTGTCGGAACGCTGACCGGAGCTCTGCTGGAGGGGGCCGGTCAGGGGATCACACTGGCGCTCTCCATCGCGGGACCTATGTGTCTTTGGTGCGGCGTCTCGCGGCTGATGGAGGAGAGCGGTGCCTCGGAAAAGCTGTCGCGCCTGCTCTCTCCCATTCTTTCCCGACTCTTTCCGAAGGCCTGGCATGACCGGGAGACCCGGGCTGCCCTGAGTGCCAACGTGTCGGCCAATTTGCTGGGACTGGGCAGCGCCGCAACGCCCATGGGCATACGGGCGGCGGTACGGATGGCAGACGGACGAGCGGAGGCTTCCGACGAGCTGTGCCGTTTGGTGGTGCTGAATACGGCCTCGGTGCAGCTGATTCCCGCCACCGTAGCCGGGATTCGGGCGGGACTGGGCAGCGCTGCGCCGTTGGACATCCTGCCGGCGGTGTGGGTGACGTCATTCTGCTCTGTGGCGGCTGGATTGCTGGCGGCCAAGGTACTTTCCCGATGGTATTCCTGACAGACCTGCTGATCCCGGGGCTGCTGCTGGCGCTCTGCTGCGCGGCCATGGCCGGGAAACGGGATGCCTATACGCTGCTGCTGACCGGTGCGGCGGAGGGATTAGCGGTCCTGAAGCGAGTGATACCGGCGCTGGTGGTGCTGCTGGCGGCGGTGTCGCTGCTGCGCGAGAGCGGTGCCATGGACGTGCTGACCCGGTGGCTCACGCCGCTGTGCGCGCTGACCGGCATTCCGCCGGAGGTGGTGCCGCTGATGGTGATCCGCCCGGTGTCCGGCAGTGCGGCCCTGGCCGTGGGCAGCAGTCTGATGGCGGCCTACGGGCCGGATTCTCCCGTCGGCCGAACGGCGGCCATCCTGCTGGGCAGCACGGAGACGACCTTCTATGTAGTCAGCGTCTACTTTGGCGCGGCCGGCGTCCGCCGCAGCCGCTATGCCGTCCCGGCGGCTCTGATTGCCGATGCCACGGGCTTTTTCATGGCTTCTTTGACGGCAAAGCTGTTCTTTTAATGCTTTACGACGGGGAAAATCTTTGGTATAATTAACATTACTATGCTGCCGGAACGGAACGCGGCAGGCAGGAAGAACATTGCGGAAAAGGAAGTTCTGATATGGAGAAGTTGATCGATCTCATTTCCCGGCGGGTGTCCCAGGCCTTTGAGGCGGCGGGACTGGAGGCAAGTCTCGGCAAAGTGACCGTGTCCAACCGCCCGGATCTGTGTGAATACCAGTGCAACGGCGCCATGCCGGCGGCCAAGCAGGCCCACCGCCCGCCGCTGGAGCTGGCCCAGGCTGTGGCGGAGCAGCTGGAGGGCGAGACCATGTTTGCCCGGGTGGAGGCTGTGAAACCCGGCTTTTTGAATTTGACGCTGGACCCCGGATATCTCCGGGACTATGTGGCGCAGATGGCCCAGGCTCCCAGCTTCGGCCTGGAGCCGGAGGCGCAGCCCAAGACCATTGTGATGGACTACGGCGGGCCCAACGTGGCAAAGCCGCTGCACGTGGGCCATCTCCGCTCCGCCATCATCGGCGAGAGCGTCAAACGCATCGCCCGTTACTTCGGAAACCGCGTCATCGGCGACATCCACCTGGGCGACTGGGGCCTGCAAATGGGCCTGATTATTGAAGAGCTGCGGGAGCGGCAGCCGGAGCTTCCGTATTTTGATCCAACTTTCACCGGTGCGTATCCGGCGGAGGCGCCCTTTACCATCGCGGAGCTGGAGGAGATTTACCCCACGGCCAGCGCCAAGAGCAAGGTAGACGAGGCCTTTGCCAGCCGCGCCCACGACGCTACCTACAAGCTCCAGCACGGTGACCGGGGCTATAGGGCCATCTGGGAGCATATCATGCGGATTTCCAAGGCGGATCTCCAGCGCAACTACGAGAAGCTGGACGTCCACTTCGACCTGTGGCTGGGCGAGAGCGACGCCCAGGCCGACATCCCGCCGATGCTGGAGGCCATGAAGGCCCGGGGCATCGTCACTGAGTCGGAGGGGGCCCTGGTGGTGGAGGTGCAGCAGCCGGAGGACACCAAGGAGGTGCCGCCCTGCATCCTGGTCAAGTCCGACGGTGCGTCCCTCTATGCCACCACTGACCTGGCAACGCTGGTGCAGCGGATGCGGGACTTTACCCCCGACAAGGTTCTCTATGTCACCGACAAGCGCCAGGCGCTTCACTTTGAGCAGGTGTTCCGGGCTGCCCGCAAGGGCGGCATCGTGCCGGAAGGCGTGGAGCTGCAGCACCTGGGCTACGGCACGATGAACGGCAAGGACGGCAAGCCCTTCAAAACCCGCGAGGGCGGCGTGATGCGCCTGGAGCGGCTCATCAGCGAGGTCACGGACTATGTCCGCCGCAAGATCACCGAGAATCAGGTGGTGGACGAAGGCGATGTGGAGGAGACGGCCCAGCGGATCGCCCTGGCGGCCCTCAAGTACGGCGACCTCAGCAACCAGCCCACCAAGGACTATATCTTCGATATGGAACGCTTTGCGGCCTTTGAGGGCAATACCGGTCCGTATATCCTCTATACCATCGTCCGCATCAAGTCCATCTTGGCCAAATACGGCGCCGCGGTGGACAGCGCGGCTCTGCTGCCGTCGGAGAGCAAGGAGGCCAAGGACCTGATGCTCACCCTGACCCGCTTCTCCGACAGCCTCCGGGCCGCCTATCAGGACAACGCGCCCAACGATATCTGCGCCTATGTCTATGACCTGGCCGGCGTAGCCAATAAGTTCTACCACGAGACCCGCATTCTGGCCGAGCCTGACGCGGCGCGAAAGGCGGGCTATGTGGCCCTGATGGATCTGACCCGCCGGGTGCTGGAGACGTCCATCGATCTGCTGGGCTTCTCTGCCCCGGAGCGGATGTAATTATATAGTGTAGCGTATCGAAAACCGGCCAGCGCCATCAAGGCGCTGGCCGGTTGGCTTTGCGGAATTCAAAAGTTACAAAAAATTAACAACTTTGTGACAAATATCATCTGCCGGGACTTTACAATGAGGTGTGAGCCTGGGCACTGGGAGCGCTGCTTCGGAAGAACAGCCGCTCTACGCGCTTGTAAAGGAGCAGCGTCAGCGCCGAGACCACGACGCCCTTGAGCAGATTGAAGGGTACCACCGCAAAGAGGACCAGGGTCCAGACGCTGTGGATGGAGGCGTTGACCTCGGTACCCATGGCGATGATGGCGTCCAGGGGCATATGGAAGAGCTGGGCGAACTTGGGGATGAGGTAGAGGGCGTTGAACGCGCTGCCGAACACGGTCATCACCAGGGTGCCGACGGCCAGGCCGATCAGGGCCGTCTTCTTGCTCTTGCGGATGTGGTAGACCATGGAGGCGGGCAGCACCATGGCGCAGCCCACGACGAAGTTGGCGAAGTCGCCCACGAAGGCGGTGGAGGTGCCCTTGAGCAGCAGCTTGATGACCACCTTGAGGAACTCGCAGACCACGCCGGCCACGGGGCCCAGGTAGAAGGTGCAGATCAGCACCGGAAGCTCGCTCAGGTCCATCTCATAAAAGCTGGGGGCGAAGAACAGCGGGATCTCGAAGAACATCAAGACGCCGCCCAGCGCGGCAAAGATGGCAACAAAGCTCACGCTTCGCGCGGGGGAGAGCTTGCGGTGGGCCGGCAGCAAAAATCGCTCGGCAGCCACGGCCAGCAGTACCAGGGCCAGGAAAATGCCCAGGCAGGTGAGGAGAAATGTGACATTCTCCGCCACGGTTTGCAGGAATTCGTTCATAAAAAAGACCTCCCGAAAGAATCAAACACCTGAAAGGGTATGCCTTCCAGGTGCTACAAATCGGGGGAATCTGTATCACACATCTTCTTCCATCCAGACTCGTGCCAGAACTGGCCTTACTGTCGGTACCGGAGTTACACCGGTTCAGCTTGCGCTCGCGGACTATACCGCCGGTCGGGAATTGCACCCTGCCCTGAAGACATCTCTTTTCATTTGTTTGTAATTTCATTATACACGGCGGAAAAAGATTTGCAAGCGCTTTTTTTCGGCTTGGAAGTGTGATATACTGTTCCTCCGGTCCTCCGGTGCGATTCCGGAAGAACCAAATGAAAAAAAGCTCGTCTATACGACTGGGAGGCATGGCCATGATCTGCGCCTTTACAGGCCACCGCCCGCAGCGCTTTCCCTGGGGCGGCAACGAGGCGGACCCTCGCTGTGCCGCGCTCAAGGCGCTGCTGCGGGTTAAAATACGCGAGGCCGCGGCCCTGGGCTGCCGGACGTTTCTGTGCGGCATGGCCCTGGGGAGCGACACCTATTTTGCCGAGGCGGTGCTGCTGGAGCGGGAGAGCAGCCCGGCGCTGCGGCTGGAGGCTGTGCTGCCCTGCCCGGAGCAGGCGCTCCGCTGGTCCAAACTGGACTGTGACCGCCATGCCCGCCTCCTGGCGGCCTGCGATCAGGTGACAGTGCTGGAAGAGGCCTATTCCCAAGGCTGCATGCTCCGGCGCAACCGCGCCATGGTGGACCGGGCTGATGTGCTGATCTCCGTCTATGACGGCGGAGGCGGCGGGACGGGCAGTACGGTGGACTACGCCCGTCGCCGGGGCCTCACATTGCTGCCGGTGTGGCTTTAGGTGCCCTCCGGCATGGCAAAGCCGTGCATTTTCCCGCCCTGGCGGGTGCTGGAGACGTCGCCGCCGATCACCTCACCGCCCTGGACCAGGACCGTTGCATACCAGTCCTGCGCGCCGTCGGGATAGTTGGTGACGGCGTAGACGTAGCGTTTGACGGTCTTTCCGGCGTAGGGCGCCAGGTCATAGTTCTGCGACTGCTGGAGCTGATTGTAGCGGGTGAAGACGTTGTTGAACTCCTGGGGGATTTTCACCTCCTGGGTTTCCGTGGGCGTTTCGCTGACCTCCCAGCCAAAAGACTGCAAGAACGCGATGCGCCCGTCGTTGGTACCGGCGTCGATCTCGGCTGTGGCGGACGGCTCAGTGGCGGCTGCAGCGGGTGTTTCCCCGGCTTTGCCCAGGAGGAAGACCAGCAGCAGCACCACGCCCACCGCGACGATGAGGCCTGTCAGTACCTTTCGTTTCGAGACCCTTGCGGACATAATCACCATATGCTTCCCTCCGTTATTTTTGGGTGGTACAGCCTATGAGAAAGGGTGGACAAATATGCAGCGATTGGATAAGCTCCTCTCCGACGCCGGCGTGGCTTCCCGCCGGGAGCTGAAGACCGTCATCAAAGCCGGAAGGGTGGAGGTCAATGGCCGCGTGGTCAAAAGCCCCGAGGCAAAGGTGGACGAAATTGCCGACGAAGTCAGGGTGGACGGCGCCGTGGTGGGAAAGCGCCGCCGGGTGCTGCTGATGCTCCACAAGCCGGCGGGGTACGTCACCGCCACGGAAGACGCCCGGGAGAAAACCGTGATGGAGCTGCTGCCGGCGGAGTACCGGCGGCTGGATGTCAAGCCTGTGGGACGGCTGGATAAGGACACCGAGGGCCTGCTGCTCTTTACCAACGACGGCGCGCTCTTGCACGACCTCATCTCTCCCCGGCGCCACGTCTGGAAGCGCTACTATGCTGAGCATACCGGCCAGGCCGGACCGGAAGACCAGGCGGCCTTTCAGACCGGCCTCACCCTGGGGGACGGAGCGCAATGCCTCCCGGCGGTTCTGTTTCCTCTGGGACCGGGCCGGAGCCTGGTGGATATCCACGAGGGAATGTATCACCAGGTGCGGCGGATGCTGGCTGCCCGGGGAATGCCGGTGACGTATCTCCGGCGGATTTCCTTCGGCGGCCTTTCCCTGGGGCAGCTGGCGCCCGGAGAGATCCAGGAGGTGGCAGTGGAGACCGTGCTGGAGCCGCCTTGTGATATTGCACAAGCAGGAAGTCGCTGGGTTTTCGGGGAGAGAGCCGACGGTGTTTAGCGCTAATGACGAAAATCTTGAAAAATAGCACAAAAAGCATGGGTCAATTTCAAGAGAATTGTCAACACCCTCTTGCAAAATATGAGAATACGATGTATCATGTCAATAATGATTTGTATAAATAGCATCGTTTCTAAATACAGAGGGAGGGCGTACTCATGTCCAGCCGTATGTTTCAAAGCGTGATCGTCCAAATGAAGGAAGCCACAGACCGGGTGATCGGCGTCATCGATGCCGACGGCAACGTCGTATCCTGCAGCGAAACCTCTATGATCGGAGAAAAATGGCCCGAGGCGGTGATTCGCCTCAACAGTGCGCCGGATTCCATGGTCATTGTGGACAAACGCACCATGAAGCCGCTGATCAGCTGGAGCGCATACTTCGACTACGCCGTCTTCGTGGACGGCGACGATGAAGTGGCCCGGAGCGTGTGCATCATGGCGTACGTGGCGCTCAACGGCGCCAAGACGTACTATGAGGAAAAGCACGACAAGGGCACCTTTGTCAAAAACATCATCACCGACAATATCCTGCCGGGCGACATCTATATCCGCGCCAAGGAGCTGCACTTTACCACCGATCTGCCCCGTTCGGTGCTGCTGATCCGCCAGGTGGGCCGGGCTGACGTGGCCGCGGTGGACGTCGTCCAGGGGATGTTCCCCGACAAGCAGCAGGACTTCGTCCTCAACATCAACGAGACCGACATCGCTGTGGTCAAGCAGATCACCGCCAACACCGACACCGCTGAGCTCTACAAAATGGCGCAGGAGATTGAGGAGACCCTCAAGTCCGAGCTGTTTATCAAGACGGTCATCGGCATCTCCACCGTGGCGGGCCATCTGCGCGAGTTGGCCGATGCCTATAAAGAAGCCCAGACTGCCATTGAGGTGGGCAAGGTGTTCGATACCGAGAAGAGCATCATCACCTATGAAAACCTGGGCATCGGTCGGCTGATCTACCAGCTTCCCACCACGCTGTGCGAGATCTTCCTCTCGGAGGTCTTCAAGAAGAACTCCATCGACTCCCTGGATCAGGAGACGCTCTTCACCATCAACAAGTTCTTTGAGAACAACCTCAACGTCTCCGAGACCTCCCGCAAGCTCTTTGTCCACCGCAATACCCTGGTCTATCGCCTGGAGAAGATCAAAAAGCTCACGGGCCTGGATCTCAGGGAGTTTGACCATGCCATCATTTTCAAGGTGGCGCTGATGGTCAAGAAATACCTTGCATCCCGGGAAAACCGTCTGATCTGATTTTCCCATGATCGGAGTACACCATGATAGAATTTAGAAATGTCCACAAGGTCTATGAGCCGGGCACCCACGCCCTCAACGGCGTTTCGCTGAAGATCGAAGACGGCGAATTCGTCTTTCTGGTGGGACCGTCCGGGTCCGGCAAGTCCACCATCATCAAAATTCTCACCGCGGAGCTGATGCCCACCTCGGGCAGCGTGTTCGTCAACGGCTTCACGCTGGAGAAGATCCGCCGCAGCGCGGTGCCCTATATGCGCCGTACCCTGGGCGTCATCTTCCAGGACTTCCGGCTCATCGACAACAAAACCGTCTATGACAACGTCTCCTTCGCCATGCGGGTCATCGGCGCGTCGGAGAAGGAGATCAAAAAGCGCGTGCCCTACGTGCTGGAGCTGGTGGGCTTGGAGAACAAGAGCCGCCGGCTTCCCCACGAGCTGTCCGGCGGCGAGCAGCAGCGTGTGGCCATCGCCCGCGCCCTGGTCAACAACCCCAATATGATTATCGCGGACGAGCCCACCGGAAACCTGGACCCGGCCCGGTCCCTGGAAATCATGATGCTGCTGGAACAGATCAACGCCCTCGGCACCACTGTGATGGTCGTGACCCATGAGAAAGAGCTGGTGAATCGCTTCACCAAGCGGGTCATTGCCATTGAAGAAGGGCAAGTCATCAGCGACGGAATGGATGGGTATTACGCGTATGAAGAAGAATAACATCGGCTATCTCCTGCGGGAGGGCGTCCGCGGCATCTTTCTCCACGGATTTATGTCCTTCGCCGCTATCTGGGTCACGGTGGCCTGCCTGATCATCATGGGCACCTTCGGCCTGGTCCTTTTCAACCTCAACGAGATGATCGTGGAGCTGGAGCAGGAAAATGAAATGCTGGTCTATATTGACGACACCTATTCCGAGGCCGAGGCCAAGAGCGTCGGCTCGCAGATCAATCTGATCGCCAATGTCCACAGTGCCCAGTTCATCTCCCGGGAGGAGGCACTGGCGAGCTTTGTGGAGGAGCAGCAGGATGTGGACCTCTT
This sequence comes from Candidatus Avoscillospira avicola, assembly GCA_018712245.1. Taxonomy (GTDB): domain Bacteria; phylum Bacillota; class Clostridia; order Oscillospirales; family Oscillospiraceae; genus Avoscillospira; species Avoscillospira avicola. Next base: position 16,076 of record DVHE01000046.1, on the reverse strand, counting down.
TGCGGGTCTGGAGGCCTCCACCTTCCGGGACCGTTTCGTCGTCACCCTGGAGGACAACAGCAAAATGCGCCAGACGGAGCAGGATATCCGGGCCATCGAGGGCGTGGCTGACGTCACCGCCCACTATGAGATCGCCGAGGGCTTCCAGACGGTGCAGCAGATTTTGAACATCGCGTCGTTCATCATCATCGCGGTGCTGCTGGTGGTCTCCATGCTGATCATCTCCAACACAGTCAAGCTGGCCATGTATGACCGCAAGGACGAGATCGCCATTATGAAGATGGTGGGCGCCACCAACGGCTTCATCCGGTGGCCCTTCGTGGTGGAGGGCTTTATCCTGGGCATCGTCGCTTCGGCGCTGGCCTTCTTCCTGGAGTGGGGCCTCTACAACCTGCTGGAGACCCAGGTGGCCGCGGTGGACTCCCTGAACCTCATCACCATCGTGCCCTTTATTGAGGTCGTGGAGATCGTCGCCATCGGCTATGCCGTGGTAGGCTTTATCGTCGGCGTCATCGGAAGCCTTCTGTCTATCCGGCGCTTCCTCCAGGTGTAATACGTTTTTTCTAAAGGATTGGAGCATACTTACATGATGAAATCGTCCAAACCCCGCAGCAAGAACCCGAGAAAATTTTGGATTACGGTGATCTCCCTGGTGCTGTGTGTGCTGATGCTGGGCGGTCTGGTGACGTCGGCTTTGCTGACCATCGCCTCCGCGGCATCCTCCTCGGAGATCCAGAAGACCATCAACGACCTCAAAAATCAGGCCCAGGAAATCGCGGACCAGGGCGCCGCACTCCAGAAGGAGATCGACGCCAACCAGTCCGACACCCAGTCCACGATTGATAAGAAGTCCGACATTGATAAGCAGATCTCCATTACCGAGGCGGAAATTCAGAACACCAATGCCCTCATTCAGCAGTACAGCCTCCTGATTGCCCAGAAGCAGTCGGAGCTGGAGGACGCGCTGGCCCGCCAGGCCGAGATGAACGAGACCTACAAGGCCCGGCTGCGGGCCATGGAAGAGAACGGAACCATTTCCTATTGGTCCGTCCTTTTCAAGGCCACCGATTTTTCCGACCTGCTGAGCCGGATTGACAGCATCCATGAGGTGGCCGAGGCCGACCAGCGGATGCTCCAGGAGCTGGAGTCCATTTCCAAAGAAATTGAAGCGGATCGCGCGTCGCTGGAAACCGAATTGGCGGCCCAGCAGGCGGCTAAGGATGCACTGGCAGAGCAGGAGGCCACCCTCCAGGCCCAGCGGGCCGAGGCCGACGCGCTGCTCATCGACCTGGCCGCCGCCTATGATAACCTGACCGATGAATACCTGGCCAATGAGGCCGAGGAAGAAGCGCTCCGGAAAGAGATCATGGAGGCCCAGGCCGCCTATGAGGCCGCCCTCTCCGCGGAGGAGGCCGCTCGCCTGGCGCAGCAGAACCAGAACAATGTTGCCGGTTCCGGCTCTGCCTCCAATGTGACGCCCGGCACCTCGGGCTTTGTGTCGCCGCTGTCCAGCGCCTATGTCACCTGCGCCTATGGCTGGCGCATCCACCCCATCTGGGGCGACCGGCGGTTCCACTCCGGCGTGGATCTGGCCGCCTCCCAGGGGACGCCCATCTATGCCATCGCCGCCGGCACTGTTACAACAGCCGCGTACGGCGACGCCAACGGCTATTATGTCTCCATCAGCCACGGCAACGGCTACGGCAGCGTTTACTGCCACATGACCAATTACGTCGTCTCCGTGGGTGAGTCTGTCTCCCAGGGACAGGTCATCGGCTACGTGGGCTCCACCGGCTGGTCTACCGGGCCCCACCTTCACTTTGAAATCCATGTCAACGGCAGCGCCGTCAATCCCATGGATTATATTTCGCTCTCCTGACCGACGGCGCTGCGGCGGTCCCGTTCGCGGCCGTCGGCTGGAGAAAAGAAGCTGAGCTTGCCGAAATACGCCTTCGGCAAGCTCAACCCATATTCCACGCCTGTAATATCCTGATGAGGTGAAGTTACTTGAAGAAAAAACTCCTGTTGGCCCTGGTGCTGGTGCTGGTTCTGGCGCTGACCATCGGCGCTACGTATGCCGTTACCTATACCAATCTTGCGGCGGATTTTGCGGAAATCGTCGCAAGCTCCGGACCAGTCAGCTCCAAAATGGCGGAGCTTGAGGCGTATCTGGAGGCGTACTTCATTGACGATTACGACCTGGACGCGATTCGGAGCGCTGCGGGAGATGGAGCCGCCGCGGCCATGATTGAAGCCACCGGAGACCGTTGGAGCTACTATATCAGCGCCGAGAACATGGACGCCCACAACGAGCAGCTCTATAACGCGTACGTGGGCATTGGCATCACCATCCAGGAGACGGAAAACGGCATGGAGGTCAAAACCGTCACCGCCGGCGGCCCGGCGGAGGCGGCTGGCGTCCGGGTGGGCGACCTCCTCACGGCGGTGGAGGGCGTTTCCACCGCGGAGCTGGGACTGGAAGAGACGAAAAACCGCGTCCGCGGCGAAGCCGGTACGACAGTGAACCTCACCTTTGAACGGGGTGGAGAGACCATGGAGCTGACGGTGGAGCGCGCGGACATTGTGAATCCGGTCGCCACAGCCCAAATGCTGGAGGATGACATTGGCCTCATCACCATCAAGAATTTCGACTACCACTGCGCCGAGCAGACGCTGGCCGCCATCGATATCCTGCTGGAGCAGGGCGCCAAGGCGCTGGTCTTCGACGTCCGCTTCAATCCGGGCGGGCTGAAGGATCAAATGGTCGAGGTGCTGGACACGCTGCTCCCGGAGGGAGATATTTTCCGGAGCGTGGATTATGCCGGCAGAGAAGAAGTGGACAAGTCCGACGCGGCCTGCCTGGAAATCCCCATGGCGGTGCTGGTCAATGAGGACTCCTATTCCGCCGCAGAGTTCTTTGCGGCAGCGCTCCAGGAGTACGGCGTCGCAGAGGTGGTGGGAATGCAGACCAGCGGCAAGGGCAACTTCCAGTATACCTTCAACCTCTCCGACGGCTCCGCCGTGGCGCTTTCGGTGGGAAAATACTTCACGCCCAGCGGAAAGAGCCTCACGGATGTGGGCGTGACGCCGGATGTGGAAGTAAATCTGGACTATGCCGACTATGAGTCCCTCTACTATGGAACACTGGCGCATGAGGAAGACGAGCAGCTCCAGGCGGCAGTGGAAGTCCTCCGGGAGAAAATCTCTTGACAGAATCATAAGGGCAATACTATAATATTGTCTGCTGCATGGGGAAAATGCCCTGGTTTTCGCTTCATTCCCTGAAAAGCGGGACGATCTGCGCGACCCATGCCCTGATTGCAGCTCTATTTCCCGGCCCTTTGGGCCGCGGCATCAAATCGGAAGGACGGATCATTTGTGGCAAAAGAATATAAAATCACAAGCGCCCGGCTGAAAGAGCTGGAGGAGGAACTGAATTACCTCAAAACGACCAGAGAGAAGGAAGTGGCGGAACAGATCAAGGAAGCCCGTTCCTTCGGCGACCTCTCCGAGAACAGCGAATATGACGAAGCGAAAAACGAGCAGGCCAAGCTCTACGGCCGCATCGCGGAAGTGGAGAATATTCTGGCCAATGCCGTGATTATTGAGGAAAGCGACGAGCCCGCAGGCCGTGTGGGCCTGGGCTGCAAGGTTCGGGTGCTGGATTTGGACGCGGAGGAGGAAGAGGAGTACACCATCGTGGGCTCCCAGGAGGCCGACCCGCTGCATTACTGCATTTCCGACGATTCTCCCTTTGGCCGCGCCATGGTGGGGAAAAGCCAGGGCGATGTGGTGGAGGTGGAGGCGCCGGTGGGCGTGCTGCGCTTCCGCATTGTCAGTGTAGAGAAATAATCGGTGACGAAGAGGCGCGGACGCGCCTGCGCCTCGTTTTGACAGGAGGGATCTGACCTGAGTTATATGTATAAGCTAGCCGTACGGCTCCGCAGGCTTTTTAGCCGCATATCCCCTATGCAGATGATCGTTTTGACCTTTATGGCCATTATTCTGCTGGGGGGGCTGCTGCTGTCTCTGCCGATCTCTTCCCGCAGCGGCCAGTGGACCAGCTACCTTTCTTCCGTGTTTACGGCAACGTCGGCCACCTGCGTGACAGGACTCACGCTTTTTGACACCTATACGTATTGGACCGGGTTCGGGCAGGCCGTGATTCTGATACTCATTCAGGTGGGCGGCCTGGGCTTTATGACCATCGCTTCGCTGTTCTTCCTTTTGGCCAACCGGCGCATCGGCCTGCGCCAGCGGGTACTGATGGCGCAGAGTCTGGGCATCGATCAGCTCAGCGGGATTGTCAAGCTGGTGCACCATGTCCTGGTGCGCACCGCCATTGTAGAAGGAATGGGCGCGCTGATCCTCACCATTCGCTTTTCCCTGCTGGTGCCGTTCGACCGCGCCCTCTGGTGGGGCGTGTTCCACTCGGTTTCCGCCTTCTGCAACGCCGGCTTCGACGTGGTGGGCGCTGTGGATGTGGGGGGGAGCCTCATTCCCTTTGTGGGGGACTGGGTGGTCAATTTCACCATCATCGCGCTGATCACGGTGGGCGGCCTGGGCTTCTTTGTCTGGGAGGATGTGCTTTCCAAGCGCAGCTTCCGAAAGACGACGGTCTATACCAAAATGGTGCTGATTATCTCTGCCATACTGGCTCTGGGCGGCGGCGCCGTCATCGCCCTGCTGGAATGGAACAACCCTGCCACGCTGGGGAACCTTCCTGCGGCGGAAAAGTGCCTGGCCGCGCTGTTCCAGTCCGTGACATCCAGAACCGCCGGCTTTTACTCGATCCCCCAGGGAACCCTCCGGGATGCGACCAAGACTATAACCGATGTTTTGATGTTCATCGGCGGCTCCAGCGGCTCCACTGCCGGCGGCGTCAAGACTGCCACTATGGGCGTGCTGGTGCTGGCGGTCATTGCGGCGGCCCGCGGACGCTCCCGGGTGACGGTCTTCCGCCGTACGATCAGCGCGCAGCAGGTGAGCGACGCCGTGGCTGTCACATCCATGGTGTTCGGCTTGGCGCTGTCTGCAAGCCTGGTGCTGTCTGCCACCAATGGCCTTCCCATGATCGACTGCTTGTTTGAAACGATTTCCGCCATTGCTACGGTTGGACTCTCCACCGGGATTACCCCCCTGCTCAACGAGATATCCCAGATTCTGCTGATTATTCTGATGTATTTCGGACGGGTGGGCGTGATGACCGTGAGCCTCGGCTTCCTTTTCTCCAATGCCGCCGAGGAACGATATAAATATGCAGATACAAAAGTAATGATCGGTTGAAAGAGGGGAACTTATGAAATCCTATGTCATCATCGGCCTTGGCCGGTTCGGCGCTTCCCTGGCCATCAAGCTCCAGGAGCTGGGCAATGAAGTTATGATTATCGATGAAAGCGCGGATCAAGTGCAGAAAATCTCCAACCGCGTCACCTACGCCGTGGTGGGCGACGCCCGGGACGAAGAGGTGCTGGCTTCCTTGGGCGTCCGCAATGTGGACTGCGCCGTAGTGGCCGTGGGCAGCGATTTGGCTGCCAGCATCCTGATTACTCTGAACCTCAAGGCCCTGGGGGTGCCGCTGGTGGTCTGCAAGGCCCAGGACGACCTCCAAAAGCGCGCGCTGGAAAAGGTAGGGGCGGATCGTGTGGTGATCCCGGAACGGGAGCTGGCCGTGAAGCTCGCCCAGAGCCTGTCCTCCTCCAGCGTGCTGGACTATATCGAGCTTTCCAGCGAGTGCGGCATCATTGAGATGAAGCCGCCGGAGAGCTGGAAGGGGCAGACCATTCAGAAGATCAACATCCGCGCCAAGTACGGCGTCAACGTCATTGCCATGCGCAACGCCGGCGGCAAAATTACCGTCGCGCCCGGCCCCACCTACTCGATCCGGGAGGATGACGTCATGGTCATCCTGGGCGAAAGCGACGCGCTGAGAATGGTGCAGCAGCTTTGAGCCGTGAACGGATCACCAGCCGGAAAAACCCGCTGATCCAGCATCTGCGGCGGCTCCTGACGGACCGGAGCGCCCGGGAAGCGTCCGGCGAATATATCGCCGACGGCACCAAGCTGCTGGGAGAGGCCCTGCGATGGACGCCCGATTCCCTCTTAACCGTCGTGGCGACGCCCTCGACAGAACTGGGCCGGCTCCCGCCCGGGGTGCGGCTGGCGGAGGTCCCGGAAGACTTGATGGCCTGGCTTTCCCCGATGAAGTCGCCGCAGGGAGCCCTGTTCACCTGCCGCTTGCCGCGGCAGGCGCCGCTTGCGCTGCGCCCCGGGACGTTGATTCTTGACGGGCTTCAGGATCCGGGCAATGTGGGCACGATCCTCCGCACCGCGGACGCCTGGGACTGTCCCGTGGTGCTGACGCCGGGCTGCGCCGACCCCTACGGCCCCAAGACCGTCCGCGCCTCCATGGGCGCCGTTTTTCGCACGCCGCCCCAGCAGGCCGATCATCGGACGGTGGCGGAGGCCTGCCGGGCGCAGGGGATCCCTCTGGTGGCGACTGCCCTGACCGACACGGCGGAGCCCATCGACCGGGTGGACCTGTCCGGCGCGGCGGTTGTCATCGGAAGCGAGGGCCGGGGCGTGGGGGCGTTTTTTTGCGATCGGGCGGACAAATCTGTGGTGATCCCCATGAACCCCCGCTGCGAATCCCTCAATGCGGCGGTGGCAGCCACTGTGGTGCTGTGGCAGATGTCTCGTTGAGGGCCGGGAAAGGAGAGGCTGGATGCAGAAGTTCTGGCTGTGGTTGGCAACCAGAAAGGGCCTAAGCCCGCGCGGCGCCGCGCGGGCTGCCAGCTGCTTTCCGTCGGTGGAGGCGCTTTACTACGCAGATGCGGCGGCCTACGAGGCTGCCGGGCTGAAAAACTATCAGCCACTGCTGGAGAAGGATCTGTGGCTTCCCACGGAAATCCTGCGGCGCTGCTATGATCTGGGCATCTCCCTCCTCACTTGGCAGGATGCAGCCTATCCGCAGCTGCTGCGCTCCCTGGAGGACCCACCGGTCGTCCTTTACTATCGAGGGCTGCTGCCGGACTTTTCCGGGCTGAGCATTGCCGTGGTGGGAACCCGTGGTGCGTCGGCCTATGGGCTGGCCCAGGCGCGTCATCTGGGCTACGGCCTGGGGCGCTGCGGCTGTACGCTGGTCTCCGGCGGCGCCAAGGGGATTGACACGGCAGCGCTGGAGGGGGCTTTGACCGGCGGCGGCCCGGTGGTGTGCGTGCTGGGCGGCGGGGTAGATGTGGTCTATCCGGCGTCCAACCGCAGCTTGTTTCAGGACGTCGTCCAGCGGGGGTGTCTGCTGAGCGAGTATCCGCCCGGCACGCGTCCCAAGCCGGAGCATTTCCCGGTGCGCAACCGCATCATCAGCGGCCTGTGCCAGGGCGTTGTGGTGGTGGAGGCGCCGGAAAAGAGCGGCGCGCTGATCACCGCCAACTGGGCGCTGGACCAGGGCAGAGACGTGTTTGCCCTCCCGGGAAACCTGGGGGTAGCCAATTTCGGCGGAAACCTGCGAATTTTGCGCGAGGGCGCGATTTTGGTGCGGGACGTCCGGGATATTCTGCAGGAATACCAGGGTGTCTACCCGGAGCTGTTTCAAAAAAGCACCGCGGTGGCGGAGCAGCCGCCGCAGCGAGCCGCGGAAGCACCACTGCCGGAAACGCCTGCGCCAACCGAAACGCCTGCGGCTGAAGCGGCCGAAGTGCGGATCGACCAGGCGCTTCTGGAGAATATGAGCTTGGATGAACAATCGATCTGCCTGCTTCTCCGGGAGGGGATAAGGCAGATTGACAACATTGTGGACGAGGCGCAGATACCCGCCGGCCGCGCGTTGGCGGCGCTGACCCTGCTGGAGGTCAAGGGCGTTGTTCGCCGCCTACCGGGACGGCGTTTTGCCCTGGCCCAGGCAAAAAATACCTAAGTCCAAAGGAGTACGAAATGCCGAAGGCAAAGACCAATCTGGTGATCGTCGAGTCGCCGTCCAAGGCCAAGACGATTGGGAAGTATCTGGGTGGCGACTATGTGGTCAAAGCCTGCATGGGCCACCTGCGGGACCTGCCCAAGAGCAGCATGGGCGTGGATCTGGAGCATGATTTCACGCCCGTTTACCAGCCTGTCAAGGGCAAGGAAGACATCATCCGTGACTTGAAAGCAACCGCGAAAAAGAGCGGTCAAGTATATCTGGCAACTGACCCGGACCGGGAAGGGGAGGCTATTTCCTGGCACCTCCAGGCGCTCCTGGAGATTCCCGACGACCAGGTCAACCGCGTCACGTTCAATGAAATCACCAAGGGCGTCGTTACCCGGGCCATTCAGGAGCCGCGGGCCATCGACCAAGACTTGGTGGATGCCCAGCAGGCCCGGCGGATTTTGGACCGGATCGTGGGCTATCAGCTCTCACCCCTGCTGTGGAAGAAAGTTCGCCGCGGCCTTTCGGCGGGGCGCGTCCAGTCGGTGGCCACGCGGCTGGTGGTGGACCGGGAGAATGAAATTCGGGCCTTCCAGCCCCAGGAGTATTGGACCATCGACGTGGACCTTGACCGGGTGGACAAGCCGGGCGCCTTCACCGCGCGGTTTTACGGCGATCCTAAAAAACGGGAGCTGGGCAGCGAGGCCGAGGTGCAATCTGTCACCGACGCCTGCCAGGGGAAGCCCTTCCAGGTGAAGAGCGTCAAGCGCAGCGAGAAGAAGCGCTCCCCGGCGCCGCCTTTTATCACCTCCACCTTGCAGCAGGAGGCCTCCCGGAAGCTGGGCATGACGCCCAAGCGCACCATGGCGCTGGCCCAGCAGCTCTATGAAGGCGTGGAGATCACCGGCGTGGGCGCCGTGGGCCTCATCACCTATATGCGCACCGACTCCCAGCGTATCTCCGAAGAGGCGCTGGCGGCGGCCAAGGACTATATCCTGGGCCGCTGGGGCAGCCAGTATTACTACGGCGAGCCCCACCGCTACAAGACCAAGTCCGCCGCGCAGGATGCCCACGAGGCCATTCGGCCCAGTAATGTCCAGCTGGACCCGGAGCGGGTACGGGCCGACCTCAACAAGGACCAGTTCCGGCTCTATAAGCTGATCTGGGACCGCTTCACCGCCTCGCAGATGGCCTGCGCCCTCTACGACAACGTGGCCATCGAGGCCCAGTGCGGGGAGAATGTGTTCCGGGCCAACCACCAGAGCCTGAAATTTGCCGGCTTCACCGCCCTCTACGAAGAGGGAAAGGACGACGAGCAGGAGGAAATCCAGTCGCCCCTTCCGGACCTCACCGAGGGAGAGCCGCTGAAGCTCCAGGCCATTCGCCCGGAGCAGCATTTCACCGCGCCGCCCGCCCGCTATACCGAGGCCACGCTGGTGCGGGCCATGGAGGAAAAGGGCGTTGGCCGGCCTTCCACCTACGCCAGTATCATCTCCACCATCCAGGATCGGGACTATGTGGTGAAAAAGGAAAAGCGCCTCTGGCCCACGCCCCTGGGCGAGGTGGTGACAGGCCTGATGATGGACCGGTTCCAGGACATCATCAACGTAGAGTTTACCGCCCATATGGAGGAGCAGCTGGACCAGGTGGAGGAGGGGAAGATCCCCTGGAAGCAGGTGCTGGCCGACTTCTACCAGGGCTTCCACAAGGACATGGAGGAGGCCGAGGAGGCCCTCAAGGACACCCGGCTCAAGGTCCCCGAGGAGGAGACCGAGGAGGTCTGTGAGCTGTGCGGCAGAAAGATGGTCATCAAGTATGGGCGCTTTGGCCGCTTCCTGGCGTGCCCTGGCTTCCCGGAGTGCAAGAACACCAAGCCCATCGTGGAGCATATGCCGGGCCGCTGCCCCAAGTGCGGCGCCGGCATGCTGAAGCGCAAGTCCAAGCGCGGCTTCGCCTACTATAGCTGCGAGCGCGGCGCCGAGTGCGGCTTTATGACCTGGGATGTGCCCACGGAGTTCGACTGCCCCAGCTGCGGCCAGACCATGTTCAAGAAATCCGGCAGAGGCGCCAACAAGCCCTTCTGCATCAACGAGGCCTGCGAAAACTACCTGCCGGAGGATCAGCGGGGCTATCATCGTAAGCCCGCCCCTACGGTGGAGGCGGCGGACGCCGAGGCAGAAGCCCAGGCCCAGGCAACGGAAAAATCCGGCGAACCGGCCGCTGCCGAAAAGCCTGCGGCCAAGAAGACTGCCGTTAAGAAGACCGCGTCCCAAAAGACCGCGGCTCCCAAAACCGCGGCAGAGAAGAAGAAGGCAGCGAAAAGGGCCGCCGCAGCCAAAGCCGCCCCCAAAAGGGCGGCCGGGAAGAAGGCGGCGGACGAAGCGACGCATAAGGCGTGACTGGGAGGGATACCATGGATCAGGCGACAGTGGTCGGCGCGGGGCTGGCAGGCTGCGAAGCGGCATGGCAGCTGGCCCAGCGGGGGATCCCGGTGCGGCTGATTGAGATGAAGCCGAAGAAAATGACGCCGGCCCACCATGCGCCGGATTTTGCCGAGCTGGTCTGCTCCAACTCTTTCCGGGGGGACCGGCTGGAAAATGCCGTGGGCCTTTTGAAGGAGGAGCTGCGCCGGGCCGGGAGCCTGATCCTGGCCTGTGCCGACGCCACCCGCGTGGAAGCCGGTGGCGCGCTGGCGGTGGACCGCAGCGGCTTTTCCGGCCTGGTGACGGAGAAGATCCGCAGCCATCCCCTGATATCGGTGGAGGAGGCCGAGGCGACGGAAGTCCCGGCGCCGCCGGTGATTGTGGCCACCGGCCCGCTGACCAGCGACGCCCTCAGCGATGCCATCCAGCGCTATTTCGGCGGGGAGAAGTACCTGAATTTCTTTGACGCCGCCGCGCCGCTGGTGACGGCGGAGAGCATCGATATGCGCGAGGCCTGGTTTGCCTCCCGGTATGACCGGGGCAGCGCCGACTATATCAACTGCGCCATGGACGCGGAGACGTACGCCGCCTTTGTCCGGGAGCTGGCCGCCGCCCAGGAAGCGGAGGTCCACGGCTTTGAGGACAGCATGGTCTTCGAGGGCTGCATGCCCGTGGAGGTGATGGCCCGGCGCGGTGTGGACACCCTGCGCTACGGCCCCCTGAAACCGGTGGGGCTCAAGGATCCGAAAACCGGCAGGGAGCCATACGCCGTGGTGCAGCTGCGGCGGGATAATGCCGCCGGAACCATCTACAACATCGTCGGCTTCCAGACGCACCTGAAATTTCCGGAGCAAAAGCGGGTGTTTTCCATGATCCCCGCCCTGCGCAGCGCGGAATTTGTCCGCTACGGCGTGATGCACCGCAACACCTTTCTCCGCTCGCCCAGCCTGCTGGACGCCTTTTACGCCGACCGGCGCAATCCCATGGTGGCCTTTGCGGGGCAGATGACCGGCGTGGAGGGCTATGTGGAATCGACTGCCTCCGGCTTTTTGGCGGCAGTTGCCATGGCCTTCAAGATGCGGGGGGAGACGCCGCCGGACTTTACGCGGGAGACGGCCATCGGCGCCCTGGGCCATTATATTTCCAACCCCGGCGCCGTGAATTTTCAGCCGATGAATGTGAACTTCGGGATCCTGGCGCCGCTGGACCGCCGGGTCAAGGGCAAGGCCAACAAGAACCTGGCCGTCGCGCAGCGGGCATTGGATGTGCTGGATACGCTGATCGCGCAAATCACCTGACGGGGGCGCATCGCGCCATAGATAGAGAAAGGGTGTAGACCATGAGAATTCTCATTGACGCTATGGGCGGCGACCATGCCCCTGAGGCGATTGTCCGGGGCGCTATCGACGCCGCCGCCGAGTTCGGGGCGCAGATTGTGCTGGTGGGCCGCGGCGAGGCGATTTTGAAGAGCCTCAGCGCCCTGGGGCTGGATACCTTGCCCAAGGGCGTGGAGGTGGCCAATGCCGACGACGTGGTGGATATGTGCGATGATCCGGCCACGGTCATCCGTACGCGCCCGGATTCCTCCATGGTGGTGGGTCTGCGGATGCTGGCTGAAGGGGCGGGGGACGCATTCATCTCCGCCGGCAGCACCGGCGCGCTTTTGAGCGCCGCCACGCTGATCGTCAAGCGGGTCAAGGGCGTCCGCCGCGCCGCCCTCTGCCCGGAGATCCCGACAAAAAACGGCTCCGCGCTGCTGATCGACTGCGGCGCCAACGCCGAGTGTACGCCGGAGTTCCTCGCCCAGTTTGCGGTGCTGGGTTCCATCTACGCCCAGAAGGTCCAGGGAAAGGAGCGCCCCCGCGTGGCGCTCCTGAACATCGGCGCCGAGGAGAGCAAGGGCGGGGCGCTGCAAAAGGAGGCGTTCTCCCTGCTCCGCCAGGCTGACGATCTGGGAGTGATCCGCTTTGTGGGCAACATGGAGGCCCGGGATGTGTTCCAGGACACCGTGGATGTGGTGGTGGCCGACGGCTTCTCCGGCAACGTGCTGCTGAAGACCATCGAAGGCACGGCTTCCTTCATGTCCGGAATGCTCAAGGAGCTGTTTCTGCGCAGCGCCCTCACCAAGCTGGCGGCGGTGATCTGCCGCGGCGGAATCCGGGCTTTCAAGAGCAAGCTGGATTACCGGGAGGTGGGCGGCACCATGCTGCTGGGCATCTCCAAGCCGGTGGTCAAGGCCCACGGCTCTTCCGATGCCCGGGCCATCCGCAGTGCGGTGCGCCAGGCTATGGAGGCGGTAAACGGCGGTATGGCGGACGAGCTGCGGACGCGGATCCAGGCGCTGAGCCAAATCAGCCCGACCAAGGATAAATGAGGGACGAGATATGTACAGTGAATTGGAACAGGGGCTGGGCTATACCTTCCGCAACAAGTCCCTGCTGGAAAACGCCCTGACCCACAGCTCCTATGCCAACGAGCGCCGCAGCAGCCGCGGCAGCAACGAGCGGCTGGAGTTCCTGGGGGACAGCGTGCTGGGCTTTGTGGTTGCGGATTATCTTTACATTGCCTTCCCCAACCGGCCGGAGGGGGACTTGACGCGCATCCGGGCAGATTTGGTCTGCGAGCGGAATCTGGCGAAGGCTGCTTCCTCCATCCATTTGGGAGAATATCTGCTGCTGGGCCACGGGGAGGAGCAGGGCGGCGGACGCCGGCGCGACAGCATCGTCTCCGACGCCATGGAGTCTGTGCTGGCGGCGGCCTATCTGGACGGCGGCTTTCAGGCTGCGGAGGGGATCATCCGGCGGCTGATTCTCCGGGAACTGCCCCAGGGCCAGCCCGGGAATTATGACAGCAAGACCATGCTCCAAGAGCTGGTCCAGCGGCAGAAGAACCAGGAACTGCGCTATGTGCTGACCGGGGAGAGCGGCCCGGATCACAACAAGCACTTCACCGTGGAGGTGCGGCTCAACGGCCAGGTGGTTGGCTGCGGCGCCGGGAAGAGCAAAAAGAAAGCGGAGCAGGCTGCTGCGGAGGCTGCGCTGGAGCGGCTTTTCCCCCAGGAATACGCCGCGGCCCAGGGCTGAGGGGGCAAGGGTATGTTTCAGGGTTTTTCGCCGGAAACAGTGGATTTTCTCTGGGGCATCCGGCTGAACAACAACCGCGCGTGGTTTTTAGAGCATAAAGCCCAGTATGAGGAGACGCTCTACCAGCCCATGAAGGCGCTCTCCCGGCAGATCTTTGAAGCCTTTTCCCAGGTGCCCAACATGGCCTATAAGCTCTCGCGGATCTACCGGGACGCCCGGCTCCATCCGCCCACGCCCTATAAGGAGAGCCTGTGGCTGAGTATGCGGCCTGACGGCCTTCCCTGGAGCGAGCAGCCGACGCTGTACTTCGAGATTCGCCCGGAAGCATACAGCTACGGCTTTGTGCTTTGGCGGCCCAAGACGCCGGCGCTGACGCGCTACCGGGCCATGCTTCTGGACCGGCCGGACGAATTTTTGGAGCTGAAGGCGCGGCTGGAGCGGGAAACTGGCCTGACCCTGACCGGAGAGCCCTTCCGCCGGAAGCTCAGCTGTCCCAACCCGGCGGTGGAGCCGTATTATCCTCTGCGGGGGCTGATGATGGACGTGGACCGTGCCCCGGACGAGCTGCTCTTTTCCCCGGAGCTGGCCGGTCAGGTGATCGAAACGCTGAAGGCCCTCTATCCGCTTTATGAATACTGCTTGGAATTCACAATTTAAGGTAAAAATGGAACAACCGCCCGGTTTCGCAGCTTCTTCCCTGCGAAACCGGGCGGTTGTCGCCTTTTGACAAGGAAATGGCGGTGGTTTTTTCTATCGAATCGCGTGGTTGATTTTTGCGCTGGACAGCCATATTAACCGAGGATATCAATGTGAAGCGAGGAGAAGCCATGAAACAACATTGCAAAAAAATCACAGTGGCCGTGTTGACGGTCCTGCTGCTGACCATGCCTGTGGGCGCCCGGGGGCGGATGCTCATCCCAGGCGGCTGCACGGTGGGCATCAAATTGGTGTCGGAGGGACTGGTCGTGACCGGGTTTGAACAGGAATCCTCCGCAGAACAAGCGGGACTCAGGAAAGGGGATGTCATTATCCAGGTAGACGGCGCGGAAATCCATACGGTTGCCGCGCTGCAAGAGAGTCTGGATGAGGACACAGTGGTTCTGACAGTTCTGCGCAACGGCAAAGAGGCGGAGTTCTGCGTCAAACCACGACAGACCGCTGAAGGGAGAAGGCTGGGGGCGTATGTGCGCGATTCCGTGGCAGGAATCGGCACTGTCACGTATTACGATCCCAATACCGGGGCCTTCGGCGCTCTGGGCCACGGCGTCAATGATTCGACCACATCAGATCTGATGCCAATGGAGGCCGGCGTCGTGGTGGAATCTGCCGTCTCGGATGTGGAAAAAGGAAAGATCGGCCAACCTGGGGAATTGCGGGGCAGCTTCCGGGTGACGGAGATTTTGGGCGAAGTGGAGGAGAACACGGCCTACGGCATCTTTGGCCATTTGACGGTACCGGTGGCGGGCACACCGCTGCCGGTGGCGGACTCGGAAGAGGTGGAAACCGGCGCGGCGCAGATTTTGGCCAATGTCCAGGGCCGGGACGTGGCGCTTTACGACGTGGAGATCGTCAAGGTGTTTCCCCAGTCCCAGGAGAGCGGCAGAAACCTTCTGTTAAAAATCACCGACCCGGCACTGCTGGAATCCACCGGCGGCATCGTCCAGGGGATGAGCGGCTCGCCGATTTTGCAAAACGGCAAGCTGGTGGGCGCAGTGACCCATGTGCTGGTCAATGATCCAACCCAGGGATACGGCATCTTCCTGGAAAATATGTTGGAAGCGTCGGAATGAGTCGGCAGCCTGCGGGCTGCCGTACATAGGCATTGCCAGCGCGCATAACGTATGCTATCATAGTGGCAAGAGATGCGGGAATGCGGGGTGTGGATATGAAGGCTTACATAACGCGATTTCAGAAATCCCATCTGCTGGCGTTTTGCTTGTTTGCACTGATGTCACTGGCTATGCTTACGGCTTGCGGCAGTGAGAAGGCGACGCAGCCCTATGATGTGACTTATAACGGAAAAACGTATACTGTGGATCAGGTGCAGCAGACGATCACGGTGGATGGAGAGGTCTGTCATTATGAGATTGAAAGCAGAGGCAGCATTGTGAACTTCCATGTTACATATCCCGACGGGTCCATATATTGGTGGCAAGAGGATCAATATGGGGGCATGGGCGGCTGGAATTATGGCTACGACCCAGAGCGATATGTTTCTGGCGAGACGTTGTGGGAGGTCCTCGAATTGGACCACAGCGTCGAGAGAAGTGCTTCCGGCAAATATGTCGCCCCCGGGCTTCTTCTAATTTTGCTGGGGGTTGTCAATGCGGCGTTCCCCCGGGCGATGTGGTATTTGAGCTACGGCTGGCGATTCAAGAATGCCGAGCCCTCTGATGCGGCGCTGCTGGTCGGGCGGGCCGGCGGCGCGGTAGTGGCTGTCGCAGGCGTGATCTGCCTGTTCCTGTAGGCGATTTACACCGTGTTTTTCCTGTAATGAAATGATAAAACTGAAACGCCGTCCCGGCAGGGACGGCGTTGAGCGTGTCAAAAAACCTCCGGAAGCGGGAAATAAGCCTCGCAGAGTTTCGCCGCCGCAGCGGCGAAATAAAATTAAAATCGCGATTTCCGGGGACATGCGCATCGGAAATCGCACTTTACACCCCAAAA
>DVHE01000045.1 GCA_018712245.1 Candidatus Avoscillospira avicola | reverse complement strand
TTTCCGGGGACATGCGCATCGGAAATCGCACTTTACACCCCAAAAGGTTCGACAGCTTTTCGAAGAAAACCGAGAACCTTTTGGGGTGCAGTCCCCTTTGTCAAAAAAGCGTAGCTTTTTTGACAGTCTGACTCACAGGGAATCCTGTGAGTCTGAGGGCGGCGCGTATTCACAAAAATGGGCGCATACTGGCCGAGAGCTTTTCTTCGCAGTCGATGAGCTGCTCAGCGATGGATTTGGCCTCCTTCTGGGCGGCGGGGTAGCGGTTGCGGCTGCGGCAGAGGGATTTTACGCCCATGTCACAGCCGTCGGCCACCAGATAGGCGGCGGTGGTGTCGTCGCCCAGG
Organism: Candidatus Avoscillospira avicola; assembly: GCA_018712245.1. GTDB lineage: Bacteria > Bacillota > Clostridia > Oscillospirales > Oscillospiraceae > Avoscillospira > Avoscillospira avicola. Next base: position 3,570 of record DVHE01000045.1, on the reverse strand, counting down.
GCCATTTTGGTGTTGGTTTTCAGCCAGGACATACTTTTGGCCATGGCGCTGGGCTCTTTGTCGCTGCCGCCCAGGGCCTGGAGCATGGAGAGCGTCTCATCCTGGATGCGATGGTGCGTGGAGACGCTGTCTTTGAGCTTTTGCCGCAGTGTGTGATCCTGCACGCCGGGTAAAATGCCGTCGATGGTACTCAGAGCCATTTTGATTCCGGCGGAGCAGTCGGCCAATAGATTCAGAGTGTCTTCCTGCATGGTGTCACCTCGTCGTTGTCCCGGGCGGCCTGCGCCCGTTGGTATGGAATTCCGGCGCCAAATCGCGGCGCCGCGGCTGGAATACTGGTGGTAGTATAGCCCGGGCGCTGGTGAATCATACAAAAAACCCCGAGGCATTGGCCTCGGGGTGAGAAGCGGGGGAATCAGCCGTAGACAGCCAGCAGGAAGCCGGCAGCGATGGCCGAGCCGATGACGCCGGCCACGTTGGGGCCCATAGCGTGCATCAGAAGGAAGTTGGCGGGGTTGGCCTTTTGGCCTTCCTTCTGGGAGACACGGGCCGCCATGGGAACGGCGGAAACGCCGGCGGAACCGATCAGGGGGTTCACTTTGCCGCCGGTGAGAACGTACATCACGTCGCCACCCAGCAGGCCGCCCACGGTGGAGATGCCGAAGGCCACCAGGCCCAGGACAACGATCTTCAGGGTGTCCAGCGTCAGGAAGCGGGAGGCCACGGTGGTGGCGCCCACGGAGATGCCCAGGAAGACGGTGACGATGTTCATCAGCGCGTTCTGCACGGTGTCGCTCAGGCGCTCGGTGACGCCGCACTCACGCCACAGGTTGCCCAGCATCAGGCAGCCGATCAGGGGCGCGGTGGAGGGCAGCAGCAAAATGACGAAGATGCTGACCACGATGGGGAAGACAATCTTCTCGGTCTTGGTGACGACGCGGGTCTGCTCCATCTTGGCCATGCGCATCTTCTTGGTGGTGCAGAGCTTCATCAGCGGGGGCTGAATCAGCGGGATCAGGGCCATGTAGGAGTAGGCCGCGATGGCAATGGCGCCCAGCAGCTCGGGGGCCAGGCGGGTGGTGAGGAAGATGGCGGTGGGGCCGTCAGCGCCGCCGATGATGCCGATGGAGGCGGCCTGGTTGCCGGTGAAGCCCAGAATCACAGCGCCGATGTAGGCGACGAAGACGCCCAGCTGGGCGGCCGCGCCCAGGAGCAGGCTCTTGGGGTTGGAGAGCAGGGGGCCGAAATCGGTCATGGCGCCGATGCCCATGAAGATCAGCGACGGGTACACGCCGGCCTTGACGCCGATGTAGAGGACGTCCAGCAGGCCGCCGTCGCGCATGATGGTGCCGAAGCCGATCTCTCCGGTGAGGAAGCGGTCCCACAGCTCGGGGGTATAGAGGTTGCTGCCGGGGAGGTTGGTCAGCAAAGCGCCGAAGGCGATGCCCACCAGCAGCAGCGGCTCAAACTGCTTGACAATGCCGAGGTACAGCAGGACGCAGGCGACGACGATCATCACCAGGTACTTCCAGCCGTCGCCGATAAAGAAGTAGTTAAAGCCGGAGTCGTTCCAGAGTTTTAACAGGGTTCCCAATACATCCATGAAAACCCCTCCTTACTGAAGAACAATCAGAGGCGCACCGGTATCGACGACAGCTCCCTTGGCAGTGACCACCTGGGCGATGGTGCCGTCGCGGGGGGCGACGATCTCATTTTCCATTTTCATGGCCTCCAGAATGACGAGGATATCGCCGGCCTTTACGGCCTGACCCTGGGAGACGTTGACGCTGAGGATATTGCCGGGCATGGGCGCGCTGACGGTCTCGCCGGCGGCCAAGGGAGCGGCGGGGGCGGGGGCGGCGGGAGCCGCGGGAGCAGCGGCGGGGGCCGGGGCAGCGGTGGGCGCGGGCGCGGCGGCGGGGGCCGGAGCCGGGGCATAGGCCTCGTACTCGTCCACCAGCATGGCCTTGCCGGCCTCTACCTCGACTTCATACGTTTTGCCGTTGAGCGTGACCTTGTATTTCATCTTCACTTGACCTCCTTGATGGAAATGAACCGCAGCTCGTTGAGGGGACGGCCCATTTTATTGGCCACGATGGCCATAATCATGGCAGCCTCTTTTTCGGGGGTGTCATAGAGCTTGAGCTTGCCGGCGGAGCCGGGGGCCGGGGCCGCGGCAGGCGCGGCGGCGGGGGACGGAGCAACGGCGGCGGGGGCGGCGGGCGCCTCCTTGGCGGTCTTGGCCATCACAATCTTGCTTGTGATGATGACGACGATCATCAGCAAAAACAGCCCGAAGAACACCACAATATAGCCCAGAAGGCCGGTGAGCAGGGCGCCGCCAATGGTCTCCGGGGTGCCGGAGGCGACAACATTCGCTAAGAACATACTCAGACCTCCTTACGCTTCTTCGATGGCGTAGGTGGCGATGTTCTCTTCCTTGGCCTTACGGCTCTCCAGGAATTTCTTGGTCTGGTCGGGGAAGCAGATGTAGCTCATCACGTCTTCCTCGCTCTGGGCCAGATCGCCTAGGGCTTCCTTGGCGGCCTTGAAGTCCTCGCCGGTGCGCTTGGCGTCTTCAATGCGGCAGTCCACGCTCTTGCCGCCCTCGCCCAGGACCTTGTTCTCCAGATCCTTGCTGACGGGAGCCGGGGCAATGCCGTACTCGCCCTTGATATAGTTCTTGACTTCCTTGGAGATCTGCTTGTAGCGTTCGCCCAGCAGCACGTTGGTCACGGCCTGGTTGCCCACCATCTGAGAAAGGGGCGTGACCAGGGGAGGATAGCCCAGATCGGCGCGGACAGCGGGGATCTCGGCCAGGGCCGCGTCGAACTTGTCCATGGCCTTCATGTCGGTCAGGTTGGCGATCATGTTGGAGAGCATGCCGCCGGGGACCTTGTACACCAGAGCCTGGGCGTCGGTGGCCATGCTCTTGGGGTTGATGCGGCCGGAGTCGATATACTTCTGCTTGATGGGCTTGAAGTAGTCGTTGACCTTGTTGATGATCTCCTCGTTGAGGCCGGTCTCGATGCCGTACTGCTGCAGGGCATAGAACATGGTCTCGGTGGCGGGCTGGGAAGTGCCGCCCGAGAAGCAGGAGGTGGCGGTGTCGATGACGTCGATGCCGGATTCGATGGCCTTGGTCAGTGTCATGTAGGCCATGCCGGTGGTGCAGTGGGTGTGGAGGATCAGGGGCATATCGCCGACGGCGTCCTTGATGCCCTTGATGAGATGCTCGGCCTCATAGGGGCTCATGGTGCCGGCCATGTCCTTCAGGCAGATGGTCTTGAAGCCCATCTTCTTCAGTTCCTTGCACATCTCCACGTACTTTTCCACGGTGTGGACCGGGCTCTGGGTGTAGCTGATGCAGCCGGAGGCGATGGTCTTCTTCGTGGCGTACTTCATGGTGGCGTCCAGGGCGGTGCCCAGGTTGCGGAAGTCGTTCAGCGCGTCGAAGATACGGATGATGTCGATGCCGTTCTTGATGGACAGCTCCACAAACTTCTCCACCACGTCGTCGTGGTAGTGCTTATAGCCCAGCAGGTTCTGGCCGCGGAGCAGCATCTGCAG
>DVHE01000044.1 GCA_018712245.1 Candidatus Avoscillospira avicola | reverse complement strand
CCTCGCCGGCTCCACCGTCTGCCTGGTGGCCGACGGCACCGGGGAACTCTACACCAAGTCCGCCGCCCAAGCCCTGGCCCTGGCCTGCTCCATGGCCGGGGCATATCTGCCGGGCCGACCCCTGGTGGAGGCCACCGGCTCCCTCTACAACCAGCACATCCAGGCCGCCAACTGGGGCCTCACCCGGGAGGAGACCTATGCCCGGCGGGTAGGCGAGCTGATCGCACGGCTGGCCTCCTTTGCCCCGCCCCGGTTCTCCCACCCCCGGGTGCTGATGCTCCACGCCTCGGAGCAGCAGCGCTCCAACACCCTGGCCCTGGGCCGGGCCATTCTGGAGCGGCTCTCAGCCCACTGCCAGGTGGAAGAGATCGGCCTGCTGAACGGCACCGTCCAGGACTGCCGGGGCTGCGGCTACCACCAGTGCCTGCACTTCGCCCAGAACAGCACCTGCTTCTATGGCGGCGCCCTCTCCGAAGCCGTCTTCCCAGCCATTCTCCAGAGTGACCTCTTGCTCTTCCTCTGCCCCAACTACAACGACGCCCTGGGCGCCAACCTGGTGGCGCTCATCAACCGCATGACCAATCTGGTGGTCAAGGAGGACCTGGGGCAGAAGTACGTGGCCGGCGTGGTGGCCTCAGGCTACTCCGGCGGCGACCTGGTGGCCCGGCAGCTGCTGGGGGCCATGTGCCTCAACCGGGGGCTGATTCTCCCACCCCGGGCCATGCTGCTGGAGACCGCTCACGACCCCGGCGACGCCATGCGCGCCAGCGGCGTCGGCGCCAGAATCGCGGCGTTTTCCCAGGGACTCCTCGATGCGCTCACAAGCAGGGAAAAACTGGGCTGAACCCTTCATTTTCCCCAGAAAAATCCCGGAAGAAGCCGAAAAATCCCCGACAGTTCGGAACGATTTTTCGGTAATTGTCACAAAATCTTTCGTGAAATTCCCCCACTCCATTGGAAATATGCGATAAATTGCATAAACTCGGAAAAACTAGTTGCAATTCACGATTTTTTGCCCTAAAATATCCAGTGGAAAGAAGGGCACTGGAGGAAATGCTGAACATTGTACTCTTGGAGCCGGAGATTCCGGCCAACACGGGAAACATTGCCCGGACCTGCGCTGCCACCGGCAGCGTGCTGCACCTCATCAAGCCTCTGGGCTTTGATATCTCCGACAAGGCCGTCAAGCGCGCCGGCCTGGACTACTGGCATCTGGTGGACGTCAAAGTGTACGAAGACTGGGCGGATTTCCTGTCTAAAACAGGCGCCGAGGACTTCTGGCTCTTTTCCACCAAAGCCCCCCAAGCCTATACGGCGGCGGCGTTCTCTCCCGACTGTTACCTGGTCTTTGGGCGGGAAACCCGCGGCCTGCCGGAAGCGCTCCTGGCCCAGCATCCCCAGCGCTGTCTGCGCATTCCCATCCGGGCGGAGGCCCGGAGCCTGAACCTCAGCAATTCCGTGGCCGTGGCCGTCTTTGAGGCGCTGCGGCAGCAGGAGTTCCCCCAGCTTCTGGACCGGGGCTCCATGACATCCTGGTAAACTGATCCCATGACGTTTTGAGGAGGCAAACAATATGAACTACAACAAGAAATCCGTGGAAGATATTGACGTCACCGGCAAGCGGGTGCTGTGCCGCTGCGACTTCAACGTCCCCATCAAAGGCGGCGTCATCACCAGCGACAAGCGCATCGTGGCCGCGCTGCCCACCATCCAGTACCTGGTCAAGCAGGGCGCCAAGGTCATCCTCTGCTCCCACATGGGCAAGCCCAAGGGCGAGTACAAGCCTGAGCTGAGCCTGAAGGTGGTGGCGGACCGTCTCAGCGAGCTGCTGGGCCAGACCGTGATCATGGCTGCCGACGTGGCCGGCAAGGACGCCCAGGCCAAGGCCGCTGCCCTGGAGAACGGCCAGGTCATGCTGCTGGAGAACACCCGCTTTGAGAAGGGCGAGACCAAGAACGATCCCGAGCTGAGCCGGAAGCTGGCCTCCCTGGCGGACATCTTCGTCAACGACGCCTTCGGCACCGCCCACCGCGCCCACTCCTCCACCGCCGGTGTGGCCGACTATCTGCCCGCCGTCTGCGGCTACCTGATTCAGAAGGAAATCGGCATCATGGGCAAGGCCCTGGCCGATCCCGAGCGTCCCTTCGTCGCCATCCTGGGCGGCGCCAAGGTCTCCGACAAGCTCAACGTCATCAACAACCTCCTGGAGAAGGTTGACACCCTGATCATCGGCGGCGGCATGGCCTACACCTTCCTGGCCGCCAAGGGCTACGCCGTGGGCAAGTCCCTGCTGGACACCGAGAAGATCGACTACTGCAAGGAAATGATGGCCAAGGCTGAGGCCAAGGGCGTCAAGCTGCTGCTGCCGGTGGACACCGTCGTGGCTGCCTCCTTCCCTGATCCCATTGACGGCCCCATCGACGTCAAGACCGTGGCCGCCGACGCCATCCCCGCCGACATGGAAGGCCTGGACATTGGTGAGGAGAGCCGCAAGCTCTTCGCCGAGGCTGCCAAGTCCGCCAAGACCGTGGTGTGGAACGGCCCCATGGGCGTCTTTGAGAACCCCATCCTGGCCAAGGGCACCATTGCCGTGGCCGAGGCTCTGGCCGAATCCTCCGCTGTGACCATCGTGGGCGGCGGTGACTCCGCCGCTGCCTGTGAGCAGCTGGGCTTCGCCGACAAGATCACCCACATCTCCACCGGCGGCGGCGCCTCCCTGGAGTTCCTGGAAGGCCTGGAGCTTCCCGGCATCGCTTGCCTGCAGGATAAGTAAGACACCCCCTCAATTTGGATAAAATATAGGAGAATCGATACCATGAACAGAAAGTACCGCAAGACTGTCATTGCAGCCAACTGGAAAATGAACAAGACCCCCTCCGACACCAAGGCTTTTATGACCGAGTTCAAGGCCATGATGCCCAAGGGCCGCTGGTGTGACGTGGCCATCTGTGTTCCCGCCGTGTGCATCCCCGCCGCCGTCCGCGCCATGCGCGAGACCCGCGTGGGCATCGGCGCTGAGAACTGCAACGCCAACGCCTCCGGCGCCTACACCGGCGAAATCGCCACCAACATGCTGGTGGATGCCGGCTGCAAGTACGTCATCATCGGCCACTCCGAGCGTCGCGCCATGGGCGAGACCGACGCCGAAGTCAACGCCAAGGTGCAGGCCGCTCTGGCTGCCGAGCTGATCCCCATCGTTTGCGTGGGCGAGTCCCTGGAGCAGCGCGAGATCGGCATCACCGAAGAGTGGATCACTATGCAGATCAAGGCCGCCCTCTGCGGCGTGGCCGAGGAGAAGATCCGCAAGATCATCATCGCCTATGAGCCCATCTGGGCCATCGGCACCGGCAAGACCGCTACCCCCGAGCAGGCCGAGGAAGTCTGCGAGCATATCCGCACCGTGATCCGCAAGCTCTACGGCGCCAAGATCGCCCGCGCTACCTCCATCCTCTACGGCGGCTCCATGAACGAGAAGAACGCCTTCGAACTGCTGGCCCAGCCCGACATCGACGGCGGCCTCATCGGCGGCGCCTCCCTGGTGCCCGAGAAGTTCGTCAAGATCATCGAAGCTGCCAACCAGCCCACGGTGTAATCTGTCCATGTCGATTCAAAGGGCCCGTTGCAAAAACAAAAAATACCAAATTGCAAAAAAACAGACTGGGCAGCCCCAAAAGGGTTGCCCAGTCTGCCTTTTTGCGTTAAGGTTAATTTGTGAAAACA